>JBCDGN010000031.1:0-37711 GCA_038751255.1 Pseudomonadota bacterium
CAACTACGAAAAGCTCTTTAAGCTGTCGCATTGGGAAGTGGCGATCACCAATCTGGGCGTTTTCGCAGGCCTCTACATCATCATTTGCTGCGCCATCGGTCTCATGCTGGCGATCTTTCTTGACCAAAAGATCCGCGGCGAGGGCGTGTTGCGCCCGATCTACCTCTATCCCATGGCGCTCAGCTTCATCGTCACCGGGACTGCATGGAAGTGGTTTTTGGATCCCGGCATTGGGCTTGAAAACACCATGCATGTCTGGGGCTGGACCAGTTTCCAGTTCAACTGGATCAAGGACCGTGACTACGCGATCTATTGTTTGGTCATCGCCGCCGTCTGGCAATCGAGCGGCTTTGTGATGGCAATGTTCCTGGCCGGTCTCCGCGGCATCGACAATGAGATCATCAAGGCCGCGCAAATGGATGGTGCGAGCAATTTTCAGCTCTACCGCCGGATCATCATTCCGCAGCTCAGACCCGCCTTCCTATCGGCCTTCGTGATCTTGGCGCATTTGGCGATTAAGTCTTATGACCTTGTTATCGCTTTGACGGGCGGGGGTCCTGGACGCGCCACGGAATTGCCCGCAACTTTCATGTATTCCTATACCTTTACGCGAAACCAGATGGGGATCGGCGCGGCCTCTGCGGTGATCATGTTGATGACCGTGGCGGCGATTATCGTCCCCTATCTCTACGCTGAACTTCGGGAGAAGAAGTGATGGCCGTCGCAACACAAGACAGCGCTGTTAAAACCGGCAATGTCACCCGCTTCATTCTCTACACGGTGCTTCTGGTCTTCGCGCTCTTCTATCTGCTGCCGCTCTTCATCATGTTGGTGAACTCGGTGAAGCCACTGGCCGAGATCACCGGTGGCAGCATGATCGCCCTGCCCCAAACCTGGACCTTCGAGCCCTGGGCAGAGGCGTGGTCCACCGCGCAGGTGGGCGTCGAGGCGACAGGGTTGAAGCCCTATTTCTGGAACTCCATCCGCATGGTGGTTCCAGCGGTGATCATCTCGACCGTGCTTGGGGCGCTGAACGGGTATGTCCTGACCAAGTGGCAATTCAAGGGTGCGACCATACTCTTTGGCCTGATGCTCTTCTCTTGCTTCATCCCGTTTCAGATCGTGCTGATCCCCATGGCGCGGATCCTGGGCCTGATTGGGCTGGCAGGGACAACAACCGGGCTGGTATTGGTTCACGTGGTCTACGGGATCGGGTTCTCGACCCTTTACTTTCGCAACTACTATGCCGCTTTCCCGACTGAACTGGTCCGCGCAGCACAAATCGATGGGGCCGGGTTCTTCCAGATCTTCTGGCGGATCATGCTGCCGACCTCAGGCCCGATCATCGTGGTCTGCGTGATCTGGCAGTTCACCAATATCTGGAACGACTTCCTCTTCGGCGCGTCTTTCGCAAGCGGAGACTCTTCTCCGATGACTGTGGCGTTGAACAACCTGGTGCAAAGCTCCACAGGGGTGAAGGAATACAATGTCCACTTCGCTGGCGCGATCATGGCCGCGCTTCCCACTCTTCTCGTTTACATCGTCGCAGGCCGCTACTTTGTGCGCGGGCTGATGGCTGGCTCTGTGAAAGGCTGAACCATGGGTTTTCTTGACATCAACAATGCCACCAAATCCTACGGCTCTGTAGAGGTTCTGCACCGCGTCGATATCGCAGTCGAAGAAGGAGAGTTTCTGGTCCTTGTCGGGCCCTCCGGCTGTGGGAAATCAACCTTGCTCAACATGATCGCCGGGCTTGAAGATATCAGCTCGGGCGAGATCTCGATCAAAGGCCAGGTGATGAACGGGGTCCACCCCTCCAAACGCAACATTGCGATGGTGTTCCAATCCTATGCGCTCTACCCCAATATGACCGTGGCGCAGAACATCACCTTCGGGCTCGAGATGCACGGCACGCCCAAACCCGAACGCGATGCGGCGATGGCAGATGTGGCGAAGCTTTTGCAGATTGAGCAGCTTCTCGACCGGAAACCCGGTCAGCTTTCCGGCGGTCAGCGGCAGCGAGTTGCAATGGGCCGCGCCTTGGTGCGGGATCCCGATGTATTCTTGTTCGATGAGCCCTTGTCGAACCTCGATGCCAAGCTGCGTGTGGATATGCGCACCGAAATCAAGAAACTGCACCAGAAGCTTGGCACCACCATTGTTTATGTGACCCATGACCAGATCGAAGCCCTGACGCTGTCGACCCGGATCGCGGTGATGAATGGCGGGTATGTGCAGCAGCTGGGAACCCCAAAAGAAATCTATGACAATCCCGCCAATCTCTTTGTCGCGAGCTTCATGGGCTCTCCGTCGATGAACCTGATCCCTGTGCAGGTCCGTGTCGAAGAAAATGCAGTCTATGCCGACACCACCGCAGGCGACGGCACACCGGTTTCGCTTGCGTTCGCCGCGCCGTCTGAGGCGCTGAAGGGTTTTAACGGGAAAACGATCACCTTGGGGCTTCGGCCAGAGGCGATCACCGATCCTGAAGGGGCGGACCGGAAATCAACGCATCTGCAAACCGTGGAAACCAAGGTTGAAGTGACCGAGCCTGCGGGATCTGATACATTTGTCACCTGCACCATTGGCGGCAAGGAATGCATCGCGCGGATGCGGGCAGATGTCGATGTGGCACCAGGCCATGTCGTTCCTTTTGCGCTCAATATGGAGAAAGCCGTGCCCTTCGATCCTGAAACCGAAAATCGCATCGCTTGAGCAACTGATGGAAGAGACCGCCGATATCGTTATCATCGGCAGTGGCATGGGCGGTGCAACGCTCGCCGCTGGGCTCGCGTCGACCGGGGCGAAGATCGTGATCTTAGAGAAAGGTCACCAGATCCCCGACGACGCGCCCTCGCGCGATCCCAATCGGATCTACACCAATAGTGCGTTCCGCGGCGAAGAAACCTGGATCGATGGCGATGGTGCAACGTTTTCACCTGGCAACTACTACAATGTCGGTGGCAACTCGAAATTCTATGGCGCGGTGTTGATCCGTTACCGCGCCGAAGACTTTGGTGAACTTGAACATGCCGATGGCATTTCGCCTGCTTGGCCGTTCCCCTATGAGGAATTGGCGCCCTGGTACGATCAGGCCGAGGCTCTCTATGAAGTGCGGGGCGACACTGGATCGGACCCAACAGAGCCCCCTCACGGCGCGGAATATCCTTTCCCGCCGGTGCCCGATGAACCTGCTATCGCCCAAGCGCGGGCTCGGTTGGAAAAATCCGGCACAGCTTGTTTTACGCTGCCCCTTGGCGTTGATATCGATGCGTGGCTGGCGGCGGGTCAGACTGGTTGGGATGGCTATCCCGACCTGCGAGACGGCAAAATGGATGCCGAAACCTGCGGCCTTGACGCAGCGCTGCGCCATGAAAATGTTCGCCTTGAAACCGGCGCTGATGTCACCGGATTGGGGGTTGGGCCTGACAATCGCAAGATAGACACCATCCGCTTCCTCCAGGACGGAGAGGAAAAACGCCTCAAAGCGGGCGTCGTCGCGCTTTGCGCGGGCGCGGTGCAATCAGCCGCCCTGCTGCTGCGGTCCGAAATCGCCAACAGCAATGATCAGGTCGGCCGTTGTTTCATGAACCACAATGCCAGCGCCCTGATCGCCATCGATCCGCGGTTTCGCAACACCGCGATCTACCAAAAGACCTTCGGAATCAATGAATGGTATCTCTCAGACGGCGAGGGCGGGCCACCCTTGGGCAATGTGCAGCTGCTCGGACGTGTCACATCTGATATCCTCAAAATCCAGGTTCCAGAATTGCCGCGCCCAATCGCGCGATACATCTCGGGCCACGCCATCGATATCTACGCGATTTCAGAGGATCTCCCTGACCCAGAAAGCCGTATTTGCCTTAAAAATGGAACGATCCAATTGATTTGGAGACGCTCGAACATGACAGCGCATCATCGTCTTGTGGCGCAAACCAAACGCGCATTTCGCGCGGCGGGCTTTCCGGTCGTGCTCTCGCGGCTCTTCGATAGCAGGGTGCCATCGCATCAATGCGGTACGCTCAGACTGGGGGATGATCCGACCAGCTCCGTCGTTGATCCGGACTGCCGCAGTTGGGATCACCCCAATCTTTTTGTCACCGATGCGAGCGCCCTGCCCACCTCCGCCGCAGTCAATCCCGCACTCACTGTGGCCGCCTTGGCATTGCGCACCGCTGACAAGATCAAACAGGAGCTGGGCGCATGACCCCCGTGGCGCTGATCACTGGCGCGCATCGCGGCATCGGGCTGGGCATTTCCGAAGCGCTGCACAAATCCGGGTTTCAGATTGCGATGGCCTCGCTGGAGCCTGCCGCAAATGCGGAGGTTCAAGCCGCTTTGGAACAGCTTGGTGAGGGCGCGCATTACTACCAGCACGACGTGACCGAAATCGCGCAGCACAATCATCTTCTCGAACGGATTGAGAGTGACCTAGGACCAATCAACACATTTGTCTCAAACGCGGGCGTACCTGCGAAAGAACGCGGCGATCTGCTCGATCTGGCGCCGCAAAGTTTCGATCATGTGATGGATGTGAACCTGCGCGGGGCCTTCTTTCTCGCACAAAAGGTCGCTCAGCGGATGCTCAGTGCTGTTGACGATCTTTACAAGTCCATCACCTTTGTCACTTCGGTGAGCGCCGAGATGGTGTCGGTCGAGCGCGGCGAATACTGCATCTCCAAAGCTGGTGGGTCCATGATGGCCCGGCTTTTCGCGGTGCGGCTTGCTGCCCACGGGATCGGGGTCTTTGAGTTACGGCCGGGCATCATCGAAACGCCCATGACCGCGGGCGTGAAAGACCGATACAGTGATCGCATTGCAGGCGGTCTCGTCCCGGCCAAACGTTGGGGTCAGCCGCAAGATATCGGCGCCCTGATGCCGCCCATCGCAACCGGTCAAATGGCGTTTGCCACCGGGTCTGTCATCGCTGTCGATGGCGGGCTTTCATTACACAGGCTTTGAGGATCAGCCATGTCTGAGGGATATGATTTCATCATCATCGGCGGTGGCAGCGCAGGATGCGTGCTGGCCGCGCGGCTAAGCGAAGACTCTGCCACCAAGGTCTTGCTGCTGGAGGCCGGCGGTGGCGACCGGCACCCCTTCTATCATCTGCCGGCAGGCTTTGCAAAGATGACCAAAGGCATTGGCAGTTGGGGCTGGCACAGCACCCCGCAGCGGCACATGCAAGACAGGGTCTTTCGCTATACCCAGGCCAAAGTGATCGGTGGCGGATCGGCGATAAATGCCCAAATCTACACCCGCGGCAACGCCGCTGACTACGATGATTGGCGGCAAATGGGATGCACCGGATGGGGCTATGACGATGTCCTGCCATACTTCAAAAAAGCCGAAGACAACGATACCTATGACAACGACTTCCACGCCAAGGGTGGACCGCTCGGGGTGTCAAAACCCATTGCCCCGCTGCCGATTTGCGAGGCTTACTTCGAGGCCGCAGCGAAGCTTGGTATCCCATTCAATGAAGATATGACAGGCGCAACCCAAGAGGGCGCGGGCTATTATCAACTGACACAGCGCAATGCGCGGCGGTCCTCTGCGGCGATGGCCTATATTGCGCCAAACCGTGGGCGTCCGAACCTCACGATCCGTACCGGCGCTTCGGTCAAACGTATTTTGGTCGAGGATCAACGCGCCACGGGTGTTGAACTGCTCGATGGTACTAAGATCCATGCCGAAGCAGAGGTTCTTCTAAGCTCCGGCGCGATCGGCTCGCCGCGGCTTTTGCAGCTGTCCGGCATCGGGCCCGGGGAAGAGCTTTCTGCTCTGGGTCTCACTGTGCATCTCGACCAGCCCCAAGTGGGGGCAAATCTTCAAGATCATCTCGATCTTTATTGCATCTGCGAGGTCAGCGGCCCCCATTCCTATGATCGCTTTGCCAAACCGCATCTCTCGGTCGTTGCTGGTCTTCAGTACATACTCACCCGCAAAGGGCCCGCCGCGTCGAGCCTCTTTGAAACAGGTGGCTTTTGGTACGCCGATCCCAATGATCGCTCGCCCGATCTGCAATTTCATTTGGGGCTCGGCACAGGCATTGAGGCAGGGGTCGTGTCTATGCCCCAAGGGGGGGTCACACTGAATTCCTGTTATCTCCATCCGCGATCGCGCGGGACCGTGAGGCTTCAAAGCGCCGATCCGCAGGCAGAGCCCCTGCTTGACCCCAACTACCTAGCCGATCCAAGGGACCGAGAGATGTCGATCCGCGGCCTCAAGCTCACGCAAGACATCATGGCGCAGGAGCCGCTTAAACCCTTCATCGAAGCCGAAAGACTGCCAGGCCCCAATGTCAAAACGGATGAAGATTACTTTGACTTCATCTGCGAGAATTCGAAAACCTCACATCACCCGGCTGGTACTTGCCGCATGGGGATCGATCCCGAAGCCGTGCTCGATCCGCGGTTGAAGCTCAATGGGATCGCTGGTCTTCGGGTCGTCGATGCCTCGATCATGCCGAAAATCATCTCTTCCAACACCAACGCCGCCGCGATCATGATCGGTGAAAAAGCCGCCGATATGATCAAAGAAGATCAAGGAATAGGCTCATGATCCGACATATTGTTTTGACCCAATTCACCCCCCATACACCGGAGGCGAAGATTGCTCAGATCTATGCTGAGCTTGCGGCGGTTGCCGAAAAGCTCGACGGCGCTTTTGGGTTCACAGGTGGGCGTTCGGAGAGCCCAGAGAAGATCGAGCGTGGATATATGCATGGGTTCGTAATCGATTTCGACGATTGGGCAGCGCTGGAACGCTATGCCCAAAACGCAGAACATCAGGCGCTCGGCCAGCAGCTTGTGGACAATGCCGTCGGTGGGATCGACGGGATCCTCGTACTCGATCTAGAGGTATGAAGTTGAAGATGTTGAACCTACCGACATACGAGGGAAAGCTAGAGCCCTATCGCCTTTCTGGGGAACCGCTGGTTCCTCGCGCCCCAAACGTGCCTCTGACCCGCACTGCCTTTGCAGCCGCACATGTGGTCTCTGACCCATTGGCAGAGCGTGATCCTTGGGTCGCGCCTCCGGCCATTGACTGGGAAAACACGCTCGCTTTTCGCCATTGGCTGTGGGACCAGGGTCTCGGATTGGCAGAAGCCATGGACACTGCACAGCGTGGCATGGGTGTCGATTGGCCGTCGGCCAAGGCCCTGATCGAACGCACCATGGTTGAAGCTAAGGCCCATCCACTCAAACCGCGCGTTGCCTGCGGGGCGGGCACGGACCAGTTTCCACTGGAGGAACTCACAACACCAGAGGCCATCGAAGCAGCTTATAGAGAGCAGATGGACGCCATTGAGTCCGCTGGCGGTCAGATAATTTTAATGGCAACCCGCGCCTTGCCGCATATCAAGGCAGCCTCAGACACCTACGCAGCCATCTACGGAAAGCTGTTGGTGGAGGCAAAAGAGCCTGTGATCCTCCACTGGTTGGGAGACATGTTTGACCCCGCACTTGCCGGATACTGGGGTGCCTCAGATTTTGAAAGCACCTCAGCAACTGTGCTGCAGATCATTAAAGACAACCAGTCCAAGGTTGATGGGATCAAGATCTCTCTGCTCGATCAATCGCTCGAGGAGCGGTTTCGTGCGTTACTCCCCGAAGGCGTGCGGCTCTACACCGGTGACGATTTCAACTATGCCGATCTGATCGCGGGCGATGGCCAAAACTATTCTCATGCGCTTTTGGGAGCCTTTGCCGCCATCGCGCCCGCCGCCTCCCAAGCGTTGGAAGCCCTCGCACAGGGCGACCGGCCGCGCTATGACGCGCTCTTCGCGCCCACTGTGCCGCTCAGCCGAGAGATTTTTAAAGCCCAGACGCGCTTTTACAAAGCTGGCATCGCCTTTCTCGCGTGGCTCAACGGCGCACAAAGCCACTTTATCATGCCGGGGGGCTTTCAATCCTCCCGCGAGATCACGCATTACGCCGAAGTGTATCGGCTCGCAGACCAGGCCCGGGTCTTGTCCAAACCAGAACTCGCAGAGGAACGCATGGCGCTGCTTCTTAAGCTTCACGGCATCGACTGAGGACCGTGGCGAAACGGCCCACCATCCTCGATGTGGCGCGCCATGCGGGTGTGTCAAAATCCACTGTGTCTTTGGTTCTGCAGAATTCTGCGTTGGTCAAAGACAGCACGCGCGAGAAGGTCACGCAGTCGATGACCGCGCTGAACTATGTTTATAATCGATCAGCTGCGGGTCTTAGAGGAACGCCCTCGGGGCTGATCGGTCTGATCATCAACGATCTGAGGAACCCGTTTTTTACCGAGTTTGCGGCCAGTGCGCAGATGCGGTTCGCCGAGGCGGGATATTCAACGGTCATCGCAAATGCCGATGAAAATCCCGAGATCCAAGCCCAAGTGATCGCTGCGATGATCGAACATGGCGTCTCGGCCTTTGTTCTGTCGCCGTCATACGGGGGGGATGCGGAGGCTTTCGACCGGATCGCACGCGCCGGAAAACCCGCGATGCAAGTGATGCGCAAGGCCGATGACCGCACGGATCTTTTCCCGCTTTATGCGCCCGATTTTGCCCATGGAGGCGAGCTCGCGACCGACCATTTGATGCAGCTCGGCTGTCGGAGCATTGCCTTTGTCGGCGGTCTTGAGGATCGCTCTGTCACCGCAGAGCGCATGAGTGGCTACTACCAGGTTATGGCGCGAGAAGGCGCCACACCACGTGTCCTGTCAGGACGCCCGACCAAGAACTTCGGGCGCGCCGTCGCGCTCAAGTTCGCTGAAGAGCCTGCGGCGCCCGAAGCCGCGGTCTGTTTTAGCGATCTGGTGGCCCTTGGGATGCTGAGTGGTTTTGCCGAGGCAGGGATCGCTCTTGGACGCGATTTTCGTTTGGTGGGTTTTGACGATATCGAGGATGCTGCCACCGCGTTTCCACCGCTCAGTTCGATCCACTGCGGTCCGCAAGAAATTGGGATCGAAACAGCAGAGACCATGCTGCACTGGCTGGACGAGGGTGAAAAACCAGCGCCTGAGCGCCGTACCGCGGTCTCCCTGATCGCCAGGCGCTCAAGCTTGGGCAGCAACGAGCCCGTCACTCCCTTAGATCCGCGTCTCGACCCTCCGTCTTAATTCGCCTGATCGCTAGCCCTATGTCTTGACGTCCGGGGCGTCCCTGCCTGTGCGTTCAACAATCCCAGCAACCGCCTCGGCGGCTGTGATGATATCCGTCAGCGCCACCTGTGGGTCTTCGGCCAAGGGTTCGGGCGCTTCGGCCAAACGCTCCAGATAGACCCGCAGCGTCGCCCCGACCGTACCCGTCCCGGAAAGGCGAAAAACAACACGCCCTCCGCCAGAGAGACCCAGCCGGATACCTTGGCGGCTGGCGGTGGAGCCATCGATGGGGTCGACATAGGAAAATTCATCGACACTCTCGACCGTCAAAGGACCCGCAGCACTGCCGGGCAGTTTCGAAAACCGGGCGCGCAACTCATCCATCAATGCGTTTGCCCCGGCAGCGTCGACGCCCTCGTAGTCGTGGCGGGAATAATAGTTGCGGCCAAAGCGCTGCCAATGATCCTGAAGGATATCTGCGACCGATTTACCGCTGGCGGCGAGAATGTTTAGCCAGAACAGAACGGCCCAAAGACCATCTTTTTCGCGCACATGATCGGACCCGGTCCCAGCGCTTTCTTCGCCGCACAAAGTCACCCGTCCAGCATCCAGAAGTGTGCCGAAGAACTTCCATCCTGTGGGCGTCTCAAAGCATTCGATGCCAAGCGCTTCGGCGACGCGATCCACCGCGGCAGAGGTCGGCATTGACCGCGCGACACCGGCAAGCCCGCTGCTATAAGCCGGGACCAGTGTGGCATTGGCTGCAAGCACTGCGAGACTGTCGGATGGCGTCACATAGATGCCGCGCCCAACGATCATGTTGCGGTCGCCATCCCCATCGGAGGCAGCGCCAAAATCGGGCGCGTCTGGGCCCATCATCTCATCCATCAAAGTGTTGGCCCAAATGGGGTTCGGGTCGGGGTGACCCCCGCCGAAATCGGGCGATGGTGCTCCATTGACCACACTGCCCGACGGGGCACCAAGACGCTTTTCGAGGATCTCAGTCGCATAAGGGCCGGTGACGGCGTGCATGGCGTCAAAGCGGAGCCGGAACCCTCCTGCCAACAGCGCCTTGATCGCGTCGAAATCGAAAATCTGCTCCATCAACGCGGCATAGTCAGCGACCGGGTCGACCACTTCGACCACCATGTCGCCCATCGGGCTTTCACCAAGCGTGCTCAGATCGCAATCGGGCGCGTCGAGGACTTGGTAACTACTGATCGTTTTGGTCGCCTCGAAGATGCCGTTGGTGACGTCCTCTGGGGCAGGCCCGCCATTGGGCGTGTTGAACTTCACGCCAAAATCCCCTTTCGGCCCGCCGGGATTATGGCTTGCCGAAAGGATTATGCCGCCATCTGTGCCCCTCTGACGGATCAGGTTCGACGCTGCGGGCGTGGACAGGATCGCGTTCTGGCCAACGATCACCCGTGCCGCGCCCGATGCGGCAGCCATCTTGAGGACCGTCTGCGCGGCTTCTGCATTGAAATGCCGACCGTCTCCGCCAAGGACGAGCGTCTTCCCTTCAACCCCGCCAATCCCAGTCCAAATCGATTGGATGAAGTTTTCTAGAAAGCTTGGGGCTTCGAACACGCTGGTTTTCTTTCGCAACCCCGATGTCCCGGGTTTTTGGCCTTCGATGGGCTGTGTTGGCACGGTTTTGATATCCATGGTGCCTCTCCTTCAGCGGTTGTGGTCTTTCATGATTTTGGCGGTCTGCACCAGCTTTGTGTCGCTTTCATAACGATCTACGCCAATCGGCAATCGCTGTCGCCAGTTCGGATACTCGGTCACAGTCCCCGGCAGATTAGGCTGATCTTGAATGTCCAACACATTCTCGATCTGAACCAGAGCCAATGCAGACTGGCTGGCGGCCAAAGCATGGTGCATTGCATCGACCTCCTGAGGATCCGTGCCCGCGGGTGCTTCGCGCGCGGTCATGCGATCGAAAGCGGTAGTCTCTTGCGCCCTTATTGCCGTCTCTGCCGCGCGTTTGTCCCCATCGATCCGCCCCAAGGATTGAAGCGCGGACAGGTCCGCACCCTCGCGCCAGCCCCGCCAAGTGGGCAAGTCATGGGTTGAAAAGCTCGCAATCGCGGCGTGTTCATACCGTTCAGGCGCGCGAAACCTTGGCGTTTCCCAAGAGAGACGTTCAAACATCTGAACACGGCAGCCCAGCACCCCCGACGCTGCCATCTGACTGCGAATGCCATCGGAGACATTGCCGAGATCCTCTCCGATGATCACCGCGCCTGTTCGCGCGGCTTCTAATCGCAGAACTGCCAGCATCGCTTCAAACGGCATAGAGACATAGGCGCCATCGCAGCCTGGGTCCTCTGGCACCCAAAACGCACGCTCAAAACCCAGGATATGATCGACGCGCAGCATTCCGGCCAGGTCAAGTTGGCAGCGGAGCGTTTCGGCCAAGGCGCGAAAGCCTTGTTGTGCCAGCTCATGTGGATTGAACGGGGCAAGTCCCCAAGATTGTCCATCGGCGGAAAACGCGTCCGGCGGCGCTCCAAGCGAAGCTCCAAAGGCAAAGCTCATCCGGTCTTCCCAGGTCTCGGCCCCAGCGGGATGGGTCCCCACCGCGAGATCCAGGTAAAGCCCATGGCGCATCCCAGCTGCTTTGAGACGCATATTAGCGCGCGCAAGCGCTTTGTCTGCGCTCCATTGCAGCCAGGCGTGAAACTCCATTGCATCGCGTGAGTCGGACGCAGCCGTGCGCACTGTGTCCGAGCCCGGATCGCGGTAGGGCTCTGGCCAATCCGTCCAGTAGGGCCCGAGCTTGTCGGATAGCGCCTGGTGCAGCGTAAATATCTCAAGTTTTGCGCCCTCTTGCGTTTTGAATTGCTCGAAACCGGGATCGCCACCACCGTTGAGGAAATCGGTATAGGCAGCACGCATCGCATCAACCCGACGTGGCACTTCAATGTCGTAGTCGATCAGAGGCAGGCCTGGCCGGTCCGGCAAATCAAGCGGGATATGGAGCGCATTTAATCGCCGTCGATGCGATGGCGCGTATGGACTATAGTTTTGCTCATCATTCAAAAATCCAGCATGGACAGGGTTCAACGCCAGAAACTGCGCCCCGTAACCAGCGATCGCTTCCCCGGCACGCGCCAGATCTTCGTAATCGGCAAGCCCGCCTTGTTCAGCCGGGCGCAGCCCATAAAGCGGCAAGCTCACCCCCCAGCTTCGTTTTGGCAAGGGCAGCTGCGACGGTGCGCAGATCACCGTGGTCGTGGCACCGCCGATCTCTAGCTGATGCAGTCCAAGCGGCATGCCTGGCAAATTCTGCGGCCCAAGCCCTTCTTTTTGAGATCCGTCTTCGAGGGACAAATGCCACTCTACCTGGTCTGAAAGCGGTAAATCCGGGACGTCGCCGGGCACACAGACCACCCAATGGGGCAGATCACGCTTGGCATCTGCAGCCTCAAATGCCCGCAGCGGCTCGACGGCGTCTTCGGGGCGGTCAAGCGCGAACCCCATCGCCCCGAGCAATGCCAGTTGTGTTTCGCGGCTGGTTTGACGGTAGGTGCCGACGGCGTCGGTATAGCTTGGCTGAATCCCCATGCGGCCCGCAAGGCAATCGAGCGCATCAGCCATCCAAAGGTTCCAACGCGCAGCAAACAACCGACGGCCCGTGCAAACAAAACGCACCAAGAAGGCGTCGCGGCTCAATCATCGGGACAAAACTGTCGATCCGTCGGATCCAACCATACCCTACGGGCGGATCAGGCAAGCGAACCTGAACCGGCAAACCGCCGGAATTGAAGGCCAAGAACAGTGCATCTTCGCGCTGCGCATAGGGCGGCGTGCCGGATGCCATTCGCAACTCTGCGCAAAGCACCCTTAGCTCACCGTCATCCCAATCTTCTTGGGTCATCGGTGCGCCATCGGCCCGACGCCAAAACAAATCCTCTATTCCGTCCCACCGACGCTCTCGGGAATGCAGGAAGAGCTTCTGCCGCAGGATCGGGTGATCCTTGCGAAACTCGATCAGGGCGGAGGTGAAGGAACAGAAATCAGAGTCTGCTTCTGCCCAATTGACCCACCCCAGAGGATTATCCTGTGCATAAGCGTTGTTGTTGCCCTGCTGGCTGTTCCCGATCTCGTCCCCGGCAAGGATCATCGGTGTGCCTTGACTCAGAAGAAGCGTGGCCATGAGGTTTCGGCGACGGCGTGCGCGGGCCACAATGCGATCGGGGTCATTGCTGGGGCCTTCAATGCCCATATTGTCTGAGTAGTTCTCGGAATGCCCATCGCGGTTTTCCTCCCCATTGGCGAGGTTATGGCGATGCTCATAGGACACCACATCTTGCAGGGTGAAGCCGTCATGGGCGGTGATAAAATTGACCGACGCTGTCGCTGGACGCCCCGAATGATCAAATTGGAGCGCAGAACCGGTGATCCGGCTGGCAAGATCGGGGACCATTCCCGCATCACCCCGCCAATACCGACGTGCACCGTCCCGGAACTTGTCGTTCCATTCCGCAAATGGCGGGGGATATCCGCCGAGTTGATACCCTCCGGGACCAATATCCCAAGGCTCTGCGATCAGCTTGACCTGACCCAGCACGGGGTCCTGACGAAGTGCACAGAAAAACGGTGCATCGCGGTCAAAGCCTGTGGCCCTGCGTCCCAAAACCGAGCAAAGATCAAAGCGGAAGCCATCCACATGCATCACCTCGACCCAGTAGCGCAGCGAGTCCATGATCAATCGCTGCACCATAGGGTGGTCCATATTGATCGTGTTACCGGTCCCAGTATCGTTGATGTAATAGCGCGGATCAGGGGCGAGCCGATAATAGATTGTATTGTCGAGCCCGCGAAAAGAGAGTGTCGGACCAAGCCGATTGCCCTCGCAGGTATGGTTGTAGACCACATCCATCAGCACCTCGATCCCGGCGCTATGAAGTCGCGAAACGGTGTGCTGAAACTCGCTGATTTGCCCCTTTGACAGATATCGCGGATCGGGCGCGAAAAAGCCCAGGGTCTGATACCCCCAGTAGTTTTTCAGTTCCTTTTCCACCAGAAAGCGGTCGTTGAGAAAGGCTTGGATTGGCAAGAGTTCAATCGCCGTAATGCCAAGCGCGGTGAGATGATCGAGCACCGGATCAGCCGCAAGCGCCGTAAAACTGCCCGCGTCCTTCACGCCAGGAAACTCGGCCGTGAGACCTTTAACATGCGCTTCGTAGATCACCGTCTCTGCGATGGTGTGGGTCGGTCGCGGCGCATCGTCCCAAGAAAACACCGGGTCCTCCACTACCGAGCGCGGCATGTAAGGCGCACTATCACGGGTATCAAAGCTTAGGTCACTCATCGGATCGCCAACCTGATATCCCATCAGCGCATCATGCCAGATCGGGTGTCCGGTCAGACGTTTTGCATATGGGTCGATCAACAGCTTGTTGGGGTTAAAGCGGTGGCCTTCTTTGGGTTCGTAAGGCCCATCCACTCGCAGCCCATATTGCTGCCCGGGGCGCAGGCCTGAGACATAACCGAACCAGACATTGTCTGATCGTTCCGGCAGATCGAAGCGATGAGATTCGGTCTTGCACTCTTCGTCAAACAAACAAAGAGAGACCCTTGTGGCATTTTTCGAGAACACCGCGAAATTGACGCCATCGCCGTCGAACGTCGCCCCAAGCGGTGCAGGGCGGCCTTCGGTCATAGAAAAACTGACACGCATTACGAGGGTACAAGCTCTCCGTAGAGGTGAGTATAAGCAGCAGCCGACCTTTCCCAGCCAACCGCCTGATCCATAGCATTGCGTCTCAGCGCCGCCCAGTCGTCAGGTCGACGGAAGAGCGCACAAAGATCAATCAAGCTTTGGCGCAGCGCATCAGCCGTTAACGGAAATACCTGGATACCTGTGGCGACACCCGCGCTGAGCGCAGCGGGGCTTGCCGGGATCACCGTGTCTGCAAGACCTCCCGTCAGCGCCACCAGTGGGATCGTGCCATAGCGCAAGCCATAAAGCTGGGTCAGGCCGCAAGGCTCAAAACGCGACGGCACGATGATCGCGTCGCCACCTGCAATCACGCGATGCGAAACCGCCTCGTTATAGCCGATATAGACCGCCACATTCGGCTCTGTTGCGGCGGCTTCGCGATAGGCGAGCTCTAGCGCAGCATCGCCAGAGCCGAGCAGCGCAAGCTGGCCGCCGTTTTCGATTAGTGCCGGCAACGCCTCAAGAAGCAGATCAAGCCCCTTTTGCTCGGTCAGGCGGGACACCACCACACATAGTGGCCCATCGGCTGGAGGCAGACCAAATTCCGCCCGCAGCGCTTCGGTATTCGCCTGCTTTTTTTTCACATGGCGATAGCTTGCGTAATGCTCTGCCAGAGCATCGTCATGCGCGGGATCCCAGGCATTTGTATCTATGCCGTTGAGAATGCCCGAAAGATCGGTCCCGCGCGCGCGGATCACGCCATCGAGACCGGCGCCGAACTCAGGACGTGTGAGTTCCTTGCTATAGGTGGGTGAGACGGTGGTGATCTTATCGGCAAAAAGGATCCCAGCCTTCAGCGCATTGATCGAGCCGTAAAACTCAAACCCCTCGGGCGTGAAATCGGCTGGATCGAGCCGCAAGTCGGTGAGCAGCGCCGCAGAAGCCATGCCGTGAAAGGCGACATTGTGGATTGTCAAAACAGACGGCACTGCGCTGTCGAAATGGCGTTTCAAATAGTAGGGCGCGAAGGCCCCTTGCCAGTCGTGCGCATGAACCAGATCGGGGCGCCAATCCTCTGCGCCCTCCGCCCCCAGACGCGCTGCAACCCAGGAGAGTGCCGCAAATCGCTGCGGATTGTCAGCCCAATCGCGTCCCTCCGGACCCAAATAGGGTGTCCCGGATCGTTCATAGAGATGCTCGGCCTCCAGTACGTAAAGTTTTATCCCCTCAGCTTCGCCCGCAAGCAACTGTGCTGGACCGCCGAAAAGTGCCCCGTCTTCTAAAACCGTATGGGACGCGCCCAAAGCGGCCAGCACCGCTGGATAGCCCGGCAGCAAAACCCGCATATCGACGCCCTGCTCTGACAAGGCGGCGGGAAGCGCACCGGCAACATCGGCAAGCCCGCCTGTCTTTATAAACGGTACGCATTCGGACGCGACCGATAGGACCTTGATCATGTTTCGGCGTCTCTCCGGTCGAGCATACTTTGTGTGATCAGTGTGACCCCTCCCTCGGAGACGCGGAACCACTTGGCATCCTCTTCGGGATCCTCGCCGACCACCAGCCCCTGCGGGATGTGCACACCGCGGTCGATCACCACTTTGGTCAAGCGGGCTGAGCGCCCGACATAGACATGGGGGAGCACCACAGCCTGGTTGAGGCTCGCGAAGGAATTGGTGTGGACCATCGTGAACAGAAGCGATTCTCGGATTTCGGTGCCCGAGACGATGCAGCCGCCAGAGACCAATGAACTCACAGCGCTGCCCCGGCGACCTTCAAAATCATGGATGAATTTCGCAGGCGGGACACCTTCTTGATAGGTCCAGATCGGCCATTCGCGGTCCCAAAGATCGAGATCAGGGTTGAAATCGGTCAGATTGAGATTGGCCTGCCAGAAGGCATCGATTGTTCCCACATCACGCCAGTAGGCCGGTGCTTCGGGATCGGAGCGGACACAGCTATCGTTGAAGCGATGCGCCATGGCCTTGCCGTTCTTGACAATAGAAGGGATCAGATCATTGCCGAAATCATGACTTGAATTTGGGTCTTCGGCATCGGCGACCAGCAAGTCGCGCAAAAACTGCCATTTAAATACGTAGATGCCCATGGACGCGAGCGCATGTTCTGGGTCGCCTGGGATGTGCGGAGGATCTGCAGGTTTCTCCAAAAAGCTCGTGATCCGGTCGGTCTCATCCACGGCCATGACACCGAAAGCCGTCGCGTCTTCTCGGGGGACGGTAAGGCAACCGATGGTTACGTCAGCACCGTCGGCCACATGTGACTCGATCATCAGCTCGTAGTCCATCTTGTAGATGTGATCGCCCGCCAAGATCAGCACATATTCGATGTCATAGCTGTCAACGATATCAATGTTTTGCGTCACAGCATCGGCGGTGCCGAGATACCATTGGTTTTCGTCCACCCGCTGACTGGCGGGGAGAATATCAAGATATTCATTCCGCTCGGCGCGAAAGAAGCTCCAGCCGCGCTGACAGTGTCGGATCAGTGAATGCGCTTTGTACTGGGTCGCGATGGCCATTTTCCGGATGCCAGAGTTCAGCGCATTGGACAGTGCGAAATCGATGATCCGAGTTTTGCCCCCGAAATAAACCGCTGGTTTTGCTCGAAGATCGGTCAATTCCTTCAATCGGCTGCCCCGGCCTCCCGCCAGAACAAATGCCATGCTTCTGCGTGCAAGACGCTGTTTGCTTTCCGCCATGATCCGGCCCTCCCTAATGCCTTCCTGCGGCTGTCTGTTCTATCCTCAAGTGCAGTTTATTTTTCTTTGACGAGGATAAGCGTCGAGAGCGGAGGCAGATAAATCTCTGCGCTCGCTGCCTGTCCATGGCTTGGCAAAGACTCTGCGGTGATACGGCCCATATTCCCCCGGCCCTCTCCGCCATAGGCCAGCGCATCGCTGTTGATCGCCTCGTGCCAGTCCCCCTCCAGGGGCAATCCGATGCGGATACTGCTGCGCTCTATGGGTGTGAAGTTGCAGATCACCACGGCATTTTGGTCCTCTGACCCACCTCTGCGGATCCACGCATAGATCGAGTTTTCTGCATCATTTGCCTCGATCCACTGGAAACCATCAGGATCGGCATCTTTAACATAGAGCGCAGGTGTTTCGCGATAGACCCGGTTCAGATCACGGATGAGTGCTTGCACGCCTTTATGGCGTGGACCGTCCAACGCGCCCCAATCGAGGCTTTCATTGTGGTTCCATTCGTGGCCTTGGGCGAACTCCTGCCCCATAAACAAGAGCTTTTTGCCGGGGTGACCCCACATGAAACCATAATAGGCCCGCAGATTGGCGAATTTCTCTTCCTCGGACCCGGGCATTTTCGCCAACATAGAGCCTTTGCCATGCACAACCTCATCATGGCTAATTGGAAGGATAAAGTTCTCGGTAAAGGCGTAGTGCAGCCCGAATGTCATCTGATGGTGGTGGTATTTGCGGTGCACCGGATCACGCGAGATATAGTCAAGCGTGTCGTTCATCCAGCCCATGTTCCACTTGTAGCCAAAGCCCAAACCGCCATGGTTCACCGGGGCGGAAACACCGGGAAATGCAGTGCTCTCTTCCGCTACATTCATGATCCCTTCGACCCGGCCATATGTCGCCACATTCATGCCGCGGAGGAAATCGATCGCCTCATAGTTCTCGCGACCGCCGTCTTTGTTGGGGATCCACTCGCCGTCATCGCGGGAGTAGTCGCGGTAAAGCATAGAGGCCACCGCATCGACCCGCAGCCCATCGGCATGATGTTCCTCCAGCCAATAAAGCGCGTTCGCGATCAAGAAATTCGCCACTTCGGTGCGGCCGAAATTGTAGATCAGCGTGTTCCAGTCTTGGTGAAAACCTTCACGCGGATCGGCGTGTTCGTAAAGCGGTGTGCCATCAAAAAGCGAAAGCCCATGCGCGTCTGTTGGAAAATGCGCGGGCACCCAGTCGACCAACACGCCGATACCCTTTTGATGCGCCGCATCGACAAGATCGCGAAACTCTTGCGCTGGCCCATGGCGGATCGTCGGCGCGAACAGTCCCACCGGTTGATATCCCCAAGACCCATCAAACGGATATTCCGAGATCGGCAGAAGCTCCAAATGGGTGAAGCCCATATCCGCAATATAGTCGACCAACTCGGTTGCGGCCTCGAAATACGAGATTTGCCGATTGTCTTCTTTGCGGGTCCAAGAGCCCAGATGCACCTCGTAGATCGAAATCGGCGCATCCTTGGCGTTATGCGCGGCCCGGTTCGACATCCAGTCGCCATCATGCCAACCGTAGCCGGTCAGATCACGCACAACTGACGCAGTCTGCGGGGGATGCTGCGCCCCAAAGCCCACCGGATCTGCCTTCTGCGGCAAAAGCGTCCCGTCGGGGCCGAGGATCTCGTACTTGTAAACCGCACCTTCCCCGATGCCGGGGAAGAAAAACTCCCACACGCCGGTGGTGCCCCGCTTGCGCATCACATGAAGCCGACCATCCCAGCCGTTGAAATCCCCAACCAGAGAGACCCGCGTCGCGTTGGGCGCCCATACGGCAAAATGAACACCGGTCGCGCCCTCGTGGCTGACGACATGCGCACCAAGCGCCGTCCAGAGCTGACGGTGGGTGCCTTCCCCGATCAGGTATTCGTCCATCTCCCCCAAAACGGGGCCGAAACGGTAGGGGTCCTCAAACTCCCACTCGGTGCCGTCCGCTGCCTGCGCGCGGAGCCGATACTCGGCACTTTCAGGCAGCGTTCCCGCGAATATCCCAGGCGCGTCGCTATAGGCCAAAAGCGGGACCTCAGCACCTGCCTGCAGCGCGGTGACCGACTTCGCATGAGGCTGGAAGATGACGAGGCTGGTCTCACTCTCTGAGACATGGGGACCCAAAATGGCAAAAGGATCGTGGAAAGCGCCCAGTGACAATTGGCGCAACTGCGCAAGCGTGGCGTGAGGTACGCCACTTTTCTTTTCTATTTCAGCCATTTGTCTAAATTCTTGTCCCCGAGGTCAGGGTTACTAAACGGCGTTTGTCACGAGCTGTACAGAGATTTCGCACCCCAGACATCGCGCAGATAAGTCTCGATACTGCGGTCGGACGAAAACCAACCCGCTCGCGCAGTGTTGAGCGCTGCTTTCCGCATCCAAGCCGATTGATCTTTGAAAGCCGCATCAACCTCGCGTTGGGCGCGCCAATAGTCTTTGAAATCGGAGCAAACGAGGAAGTAGTCTGAGGCCTCAAGATTTTCGGCGATACCCTTGTGACGGTCCGTCTCGGTCGGGGAAAACACGCCGTCACGAATAGCTTTAAGCGCTTTCGCAAGCCGTGGATCAGCGGCGATGGCTTGACGTGCGTGCTCAGGAACAGAGCGCCGGGCTTCGGCCTCGCTCGCAGTCATCCCGAACAAGAAAAAATTCTCTGTCCCGACCCGTTCGCGAATTTCAACATTCGCGCCATCAAGCGTGCCCACTGTGAGCGCGCCATTAAGGGCAAACTTCATGTTCCCAGTGCCCGAGGCTTCTTTGCCTGCGGTGGAGATTTGCTCTGACAGATCTGCCGCTGGGATCAGTTTCTCCGCCAACGATACATTGTAGTTGGGCAGGAACACGACATTGAGATAGGGGCTGGTCACCGGATCGGCATTCAGAACCGATGCCACATCGTTGATCAGATGGATGATGTCCTTGGCAAAGAAATAGGCCGGCGCGGCCTTGCCTGCGAAGATTTTTAGGCGCGGCGTCCAATCACCCTTCGGATTGGCGCGGATCTCTTGCCAAAGCGCTATCGCTTCGAGGATGTTGAGGTGCTGGCGCTTGTATTCGTGCATCCGCTTGATCTGGATGTCGAACAGCATTGTTGGGTCGACCTTAAGCCCCGCCGTCTCTTCAATCAGACGGGCCAGCGCGAGTTTATTGGTCGCCTTCGCCTCTGCAAAAGCCTGAATGAAGTCAGGGTCGGCACTATACGCCTCAAGCTTGCTGAGCTGCTCTAGATCATCGACCCAAGCATCGCCAATCTTGCTGTTGATCAACTTAGCAAGACCTGGGTTGCAGGACAAAAGCCAACGCCGCGGCGTCACCCCATTGGTGACATTAACCACTCGGTCCGGATGCAGGGCGTTGAGATCCTTGAAGACGCTTTGCTTCATCAGCTCGGTGTGCAGTGCCGAGACCCCATTGACGCGATGCGCCATGACAAAGCTCAACTCTCCCATCTTGACGTCGCCATCAGAATGGAGCGACACGCCGCGCCCCGGATTCTGCTTGGCATGGAGGTCATCTATCCGATCGATGATTTCCAGATGCCGGGGAAGAAGGCTCCCAAAAACCCCTTCGGGCCAGCGCTCTAAGGCCTCTGGTAGGAGCGTGTGATTGGTGTAGGACAGGCAGCCTTGGGCCAACTCCAATGCGGTATCGAAATCAAGTCCGCGCTCGTCGTGCAAGAGCCGCACAAGCTCTGGCCCAGCAATCGCCGGATGGGTGTCATTCAGCTGGATGGCGACCTTTTGCGGCAACTTCTTCAGATCGTTAAATTCGCTTTCAAACCGGCGCAAAATATCGGCGAGTGAGGCCGCGGTGAAGAAGTATTCCTGCTTCAGCCGAAGCTCTTTGCCGATTTCTGTGGAATCGTCGGGATACAGCACGCGGCTGATCGTGCGCGCTTTGGCTTCTGGCTCGGTTGCCGCGAGATAGTCACCCGCATTGAACCGGTCGAGATCAAAAGGATCAATGGAGCGCGCCGTCCAGAGCCGAAGGGTGTTCGCCCACCTTCCGGCCCAGCCGATCACCGGCGTGTCAAAGGCCTGGGCTTCGATCGCATCACCGGGTTGCCAGATCTTTTTGCCTGCTTTCTCGCTCAGAGTGCCGCCGAAACCGATCCGGTAGAGCGCTTCGGGGCGTTCAAATTCCCAAGGATGCGGTTGTTCCAACCAAGTTTCCGGGCGCTCTACTTGTTTTCCATCGCCAAAAGACTGTCGGAAAAGCCCATGCTCGTAGCGGATCCCGTAACCATAGGTCGGCACACCCAAGGTCGAGAGCGATTCCAGGAAGCAGGCCGCAAGCCGACCCAGGCCCCCATTGCCAAGCGCGGCATCGGGTTCATTGGCAATCACCGCATCGGGGTCGAGACCAAAGCCACGAAGCGCTTCTTGCGCCTCGTCGAGCAGTTGCAGATTGACCAAACCATCCCCTAGAAGGCGGCCAATCAAGAACTCCATCGACAGATAATAGACCCGTTTGGCCTTCGCTTCATAGGTTTTGCGGGTCGACTCGAACCAAGCATCGACAATCCGTTGGCGAGTTGCGAAAGACAGCGCCATCCGCCAATCGTAGATCGTGGCGTTTTCGGGGTCCTTGCCAAGTGAGTAGGTCAGGTGCCATCGAATAGCATCGCCAAAGGGCGCGTCAGCAGCCATTGCATCTTTGGGCATGGGAGGTTTCCTCAACGGAACAGAGTCGCCCTCTGTTGTCCGTGAGGCGGGTTAAAGATTCAAGTCCAGGAGCGTGTTCGATGCCGCAGAATAATTAGGATTGACGTAATCCTGCAAGATTTCACGATCAGTCCAATCGCCTTAGTTAGCCGCGAGCACCAATTCTATGCCAGACGCTGTGGGCAAGGCCTAAGCAGTAGATTTTTGCGACGTGTAGCAAGACGCAAAATGCATAGTCTTCTACGTCGGGGTGCTCAATGGCCTATGCTATCCAGCTACCACGCTGGGGCAACCCTGCGAATGCAAGGAACCTTAGGTTGAAACGAATCCGTGCCGATATCCCTTAGGTCTTTGTTGCCGCCGTTGGGGCAGGGTTCTCAACCCTCCCAGAACGACCAAAGCGGCACCAAGTAGCCCAATACCAAATGGTAGCGGTACTGGTGCAGCTCCTGGGTTTGCCTCGACAGTCGCGGTGAAGTTCGAATTGGCAACGTGGTAATTGCCCACACGAATACTGGCGTTCCCTGAATCAGTCGTGACAAATGGTGACACAGTCCAATTTATGAAACTATCATTGGTGCCAGTGATGCCAGACACACTCGTCGTCATATCCCAATTTAAGAGTGCACTTGAGCCCGGCCCTTCAATGAGCTCACGTTGAAAGGCGCCATTCAAAACAACAGCGAAGCCGACTACCCCGTCGAATGAAGTGGTCCCCGTCGCAAAGATCCCAGGTGTGATATCGATTTGTAACGTGGTAGTATTATTACTGGTGTCTGTGAATTCGAACTGTGCCTTGGTATGAGGAATAAGGAACGATCCGGGGGCCATCGGAATAACGGGCGTAATGCGGTCGTCCGTGTCTCCTTGTGCCGTGATTTTAACACTTTGTGTCTCGATACCGCGACCTAGGTAGTCCACTATTATTGGGCTTGTTGAGCCCCTCGACGTCATGAGATGTTCGAAAGTGATAGGAGCCGCTGGGGCAGAGTTTGGCTGCAACCAAGCTGCAGCTGTCAGCAAAGCAATGGTGAAAAATTTCACCGGCGTTCTGCGAATGTAAGAGACATTCATAATCGCACCTCTTTCGATGCTTGTACGTCTTTTGACGCAACAAGTCTTCACGGACAATTTCGGCGTGTCTTGATACAAGTTTACATGTGTTTAACTTGATCGCAACAAAACTTAATCTTTTCACTCGACGTATTGCCAAAGGCCTGTCTGCTTTCGCGTCCAGAGTGTGGTAGTTGAGCTCACCCCAATTGTCCCGACCGGTTCAGTGTGGAACTGGCACTGATTTGCTTGCTAGCTGCGATCCATGTTTAGCAGAGTTGCCAGAAAATGATTTGCGCAGATTGAGTTAGTCTGCGGCGACTGCCAGAGAGTCGTTCTCTATCGTGCTCGCGTTTTCGGTGTTTCACCACAACCTCAGGGACTGCAGGCACGGTTGAGAAACCTGTTGGGCTTCTTCGCACATCCCCACGCGGGCAAGCGGGCGTTTCCGGCGCCGACAGGCTTGCTAGCGCGGTCAGCGCAATCGAAGGTAGCATAACTCTCTAACCCAAAAAGCAGGACCGAACCCAACTCTTGTGCATGATCTGCCCTGATTTGAGATCAACAGGATCATAGCGCGCGGACGGTCTATAAGCCGGATTCTGTCCCAGGGCTTTGCAGCCCTTTGGATGACCATTCCTCTGGGCGTTCCGTTGCCGAAACGCTCTAGCTGCCAACCCGGATCCCTCGGCTGAAGCGGCCTGCACATGGTGCGCGGGAACCCTATTCGGCATTGCTCCCGGCGGGGCTTGCCGTGCCGGTCCTGTTGCCAGGCCCGCGGTGGGCTCTTACCCCACCGTTTCACCCTTACCCCGGCGTGCGGGGCGGTCTGTTCTCTGTGGCGCTTTCCCTCGGGTTTCCCCGGCCGGGCGTTACCCGGCGCCGTTGCTTCTTGGAGTCCGGACTTTCCTCGACCGAGACCGGCCGCGGCCATCCGACCCTCCGCGCAAGACCCGCGCTTAGGCGTTCTGGCTGCCTCGGTCAACGGGGAAGCGTCGGGCGAGGTCTACCATCACGCCCATATCGTCAGACGATAGCGGTCCCGAAGCTTTGGGGCGAAACCGTTGGCGTATCGCTTCCAGGAGATGATCAACGGGCGCTACAGGATACCCAAAGTCGAAGGCCGCCTCCGCAAAGCGGGTTTCGTCCGGCGCCAACGGCTGCGGCGTCTCTGGCCAGACGGACAGACCTTGTTCAGCGAGCCGTGCCCAAGGAAAGGCCCGACCGGGGTCGCGTTTCCGCACCGGAGCCATATCTGAGTGGCCAATCACGGCTTCGGGTGGCAACGCGTATCTTGCCAGCAGAACCCTCAGGATTTCAATCAACCGCTGCATCAGTGGCTCCGCGAAGGGCGCGTGGCCGAGATTGTCGAGCTCAATCCCAATCGAGTAGGAGTTCACATCCGTGATCTCACCCCATTGTCCGGCGCCCGCATGCCAGGCGCGTTTGGCCTCTGGCACCAGCTGCCACAGCTGACCATCATTGCCAATGAGGTAATGGGCAGAGACTTCAAAACTGGGATCGCAAAGGCGCTCTAGCGCGGCCGCGGCGCTTTCCATCGCGGTGTAGTGCAAAACGACGAGCCGAACGCTGCCGTTTTGCCGCCGGTCTCCAAAATTAGGCGACGGGTGCCAAAGGGCCTCGTCACTCTCAGCCGGCACTTTTGCCCTGGTAGGTCAGTGGGTCCCAACCGCAGGCATAGCCATCGCCATCGGGGTCAAGCCCGCGTGGGTCTTGGGCCGGACCGCCGGCTGCAAGAAATGCCGCTTGAGCCTGATTGTTGTCGCCATAGCGGGCGCAGGCCCGTGAGGCGCGCTCGGTGGAGGCAAAATCCCGCTGGTAGAGCGCGGTGCCAGGTGGGTTGGTTGCACTGGTGGCATAGGCCGTCAAAGCAGAAGTATCGGTTGGTGCGGAAGACCCTGCAGAACCGCCAATCGCTGCCGTGGTGGCTGCAGCCAAATCATCAGCGGAGCCTTCCTCAAGTTCCACCGGAGGTTCGGCGACCATCGCATCGGTGCTGGCGATGGGCGAAGCATCGGTGCGCAGGGCATCAAGCGGCGCGCCGTCGCCGCTCACCGCGCCCTCCCCTCCAACAGGGATCAACCGCACTGTGGCCGGACCGGCAGGGTCGCAGGCAGCAAGGGCCAGTGTCGCGGGCAAAAGGACAAACAGAGCTCTCATTCCCACCACCTCTTTGGTTTCGCGCTGAAGCCCGCAGCTTTTTCCAGAACCTGGGCGTCGTTGAGCAAATTGCCTTCGTCCCAAGGACGACCGATCAATTGCAATCCCAGCGGCAGACCCTGACGATCAAGCCCCGTTGGCACTGAAATCGCCGGCAGACCGGCCAAGTTCACAGTCACCGTGAAGACGTCGTTGAGATACATCTGCACCGGATCGACCTCGTCCAACTCACCAAGACCAAAGGCCGCGGAAGGCGTGGCAGGTGTCAGGATCGCATCGATCCCATCGTTAAAGACCGTCTCAAAATCGCGTTTGATCAAGGTGCGGACTTTGCGCGCGCGGTTGTAATAGGCATCGTAGAACCCCGCAGAAAGAACATAGGTCCCGATCATGATCCGCCTCTGGACCTCTGCGCCAAACCCCTCCGCACGGGTTTTTTCGTACATCTCGACAATGCCATCGCCCTGAGACAGCTTCGCACGATGACCGTAGCGCACCCCATCGTAGCGCGCGAGGTTGGACGACGCCTCCGCCGGTGCGATCACGTAATAGGCGGGCAGGGCATATTTCGTATGCGGCAGCGTAATGTCGATGATCTCGGCGCCCGCGTCTTTCAGCATCGTCGCGCCATCTGCCCAAAGGGTTTCAATCTCTTCGGGCATGCCCTCCATGCGGTATTCCGCTGGGATCCCGATCTTCTTGCCCCGAATGTTGCCGGTCAGCATCGCCTCGAAATCTGGAACGACGAGATCGGCAGAGGTGCTGTCCTTGGGGTCGTGCCCCGCCATGGTGCCGAGCATGATGGCGGCGTCCTGCACCGTCTTGGTCATCGGCCCGGCCTGATCGAGAGAAGAGGCAAAAGCGACGATCCCCCAACGAGAACACCGTCCATAGGTGGGTTTCATGCCCACAATACCAGTGAAGGCCGCAGGCTGACGGATTGACCCGCCGGTATCCGTGCCAGTGGCAGCAAGGCACAAATCAGACGCCACCGCAGAAGCGGAACCGCCCGAAGACCCGCCCGGGGTCAGCGCGGTCGCATCGCCGTCGCGCCGCCAGGGGTTGACCACATCACCATAGGTCGATGTCTCGTTGGAAGAGCCCATGGCAAACTCATCCATATTGAGCTTGCCCAGCATCACCGCGCCAGCCTCCCAAAGCTGGCTGGTCACCGTACTTTCATATTCCGGTTTGAAGCCTTCCAGGATGCGAGAGGCCGCTTGGCTCGCCACACCTTTGGTGCAGAAAAGATCCTTGATCCCCAGCGGAATACCGCAAAGCGCCGGGGCCTCGCCCGCTTTGATCCGCTCATCGGCAGCTGAAGCCTGGGTACGGGCGATTTCTGGTGTGTTATGCACAAAGGCGTTGAGACTGTCTGCGGCAGTGATCTCAGTAAGGCAGGCCTCGGTCAGTTCGGTCGCGCTCACCTTGCCCGATCGCAATTTGTCACGCGCCTCTGCAATGGTCAGTTGGCTCAGATCCGACATTACTCGACCACCTTCGGGACGGCGAAAAAGCCCTCGCGCGCGTCCGGCGCATTGGCGAGGATTTTGTCCTGAATGTCGCCATCGGTGACCACATCTTCGCGGCGTTTCAAACGCATCGGTGTGACGCTGACCATCGGCTCAACAGCCTCGACATCGACCTCATTCAATTGCTCGATAAAGCCGAGGATGGTGTTGAACTCCGATGCCAAGGCGGGCAGCGCCTCTTCCTCGACGCGAATACGGGCGAGTTTGGCCACTTTGGCGGCAGTGGCAGTATCGATGGACATGGGCGGCGGCACTCCGTCTGTCAAATCACCCGCCGCTTTACCCGTCGGACAGAGGCTCTGCAACCGCTCAGACGCGGATCAAAGCTGCCCCGAACGTGCATAGCGCTTGCATTCCTTGGGGGGCCTTCCGTCGCTGGTGAAGGCATCCACGCTGCACTCTAGGCAAATCCATCTGGTGAAATGCTCTGAGCGACGGAACTTGTCTTTTTTCCAACGGCACCCACTGCCCCCGAAAAGCCGAGGGACGGACATCTTTTGGCCCGCGCTCCGACGTCTGACCACAGGCACGAGGATCGCCAAAGCCACCAAAACAAGCGCCAAAAGCTCGATCATTCCCGCCTGCCTCCTTTCGGGTCAGCACATTTCGCGAAAGGGACCGGAGCAAAGGCCCTCGCTTATGCCACATAGGAAAGTTGCCCGGCGATTTTCAGCTTACCCGCCCTAACGTCAGGCGGGTTCCGACGATGACATTTGGGTGAGCCGATGACGGCGATAGACCTCGATCATCCAGCCCAACATGATGCCGTTTAGGATGTGCCATAGGAAATGTGTGCCCAGAGGCAAGCTCCCACAGACCGGCATATCGATGGTGCGGAAGAACAGTGACGCAACCAGTATCCCTGCGCCGATCGCCAACCCGCGCGCCACCGCGGGCTCGCGCTTTCGCAAAAGGACCGCATAGATCGCGATTAAGAGCGGAACTGGCCAGTATCCTGAAGAGACCTCGAAGAAAGGCAGATTGTTAAAGATCGGATAGGTCACGAAGACGTAAGGGATAAAAAGAGCCGTCAGAGCGAGCCCGGGCCAGAGCCCCAACCCCCAAAACTGTCTGTTCGCCGCATAGATGTAGAGAAGAATGAAGGCCGCAATGGGTGTGGTATCGGCAATCGCCGACCACACTTGGGCATGGGTATGAAAGAGGTATGACCCAAGCCCGATGGCCGCCAAGACCGCACAAAGCGCCCGGCCCAAGGGCATCCCCGCGGTCCGCCGCCACATGATGAGCGCTGCAACGATGAAAGCGGCATTGGTGATCGCATTCACCGGCTCTGACCAGTAGGTGAAGTCGGTCCGCTCGCAATAGCCGTCAATAAATTCGGTGAGTTCCAATTGTCATACGTCCCCGCTACGCTCCCTTCAACTAATTAGGGAGGAAGTTATGAAATTCACCTGGCTTGGACATTCTGGTTTCCGGATTGAGATCGGCGATCAGGTGCTTTTGTTGGATCCGTGGATCACCAACCCGCTATTCCCCGCGGAAAAGCGTGCAGAGGCGATCACGGGGGCCACCCATATCCTCCTGTCCCATGGGCATTTCGATCATTCCGGAGATACCGTGGCGCTGGCCAAAGAGCTCGATATCCCGGTGGTCGGGATCTTTGATCTGATCAGCTATTGGGAAGGGGCAGAAGGCATCAAGGCCATCGGCTTCAACAAAGGCGGCACCGTGATGCTGGGCGATGTTGCGGTCACCATGGTGAATGCGGTGCATTCCTCCTCTGTCGGGACCGATCACGGGCCGATGTATGCAGGATCCGAGGCGGGATTCGTTCTAAACCATGGCAATCGCGCAGTCTATTTCGCGGGCGATACGGACGTGATGATGGATATGGAACTGATCGAGGATATACATCATCCAGAGATCGGCATACTGCCCGTGGGGGGGCATTTCACCATGGATATCGCCCGCGCGGCCTATGCGGCAAACCGCTTCTTCAACTTCAAAACGCTGATTCCCTGCCATTACAAGACATTCCCGCTCCTGGCCCAAGAGGTGGATGATCTGGTTCAGCGTCTTCCGAACACAAATGTCGTCGACCCGGTGATCATGGAAACATTCGCCCTCTAGAGCGGGGGCATGACTCTCACCCGACGACAGGTCGTCGCCGCAGGGCTTTCTGCAGCCTTTGTGCCGATCCCGGCCACGGCCCAAACTCGGCTGCAGGCCACCGGCTATTTGCGCACAAACTGGAGCCAGGATCCTTACACGCTTGGCTCCTATTCCTACGTCGCCAGAGGTGCCCGGCAACGCGACCGGCGGCGGCTGGAAAAACCCGTGGGCGTACGGCTCTTTTTCGCGGGCGAGGCGGTTTATCCCTATTACAACAGCACGGTCCACTCGGCCTACGAATCCGGGCGACGCAGCGCGGGTTTTGTGGAAGAAACCTCCGCCCAACGCATCGCAGTCATCGGGGCAGGCATAGCCGGGCTGGCAGCGGCGCAGTATCTCACCGAAGCAGGCCGCGACGTAATCGTTTTCGAGGCGCGTGACAGGGTCGGTGGACGGATTTGGACGAAAGACCTCGTCGGCGCGCCGGTCGATCTTGGCGCAAGCTGGATCCATGGGGCGACAGACAATCCGATTGAGGCCCTTGCGAATGCCTTGGATCTTAGTCGGATGCCGACCGATGACAGCTACGTGATCCGTGGCAAAGAGGGTCGAGTATTGTCCGATTGGGAGGTACCCAACTGGCTTGAGGAAGTCGCAATCCTCCAACATGGCGCTGGCGCGGATCGCGATCAGATCAATCTCAGCGCCTATGTGCAACAAGACGACTATGACGGCGCGGATTTGGTCTTCCCTGGTGGTTACGCGCAGATACTGCCCGCACTTTCGGGTGGCTATGATGTCCAGCTCCAGCATGAGGCGCAAAGGATTTCGCGGGGCAATAACGGCATCGAGATTACTTTTTCAGACGGAAAAAGCCACAGCGCCGATGCCGTCATCGTTACCGTGCCGCTGGGGGTCTTGAAGGCGGGTCGTCCGCAATTTGATCCCCCTCTGCCGCGGGCCAAGCGGCGCGCCATTGAAAAGCTGGGTATGGGACTGCTCGACAAGCTCTATCTGCATTTCGATGAGGTCTTTTGGGATCGCAACGCGACCTGGATCGCAACGCCACAAAACGGTTTCCCTCCCGGTTTTTTCAACCAATGGCTCAATTTCGACAAGCTCTTTGGTTTGCCGGTGCTGATGGCGTTCAATGGTGGGCGTCCGGCTTATGAGCTTGCCACGCTACCGGACGATCCCTTTATCGATATGGCTCTGAAAACGCTTGAGGGCGCCTATCCAAATTGAGAGGCCCCCGGACGAACCGGGGACAACGTATCTTTAGTGCGCTTTCCGCTTCTTCGGTGGCATCAGATCGGTGATCGTGCCTTCGAACATCTCCGCTGCGAAGTTGACCGTCTCCGACAAGGTAGGGTGCGGATGGATCGTATGGCCCAGATCGACCGCATCGGCGCCCATTTCGATGGCCAGAGCCACTTCAGAGATCAGATCGCCCGCATTGGTGCCGACAATGGCGGCACCGACAACGCGATCATCTTCGGGATCGAACAGCACCTTGGTCACCCCCTCGCTGCGCGCGTTTGACAGCGCCCGGCCTGAAGCCGCCCAAGGGAAGACGCCTTTTTCGACCTTCAGACCTTGTTTTTTTGCCTCTGTCTCGGTCACGCCGCACCAGGCAACCTCTGGGTCGGTATAGGCCACAGACGGAATGATCCGCGCATCGAAATGTCGGTTCTGACCCGCTGCGGCCTCGGCGGCCACTTTGCCTTCATGGACAGCTTTGTGGGCGAGCATCGGCTGGCCCACCACGTCACCAATGGCATAGATATGTGCCTGACCGGTGCGCTGCTGGGTATCCACGGCGATGAAGCCACGCTCACCCACGGCAACACCGGCAGCTCCGGCGTTAATCAGCTTGCCATTTGGTTTCCGCCCCACCGCCACGAGCACCTTGTCGAACGTGTCGGTGAAGGTTTCGCCGCCTTCTTTCTCAAAGGTGACCTTGAGCCCCTTTTTCTGGGCCTCCATGGCCGTCACCTTGGTCTTGAGCCAAATATTCTCGTACCGTCCTTCGATCCTTTTATGGAGCGGTTTGACCATGTCCTTATCGGCGCCAGGCATCAGCTGATCCATGAACTCGACAACGGAGATTTTCGAGCCGAGCGCATCATAGACACAAGCCATCTCGAGTCCGATAATCCCACCGCCCAGGATCAGCATCCGTTTCGGGATATCTCGCAGTTCCAAGGCCCCGGTCGAGTCAATCACGCGCGGATCGTCATGCGGCAGGAACGGCAGTTCCACCGGCTCAGAGCCCGCTGCGATGATACATTGATCGAAGCTTACGGTGCTCGTGCCGTCCTCACCTTCGACCTCGATCATGTTCGGTCCGGTGAACTTGCCGTAGCCGCGCACGACCTTCACCTTACGCGCCTTCGACAACCCATCGAGCCCACCGGTCAGTTGGCCGACAACACTGTCTTTCCAGGACCGCAAGGCATCGAGATCGATCTTAGGCTTGGTAAACTTGACACCATGGGATCCCATTTCTTCGGCCTCGGTGACAACTTTGGCCATGTGCAGAAGTGCCTTGGACGGGATACAGCCCACATTCAGACAGACACCGCCCAATTTCGAATGGCGCTCAATCAGAACTGTCTTCTTGCCTAAGTCCGCGGCACGGAATGCCGCTGTGTAGCCGCCAGGGCCTGAGCCCAGGACAACCACCTCAGCATGCACATCCCCAGGACCCGAAGCTGTGCCGGTCGCAGCCACGGCAGCGGGGGCCGCAGCTGCCGGTGCCGTGGCGGGGGCAGCGGGTTCAGCGCTGGGCTCAGCCGCGCCGCCTTCCGCCTCAAGGCTCAAGATCACCGAGCCTTCCGAAACGGTATCACCTTCTTTGACCGTGATGGCTGTGATCTTGCCCGCCGCGGGGCTTGGCACTTCCATCGTTGCTTTGTCGGACTCTAGCTCGATCAACGGGTCTTCTTCGGCGACCATATCGCCCACAGAGACCAAGACCGAGACTACGGGGACGTCGGAGAAATCTCCGATATCAGGTACTTTGACATCCATCGGATTTTTCCCTTACCACATCAGCTTGCGCATATCGCCAAGCAGCGTTTTCAGCGTCACCACAAAACGCGCCGCCAAAGCCCCATCGATGGCCCGGTGGTCGTAGCTCAGCGACAAAGGCTGCATCAGCCGCGGTTCAAATTCTTCGGTGGCTTTGTTCCAAACCGGCTCCATCTTCGATCGGGTGAGGCCCAAGATCGCCACTTCTGGCGCGTTCACAATCGGTGTGAAGCTGGTCCCGCCGATCCCGCCAAGAGACGATATTGTGAAGCTGGCGCCTTGCATATCGCCGCCTTTGAGTTCGCCAGCGCGGGCTTTGGCGGAAAGCTCGCCCAGTTCTTTAGAGATCGCCACCAGCCCCTTGCGATCGGCGTCTTTGATCACCGGCACCACCAGACCGTTTGGCGTATCTGCCGCAAAGCCGATATTGTAGTAGTCTTTCTTGATCAGCTTATCGCCATCGGGATGGATCGAACTGTTGACCTCCCAGTGGGCCTTGAGGGCCGATACTGAGGCTTTGATCACAAAAGACAAAAGCGTGACCCGGTAGCCTTCTTCCTTGGCCGCTGTGTCCATTTCTTTGCGATACTTGTCGAGTTCCGTGATGTCGGCTTCGTCATTATGGGTGACCGCAGGAACATTCAGCCAAGACCGATGCAGCGCGGGACCCGAGATCTTCTTGATCCGGCTCATCTCCACATCTTCGACAGGGCCGAACTTGGAGAAATCGACAACTGGGATCGGCGGAATGCCCATGCCACCTGCCGGTGCCGCACCAGGCGCGGCCGCAGGCGCCGAAAGCGATTTGAAATAGCCCGTCACGTCCTCACGCAGGATCCGACCTTTCCGGCCGGTGCCGTTCACCTTGGTGAGATCAACGCCAAGGTTGCGGGCAAAGGCGCGCACCGATGGCGATGCATGAGCTTTGCTAAAGCCTGCATCGACCACCGCGACGGGTGCCGCCGCAGGAGCCGCAGGCGCCGGGGCAGTTGCAGGCGCTGGTGCCGCAGCCGGCGCGGGGGCCTCAGCAGGCGCTGGGGCAGCCTCAGCCCCGCCGCCAGCGGCTTCTTCTAGGATCACTATCAGCGATCCTTCAGAAACACTGTCGCCTTCGCCGACTTTGATCTCCTTCACCACGCCGGCGGCGGGGCTTGGGACCTCCATCGTTGCCTTGTCGCTCTCAAGTTCGATCAGTGGGTCTTCCGCATCAACGCTGTCGCCCACGCTGACGAGAACGCCCACCACGGGAACATCCGTGAAATCGCCGATATCGGGAACAGTTACATCAAGTGCCATTTTGGTCTCTCCTCGGTCCCCTAGCTCAAACCAGGCGGGGGTTCGGCTTACCGCCGTCGATATCGTATTTGCTCAACGCTTTGATCAGATCGGCCTTTGTCACTGCCCCGGCCTTCCAAAGATCCGTCATCGCCGCCGCGGCAATGTGATTGGCATCGACCTCAAAGAAGCGACGCAGGTTGACCCGGCTGTCTGACCGGCCAAACCCATCTGTTCCAAGCGCGGTGAAGCTGCGCCCTTCTGGAATGAAGCCGCGGATCTGTTCGCTGTAGTTCTTGATGTAGTCGGTCGCTGAGATGATTGGCCCTTTTGACCGGTTCAACTGGTCCGTCACAAACGGGACCCGTTGCTCTGCAAAAGGGTTCAGGCGGTTGATACGCGTGGCATCCTGTCCATCGCGCGCCAGTTCGTTGAGCGATGTCGCCGACCAGATTTCGGATGTGACACCGAAATCCTCTTTCAGCATTTCCGCCGCGTGAATGGCTTGCATGAGGATCGTGCCCGAGCCCATGAGCGTGACGTGTTTCTTGCCTGGACGCTTGACCTCTTTCAGACGGTAAAGGCCTTTGATGATGTCCTGCTCGACCCCCATTGGCATATCGGGGTGAGAGTAGTTTTCGTTCATCAGCGTGAGATAGAAAAACACGTCTTCTTGGTCGACGAACATGCGCTGCAGGCCGTGGTGGATGATCACCGCCACCTCATATTGGAAGGTCGGGTCATAGGTCACGCAATTGGGGATCGTGCCAGCCAGGATATGGCTGTGGCCATCCTCGTGCTGCAGCCCTTCCCCATTCAATGTTGTGCGACCTGCGGTTCCGCCGAGCATAAAGCCCCGCGCCCGACTATCGCCTGCGGCCCAGGCGAGATCGCCAATCCGTTGGAAGCCGAACATCGAATAGTAGATATAGAAAGGGATCATCGGCACGCCGTGGACCGAGTAGGAAGTCGCTGCCGCCATCCAGTCGGCCATGGCGCCAGCCTCATTGATGCCTTCCTGAAGCACCTGACCAGATTTGCTTTCCTTGTAGTACATCATCTGGTCGGCATCTTCGGGCGTGTAGTTCTGCCCAAGCGGATTGTAGATCCCCACAGACCGGAACAGACCTTCCATCCCGAAGGTGCGGCTTTCATCTGGTACAATCGGTACCACTTGTTTACCGATCTGCTTGTCCCGCAGCAGCGTCGTCAGGATACGCACGAACGCCATTGTGGTGGAAATCTCGCGCTCTCCGGTGCCTTTGAGTTCCTTGTCAAACTTCTCAAGCGCAGGAATGTCGAGCTTCGGCGCATCGCGCCAATGGCGTTTCGGGAACTCTCCGCCAAGCTCTTTGCGACGATCGGCAAGATAGGCTTTCTGTGCATTGTTAAGCGAGACGAAGGGCGCTTTCGGCAAATCCTCGTCGCTGATCGGGATCTTGAACCGGTCGCGCATGTCGCGGAGCTGATCTTCAGCCATTTTCTTCTGCTGGTGCGTGGTGTTCTGGCCTTCACCGGCAGAGCCCATCCCATAACCTTTGACGGTCTTGACCAACAAACAGACAGGCTGACCTTGGACCTCGGTGGCGCGCTTGAAGGCGGTGTAGACCTTCTGCACATCATGCCCGCCGCGGCGCAGGTCCCAGATCTGGTCATCGGTCCAATCCTCGACCAGGGCAGCGGTCTCTGGATACTTTCCGAAGAAGTGCTCGCGGATGTAAGAACCGTCCTTTGTCTTGAAGGTCTGGTAGTCCCCGTCGACTGTTTCATCCATCAACTGGCGCAACCGACCTGTGGTGTCTCTTTCCAACAGAGCGTCCCAGCCGCGTCCCCAGAGCAATTTGATCACTTCCCAGCCAGCGCCGCGGAACTCGCCTTCAAGCTCTTGTACGATCTTTGAGTTGCCGCGCACCGGTCCGTCGAGACGCTGCAGATTGCAGTTGATGACAAAGATCAGATTGTCGAGCCCCTCGCGACTGGCCAATCCTATGGCGCCGAGGCTTTCGGGCTCGTCCATCTCGCCATCGCCGAGGAAGCACCACACTTTGCGGTCGCCCATATCGATGAGCCCGCGGTTGTGAAGGTATTTCATAAAGCGCGCTTGGTAGATCGCGCAAAGCGGCCCGAGCCCCATGGAAACTGTAGGGAACTGCCAGTAATCCGGCATCAACCAGGGGTGTGGATAAGACGACAAGCCGCCACCACTGACCTCAGAGCGGAAATTCTCCAGCTGTTCTTCGCTGATCCGGCCTTCCATGAAAGAACGCGCATAGATGCCCGGAATGACATGGCCTTGGAAGAACACAAGATCACCACCATGCACGGCCGAACGAGAGCGCCAGAAATGGTTCAGTCCAACATCATAAAGCGCTGCTGAGGAAGCGAAGCTCGCAATATGGCCACCATATTCGCTGCTGACCTTGTTCCGACGCACCACGGTCGCCATCGCGTTCCAACGGTTGATCGCCCGGATCCTGCCTTCCATCTCAAGATCGCCTGGGAATTCAGGCTGATCGTCCGAGGGAATGGTGTTCTGATAGGGTGTGGTCGCCGAAAAGGGCAACATCGCGCCCGCGGCTCTGGCCTGCTGTACTGCTTTATCGAGCAGAAAATGCGCCCGGTCCGCGCCGTCGCGCTCTATCACATCCGCGACAGCTTCCTGCCATTCTTGACTTTCAACCGGGTCAATATCGGGTTGGTCTTTCAAGGCCTTTCTCCCCGTTCTATCCTCGCACGGTGAGAGATCGCATTGGTGTCCTCCCGCGCCTTGCTCCCTTTGTAGCAGCACACTAGCCACTCGCCCGGGTTCTGTCATGTTCAACGGGTCGGATTATTGCGCAAGTCGCTGCCTTTCTCGAACAGATCTTGCGCGCAAGATTATTATCCGTCCCGCCATTTATTGCACTATTTTTTCAATGCCTTGCGGGCAACCGCGTCAGCAATACCTACCTACCTGACAGACGCCCCGCTGCCTACCGGACAACGCGCATAGCCGCCAATCCCGTATTGCATGGCGCGTGCAAGCCAGCCTGAGCACCGAACAAGTATTTGTGCTGCGAATCTCTTGCAAACTGAATGCTACGACGTTGTGGATTGCGCGCATGCGATCCCACTCAGCTTTGGGGCAGCAACGTGCGGGGTGGAGGTGGAACGTTTCATCCAGAAGGTGGACGGATCTCAATTGGTCCCGCGCCCGCTTACCGGGTCTTTCGAGCAACTTAGTTTCAAGCCGATTGTGGGCAGATCGCATGTTGTATGGCATGCCCAGCCCTGGACAGTCGGGCGGGCTCAGGATTAACTGAGTTTCAGCCCAATGCCGAATTTACGCCTCATCCTGCTCAGACATGCCAAGTCAGCTTGGGACGACCTGAACCTGACCGATCACGCCCGCCCTTTGAACGAGCGAGGCCGAAACGACAGCAAAGTGATTGGGGTCTGGCTCAGCGCCCAAGGGTATCTTCCCGATCAAGTCTTCTGCTCCACGGCCTCCCGCACCGTAGAAACTTGGCAGCGGCTATCGGATGGCTGGTCAGAGGCGCCAGAGCCACGTTTTCTGGACGATCTTTACCATGCACCGCCACATCTGATGCGTGCAGTGCTAGCAGCGGCGACAGGCAACACAGTGCTCATGATCGGTCACAACCCCGGAATAGCAGCGCTGGGCCAAGACATCGTCTCCACGGCTCCGTCGCATGCGAAATTTATGACCTTTCCAACCGCGGCGACACTTGTGGTCGACTTCGCCAATTCAAATTGGAGTGAGGCCGCGCAATCGCGCGGCGTACTGGTGGACTTCGTTGTTCCAAAGGACCTGTCCTCTTGAGAAACCCCAAGCGGGCAAGGGCCAAACGCGGGTGGGCGGGCGGGGCGGTTGGCCCTTGCCCGCGCCCTGCTTAGTGTCCCAGGATCTGGCTCAGGAACAGTTTCGTCCGGTCGCTTTTCGGGTTCTCGAAGAACTCTTCCGGTTCATTCTGCTCCACAATCTGACCTTGGTCCATAAAGATCACCCGGTTCGCCACCTGACGGGCAAAACCCATCTCATGGGTCACGCAGAGCATCGTCATCCCGTCTTCGGCAAGCTCGATCATCGTATCGAGCACCTCTTTAATCATCTCTGGATCAAGCGCCGATGTCGGCTCGTCAAAAAGCATGATCCGAGGCTTCATGCACAAGGAGCGCGCAATCGCCACGCGCTGTTGCTGACCCCCCGATAGCATGCCGGGATACTTATGCGCCTGGTCCGGTATTTTCACCTTCTCCAGGAAATGCATCGCGGTTTCTTCCGCTTCCCTCTTCGGTGTTTTCCGCACCCAGATCGGCGCCAAGGTGCAATTCTCAAGGATCGTCAGATGCGGGAAGAGGTTGAAGTGCTGAAAGCACATGCC
>JBCDGN010000032.1:0-37554 GCA_038751255.1 Pseudomonadota bacterium
ATTTGTTACTTTGGGCCTTTGTGTTAAAAATAGATGAATGTGTAATGGAGTGGCGTGATGCTATCTAAAACTCTTTCTTTGGCTGCGTTGGTTGGATTATTTTCTGCAGGCGCTGCTTATGCTGTTAGTGTGGAGTTCAACTCGACCGCAGTAGGACAGCTTTCGGTTGATGATGAATTTACGATTACAGCGACGACATCCAACGATTTTCCCGATTTCTTCGCATTCCAAGGTGAATTGGACTACGATGAAACCCTTCTGGAATTGAGCAGTGTAAGCATTGACCCAACATTTGTGTTTCAAAGCACTGGAGCGCTTGGCACGCCGCCCGTACTGGTTGCAGGCGGACTTTTGAGCATCATTGGGCCATTTCCGTCTTCGAATCAGAACCTTGTGACCTTCAGTTTCAAGGCGATCGCCAACGGAGTCTCCACTATCAGCTTCGATTACTTCTTGAACAATGCGAATTTAGACTTGCTCATCGACACTGAATATTTGGAAACAATCCGGACAGGTGACGCAAATTCAACGAACCCCGTTCCGGTGCCGGCCTCCGTGCTGATGCTTGCATCTGGTCTTGCTGGTTTGCCCCTCTTGCGTCGTCTTCGAAAACGCACCTGATCCTGAGGTCGCTTTGTTCGCGGTCTTAATTTGTTTTAGGTTTGGGGTTTCAATTCCTGACAGGGGCGCAAGCCGTGTATCGCGCCCCTGTCATTCCTCCGTCAGGAGCGTCTCTTAATTGCGTATGTCAGTGCCCACGTATTTCACCGCTCGGCCTCGTTAACGAGTTTTTTGATCTTAGAAAACCCTGGTCGTTTACCAGTGTGCCCAATTGCGGCATGCGCCACCTATTGGATGAAATGTCACTTAAACGCGCCGTAATCATGAAGCCAGCGCCAAAACGCCCTCCGATCGAAATTGCGCAGGCCGCCTTGGATGCCTTTGGCGGCCCTGTGATGGTTTTCGACGCGGCATTGGATGTTGCCTATACCAACAAAGCAGCCGATCTGTTGTTGGAGAACGGCGAACTGTTCCACTTCAACGAGGGTCGATTGATGCCCCGTGGACAGGACGGTCGGACCTTTCTACAGGCAGTTCGGCGGCCTAAAACTTCTGGTGTGACCAGACTAGAGCTTTCGGACCGCAGCGGGTTAGTCCACCTGTATCTACTACGCGAACTGCACGCCGCAGACACAGATGATGCGACTTACTATGCACTCTATCGGCTAGGGGAGCCGCTTTCCACGCAACGGCTGATGGAAGCCTATGACCTGACACGGGTGGAAGCGACCCTCGTTCTTTTACTGGTCGACGGTGTCGAACTAACCGATGTGGGCGAGCACTTGCGCATCTCGCGGCATACCGCGCGCAAGTACCTGCAATCGGTTTTCCAGAAAGTGGGTGTCCACAAGCAGGTGGCTTTGGTGCTCAAAGTCCTCAAGGAATGCTATATCGGACCTGCCTGATCCGCTCTGCAATCTCTTTAGATAGGCATTATCCTCCCAGCCCTAGAGTCACCCTCGAACCCGCGAGTGTAAGATTGCCTGCGGGCAACAGACTGCGATCAGTGTTAGCGTGCGCCTTTGGTTGCATTCAAAAGGCTCGGGCCAAAGATCGGGAAAAACCCTGAAATACGCAGGATGGCCAACTCTGCGACTGGTCTGTTTGATGGCATATGCGGGAAGGTGCATCTGCGCTAATTTCCTAAAAGCAAAAGCGGCAGCTTGCAGAATGGCCGAGAACCTTGAGCGCAGTGGAATCCAAGTGGGAGCAGGAAATGAAACGGATCTATGATTGGAACGCTCGCTTCCAAATGCGCAACTTCACTGCCGCGGACCTACAAAGCTTAAAGGGTCACCAAAGGCTGACCCAAACGACGGCAAACACGGCTGAAGAGGCCGCGGCAGCCCGCGAGGCTGGTCTGGACCTAATTATGGGCAACTCCCATAACACACGTGCGGTGCGCGACGGGGCACCGGATATGTTCTTCACAGCGGCTATTTCCCTTCCTGACTTTCCGACCGAAACGGAAGTCCTTCGCGAAGCTTTCAGGGCAATGCAAGACGGTGCGGATTCGGTTTACACGGCGAGGGGCCCGCATATCGTCGAAGCTCTGGCGCGCGAGGACATCCCTGTGATGTGCCACCTTGGCCTTATCCCCCGCAAATCGACCTGGAAGGGTGGTTTGCGGGCAATCGGAAAAACCGCCGAGGAAGCCCTGGAGCTTTGGCAGACCTTCAAGCGCATGGAAGACGCAGGCGCCTTTTCGGTCGAAGCTGAGGTGATCTGCGAAGAGGTTATGGCAGAGATTACAAAGCGGACCCGACTGATCACAAGTTCTCTGGGATCCGGGCCCAACGCTGATATTATCTACTTGTTCCAGAATGACATTTGTGGAGAACAGCCAGAGCGACCGCGGCATGCGCGCGCGTTCGGAAACATTCATGGCTTACAAGAAAAGATAAAGACCGAACGTCGATCCGCGCTCTCGTCTTTTGTTGCATCGGTCAAAGACCGGGACTTCCCCTCTGCATCCGAAACTGCCAATATTTCGCCGTCCGAACTCGACAAATTTCGAAGCGCTCTGGAGTGACGATCAAAACGCCTGGGAGCACAGTTCATAGGGTTTTGAAGGCCGGTGGACCACCACGGCTCACAAGGCAGCGCGTTCACAGTGAGCCTGCCCACGGCTTGGGGTCGAGTTTGAAGCGGAAACCTATAGGCGCTGTCCTTCACATTCCCAGCATCAAGCTCGGTGTCTTTATCAGATCGTACGTCCGATGGCAGGCTGCCGAGACGGCTTCTCTCCGGCCGAAACACGGTTGGTGAAGCTGCGGCAGCGGGCGGCGTACAGTGCGCCGCACCCATTCGTTGCTGCATGTCTCTTCGATAGTATGTGCCAAGCCTCACGGTTGGGCGGTGGTGAAATCGCTAGAGCGGGTTGAAGCACGCGAACCGTGTTTTGCCAGTGTCCCCAGAAAGGACCGGCACTTGTTTAGCGCAAATAGCCGTCGCATTCGGGCAACGTGCGTGAAAAGCGCAGCCTTTGGGTGGGTTCAGAGGATCGGGAAGTTCCGTTTCTTTGCCTTCGGGTGGTTGCAGGGGACGGCCCACCACGGGTGCGCTTGCAGCGAGAAGTTTGGTGTAAGGGTGGCGCGGTCGTGAAAATATTTCCTGCGCCGGCCCGAGCTCTACGACCGAACCAAAATAAAGCACCGCAACTCTGTCGCTGACAGCCTCCACCACAGCCAGGTCATGGCTGATGAACAGATATGTTAGACCAAACTCAGACTTGAGGTCTGCCAGAAGGTTCAGAACCTGTGCCTGCACAGAAACGTCCAGCGCGGAGACCGGCTCATCAAGAATGAGGATCCGCGCATCAGCCGCCAGGGCGCGCGCAATCCCAATCCGCTGCGCCTGACCGCCAGAGAACTCGTGCGGGTAACGTTCCAGGAATTCCTCGCGCAGGTTCACCGCGGCGAAGATCTCTGCAATCCGTGCCGAACGCGCAATTGCATCCATGCCGTGCAAGTGACTAAGCGGGGCCTCCATGATCTCGCGGATCGTCTTGCGCGGGTTGAGCGAAGAGATCGGGTCCTGAAAAACGTACTGTATCTTTTTGCCGAATGTGGCGGGGTTTGCTGTATCGAGCGCGGCGCCCTCAATCTCAATCGTTCCTGCGGAAGGCGACAGGAGACCCACCAACATGCGCGCCAGGGTCGACTTCCCACACCCAGACTCGCCGACGATGCCCAGAGTTTCGCCTTGCATCACGGTCAGGGTCAAAGGTTGGACAGCATGGACCATTCCTTTGGGCGGCCCGAAAAGGCGCCTGCCGACGGGAAAGCTCTTGGACAGATCAGTGATCTCCAGAGCCGCGGTCATTGCGCTGCCTCTTGGGTGCTGCGTTCGGGATAGAGACAGCGCACGGCGCGACCCTGCCCGAAGCTGTCGAGGGCGACATTGCCGCTAAGACAGGTTGTTTGGGTTTTGTGACAACGCGAAGCAAAAGCGCAGCCATCGGGGAGTTTGTCCACGACCGGTGGCAGGCCTGGGATGGATTCTAAACGCCGCTGTCCTTCTCCAAGCTCTGGGACGCACGCCATCAGCTTCGCCGTGTAGGGGTGGGCCGGGGTTTGCAGGATATCGTGGGTGGACCCTTGTTCGACGATGCGGCCCGCATACATCACCGCGACACGGTCACAAAGCTGCGCCACCACACCGAAATCGTGAGTAATGAAGATGATCGCAAGACCATGATCCCGGCGCAGATCGTCAAGCAAAGACAGGATTTGCGCTTGGACCGTGACATCGAGCGCAGTGGTCGGCTCATCGGCGATGATCACATCCGGGTCATTTGCCAAGGCCATAGCGATGCCCACCCGCTGGCGCATGCCGCCCGACATCTCATGGGGATAAGCATCCACACGGCTTTCTGCGTTTGGGATCCGCACGAGTTTGAGAAGCTCTATGGTCCGTGCGCGCGCCTTAGCCGCCGGGACTTTGCGATGGCACTGCATGGCTTCGATGATCTGGGCACCGACCGTGTAAAGAGGGTGAAGCGTCGAAAGTGGGTCTTGGAAAATGTAAGCGATCTTCTGGCCTCTCAAACCCCGCAGTGTTTCGTAGGGCGCGCCGACCAGATCCTCGCCCTTGTAGCGGACTGCACCGCCGGTGATCACGCCAGGAGGGGAGGCGACGAGCCCCATGACACTCAGCGCCGTGACTGACTTGCCCGATCCACTTTCCCCGATAACGCCGAGGCATTCCCCGGATTGGACCATCAGAGTGACCCCGCCCACCGCTTTATAGACGCGATCCTTTACTTGGAACTCGGTCTGCAGATCCTGTAACGCCAAAAGCGCATCACCATCCGGTGAAGGAGGAGCGATCTTACGGGCGACCCGCGTCTTAGGCATGGGCCGCGACAAAGCGCCTGATTTTAGGCGCGGATCCAGCGCATCGCGGATCCCATCCCCCAAAAGGTTGATGGCCATGACGATCACGAGGATCATCGCTCCCGGCACGATAGAGGTGTGTGGGTTGGTGATGAGGGCAGACCGCGCTTCGCCCAGCATAGATCCCAGATCGGCCTGAGGCGGCTGACTGCCGAGGCCAAGAAACGACAGACCCGCCGTTTCCAGGATCATCCACCCTACCGTGGTCGACATGGCAATGACGATGACTGGGATGACGTTGGGCAGGACTTCGGTCAGAATAATCCGCGTGTCAGACATGCCCGAGAGCCGCGCCGCATCGACGAATTCCTTGTGTGCAATGCCAACAGTGACGCCGCGGATGTTGCGGGCAAAGAAAGGTATGTTGACGGCTGCAACAGCGATGAGCGCGTTCATCAAACCGGGGCCAAGGGCCGCCACAATGGCCAATGCGAGCAGGATGTAGGGGAAGGCCATGAGCATATCGACACCGCGCATGATCACATTGTCGGTGCGTCCCCCATAAAAGCCCGCGACGATACCGATCGACGCCCCGATCGTTGCCGCGATGATCGCTGCGGCGAAGCCCACGGCGAGCGATAGACGCGTGCCCCAGAGCAGACGGCTCAAGAGATCGCGGCCCAAATGGTCGGTGCCCAGCAACGCGCCCTCACTGAAGGGTGGTTTGAAACGGTTCGCGGTATCGGTCACATCTGGGTCTGCCAACGGCAGAAGTGGCGTGATTAGCGACAAAAGTGCGATGAGGCCCATCACGATGAGCCCTACCAGCGCCAGCCGATTTCGGGCCAGGAGTTTCAGAAACTCCTTCATGTCTTGATCCTTGGGTCGAGCAGGCTCTGGGCCACATCAACCGCGATGTTGAACATCACATAGCAGGCAGCGACAAAAACTACCCCGCCTTGGACCAGCAGGATGTCGCGTTTCAGGATCGCATCAACCAGCATTCGGCCGATACCGGGCCACTGGAAAACCATCTCGATATAGACGGCACCGGACAGGACAAACCCCGCTTGGATCCCAAGCACCGGGATGATGGATACCATCGCTGCGCGCAGGGCATGGCCCCACACCACTCGGCTTTCTTTCACCCCTTTGGCACGTGCCGTGCGAATGAAGTCCTGGCGCAAGACCTCTAAAATGGCAGAGCGTGAAAGCCGGGCGATAACGCCCGTGGCCACCACCGCGAGGGTCAGCGCAGGGAGCAAAAGATGATCTAGTAAGGCCCAAATGTCTCGCGTGCCATAGATCGGCCACATCCCCGAGACCGGGAACCAGCGGAGGTTCACCGCGAAGGTCAAGATCATCATCATGCCGAGGAAAAACGATGGAATGGAGATGCCCAAGAGCACCACAAAGGTGATTGCCTTGTCCGCAAACCCATATTGTCGCGCGGCCGACACCACACCGGCCGCGATACCCAGCACCGAACAGATCACAAAGGATGTCCCCGCCAGAACCAGTGTTGCGTTGAACCGCTCCAAAACCTCATCGAGTACGGGCCGGTTCAAAGCGAAAGATCGCCCGAAATCCCCCTGCAGCATGTTGCTGAGCCAAATAACATACCGCTGCACCAACCCTTTATCGAGGCCTAGATCACGGTTCAGTTTTTCGACATTCTCTGGGGTCGCAAAAGAGCCCAAAATGGCCGTTGCCGGGTCTCCGGGGATCATGGCCATAATCAGGAACACGATGATCGAGAGACCCAACAGCACCGGGATCGCCGATAGCAATCTTTTCAAGATATAGCCCGCCATCCCGGTCCCCTTTCGAGCCTGACGTCACTTTGCCGAAAATCCAGCAGGAATGCACGGCGGGTTCGCCCGGTCGCCTATATCGAACTGGGCGAAACTCTTTGCAGAGGCTGCTAGTTCTTTACCACCTCATCGAGAAGCAGGAAGAAAGACGGCTCCAAGCCAAAGCCCTCCACGCGGTCATTCGAGACGGCATTCTGCTTCCAGTTGGCGACAAAAACCCAAGGCGCCTCGTCCTGTACGATGGTCTGCATCTCTTGATACAGAGCAGCACGCTCTGCCTGATCCGTCGCTGCGCGCGCGGCCTCTAGCAATTCGTCGACCTGTGGGTTGGAGTAATAGCCTGAGTTGAACCCGCCATTCTCTGGAAAAGCTTCGGTCCGCAGCGCCAAGAAAGGTAAAGTGTCTGGATCGTTGGTCATCCATGCCATCTGTGCCATGTCGGCCTTGCCTTCGAGGCCCGGGTTCACTTCGCCCAGGAAGGTGTTCCACTCATAGGTTTCGATATTGACGTCGAAACCAACAGCCTCCAGATCGGCCTGCATTGCGGTGCCCATGGCAACTGGATCGAGCATCCCTGACCCGCCCTCGGTCACAAAGAAGGTGAGTTCCACTCCTTCCATACCAGCGTCGGCGATCAGCTGTTTGGCTTTTTCCGGGTCATAGGGATAGGGCTCGAGCGCCTCGTTATAGGCCCAAGCGAAGGCTGGCGGAGTTGGGCCAGCGGCCACTTCAGCCGTCCCTTCAAGCACGTTGTTGACGATCGCTTCCTTGTTGATCGCATAGTTCGCGGCTTGGCGGACACGTTTGTCGGTGAAAGGACCTTCTTTCGCGTTGAGGATCAGGAACCAAAGATGGGGACCTGCTTGCTCGTGAATGGTGAAGGGATCTTCGGCGAATTGCGACAGGGCCACAGGTGGCACTTCGACCATCAGATCGATCCCTCCGGCGAGCATCTCTGCGGTGCGCGTATTGGCGTCCGTGATTGGGCGGAAGACGACAGCCTCGAGCGCCGGTGCACCATCCCAGTAGTCAGGATTGGCGGTGATCACCACCGCTTCATTGGAGCGCCATTCGCCAAAAGTGAAGGCCCCAGTTCCCGATGGGTTCCGTCCAAAATCCGCGCCGTGCTCCGCAACGGCAGCGGGCGAGACGATCAAACCAGTGGGGTAGGCGAGGTTTGAAAGGAACGGCGCGTACGGGGCATCGAGCGTGAATTGTACTGTCAGCGGATCGATCACATCCACGGATTGCACGGCGGAGAAGAAGAAGGACAGCGGAAAGGGACCGGTATCGTGGTAGGGATGATCTTCTTTGAGCATCCGGTCGAAATTGAACTTCACCGCTTCCGCATCGAAGGCGGTGCCATCGTGGAACGTCACGCCGTCGCGCAGGGTGAACGTATATACAGTGCCATCTTCGCTGATCTCCCAAGACGTGGCCAAGGCTGGCTCCACCTCCAGAGTGCCCGATTTATAGCGCACCAACCCATCGTAAACATTCATTAAAATGCGGAAATCATTGACCGCAGTCACCGCGGCAGGATCAAGCGCCTTGGGTTCTGCGATTTGTCCGACGATCAGAACGCCAGGGGGTGTTTGACCAAAGCTGGCGGTTGCGGACAGGGTCAGGGCCATCGCGGTTCCGGCAGCCAGAAGCCCGCGGCGTGTCATATCGAACAGCGTCATGTGTCATCCTCTCCTGATAAATTTATCATGATTAATTGAAGTTCGGCCAATCATCATGATAATTTCAAGAAAAATGTTAGACAGGGGTGAGATGACTTATTCGATTCTGGCATTTGACCGAAAAACAGGCGTTCTCGGAGCCGCCGCAGCGACCGGGAGCCTGTGCGTCGGAGGCTGGGTCCTGCGGGGGTCTCTTGATTCGGGGTTGGTTGCCAGCCAAGGTACGGCGCCGTCATCATTCTGGCGCGACGGTGTGCTCCGCGCTATGCAGACCGGCACCGCGGCGTCGGACGCCGTAAGAGACGCGACAGAGGCGGATGCCGGGCGCAATCACCGTCAACTAACCGCACTCGATCCATCTGGAACAACAGCGGGGTTCACGGGCGCGAGCAGCGTGCCGTTTGCAGCCCATGCCTGTCGCTCGGATTTGGCGGTTGCCGGGAACATGCTCGGCTCACGAGACGTTCTGGACGCGTTAGCAGAGGCGTTCGTTGCGACCGAAGGGGACATGCAGGATCGTTTGATTTGTGCGCTCCGTGCTGCTGCGGATGCAGGAAGCGACAGACGCGGACTGATTTCCGCCGCGATGCTTGTGCTATCGCCCGATGCGGCCGCACTTGATCTGCGCATAGATTACGCCGAAGAGCCGTTGGATGCCTTGTCCAGTCTTCTGACGCGCACGCGCGACCAACCCTATGCCGGATGGCTTGATGTGGTGCCTGTGGAAAAGGACCCCACCCGAGCTCCGATAGATCAAAGCCCGAAAGCGGCGGAATAGTTCGAACTTACTAGTCCTGGATGAACTGGCGCGACAATTCCGCGGCTTGGACCTGCATCAGCCGTTCCGCGATCTCCATATGCGAGGCCATGATCCGACGGGCCTCGGCGCCGTCTTCGGCACGCAAGGCGGCCACAAGTTTTTGCTGATGCTCCCGCCCGCGTTGCCATAGGTCATGGTTCGGCGGGTCATAGAGCCGGCGGTAAACCGTCATTTCCGTGAGCATTTCCGCCATGAACGCGATGATGAACCCCAACAGACGGTTGTCTGCGAACTCGGCGAGACGCGCGTGGAAAGCCAAAGACGTGACATGCTGGCCCTTTTCCTCTTCTGCAGAACGTGCCGGGTGTTCGTGGCGATTGGCGAGCTCTTCGAGCTCTTCCAGTTGACCAGGCGAAAGGTGACCAGCCAGGCTGGCCGCCAATTCCGGTTCTAAGGCTTTGCGCAACTGGTAAATATCCGAAAGTGAAAGGTCCTCGAAATAGAAGTAATTGGCGAGAAGCGAGCGCGCGCGTATGCCAGAGACCTTGTCGACAAAACTGCCCCCACCGGGACCAGTGCGGGTGACGATGAGCCCCTGAGCCTCTAGGATGCGCAAAGCTTCCCGCACCGTGCCTTTTGACACCGCAAAAAGCGCGATCATTTCTGCCTCGTTCGGCAGCTTGTCGCCCTCTCTTAGGTCGCGTTCCACGACCCATCCTTTGATCTTGTCGGCAACTTGTACCGGTCGGGACCGTTTCTGCCGTTTGGGCTCTGAAGAACCGTCCATCGCGCACCTCATTGATCATGATAAAATCATGAATGAGGAATGGCACCAAGCGCAAATCTCAAATTATCATGATAAATGGGGGGTAATGCGGATTAAGGGAAGGCTGCACTATTCTAATCTGGGAATTTCGATCTGTGTTGAAAGATGATCGCGCTGCCCCTGCGCCCTAGCGCTATTGTCCCCCGAGGGAGTCAAGGACTCATGGAAATATGAGTAGCCTTCTAGGTCTTTTGGACGAAACGGCGTTATGACGACCACAAAATCTCGCGCTCGCGGCGATTGAACGCCTCTTGAAGCGTTACCAATGAGCGGGCGATATGGTCTTCGAACTTCAGCACAGCGCTGGAGGGCGTGATCTCTGCGTGGCGGATGATGCAGAGTGTTCTGTCCGGATGATCGAGCCGCAGTGGTAAGATCGCAAGCCCATGGCGGCGCTGCAATTGGTGGACCACAGATACCGGCAAGACGCTGAGCGCATCGGATTCCGACAGGATCGTAACGATCCCAGCAAGCGTGCCGCCGGAAAAGCTCATCTTTAGGTTGTCCGCGCCGATCTGCGACAGAACGGCTCGAAGGTCTCGGTAGAGCGGACTTTCGGCAGGCGGTGCGACCCAAGGGTACTGAGTGATCTCGTCCAGAGTGAGATAGCGCGCGCGTGTCAGGGGGTGGCCGGTCCGGCAGGCAATGACATTACGCCCCGGCAGGAGCCGTTGAGATGTCGCCCATTCCGGCACGCCATCCCGCCGCAGGGGCAAGATTGCCACGTCCAAGCGACCGGATCTGACGCGATCAAATAAATCGCTGCCATAGCCGTTGAACTGTTCGATCGTGACCGTTGGGAACTTCATCTGGAAATCCGCGACCAGTGCAGAGATCACGCCATCCATGAAAAAGGGTGTCCCGCCGATCCGCACGGACCCCGCGCTCCCATCGCGATAGCCCCGCACCACTTCTTCTGCAGCTTTGACAGAGGCGCGAATGCGGCGGCCTTGTTCGGCCAAATCCGCGCCCAAAGCTGTGGGCTGCAGCGGTCTGCGCCCCGGTTCAAAGAGTGCCGCCTCAAGCCGGCTTTCCACCTGAGACAGGGTGCGCGAAAGACTCGGCTGGGATTTATTCATTGCCCGCGCGGCCTCGGTAACACCGCCCTCATCGACAATGGCTGCGATGATTTCCAGATGTCGCGGGTCTAACTTCATAACATCATGTTATGACATTTGCGGTATATTCGATCAAGAGCGCAGCGACTGGCTGCTATCAGGGTGTCAGAGACTGGCAGGAGACACCCAATGACAGCCCATCAGGATCGCTTCGTTGCAGAGACCAACGTCGCCCGCGTCCGCTTTGGCGATCCGGTGTTTAATGTGATCGGCGAAGAGATCGAAAGGCTTGGTGCCAAGCGCGCATTGGTGCTGTCGACGCCACCCCAGGCGGAGATCGCACAGGATTTGGCGGCTGCGATTGGACCTGCTGCAGCTGGGCTTTTCACATGCGCCACGATGCATACGCCGGTTGAAGTGACCGAAGACGCCACGGACCATGCCAAAGAGATCGAGGCCGATTGCTTGGTCGCCATGGGTGGTGGATCGACCATCGGGCTTGCCAAGGCGATTGCCCTCCGCACCGGTCTGCCGCAGATCGCAATCCCGACGACCTACGCGGGCAGTGAGGCGACCCCGATCCTGGGCCAAACCGAAAACGGTCAAAAGACAACGCTTCGCGATCCCAAGGTGCAGCCCGGTGTGATCATCTATGATCCCGCGCTGGTCGCGACGCTGCCGGTGGGAATGACCGTGACCAGTGGGCTAAATGCGATGGCGCATGCGGTGGAAGGGCTCTATGCCCAAGATCGCAGTGCTGACGGAACCGCCCAGGCAGTGGATGGGTTGCGCGCCTTTGCTGACGGTTTGCCAGAAGTTTTGCGTGACCCGTCGAACCTCTCGGCCCGAGGACGCACGCTATATGGGGCGTGGCTCTGCGGATCCGTTCTTGGCACGGTTGGCATGGCGTTGCACCACAAGCTTTGCCACACTTTGGGAGGGATGTTCGATCTGCCCCATGCGGAGACCCATGCGATCATCCTCCCCCATGCGACCGCCTATAATGCTAAAGCCGTTCCCGATCTTCTGGCCCCGGTGGCAGAGATTTTTGGCGGCGATCACCCTGGCGTGGCGCTTTACGATTTTGCCAAATCCCTCGACGCGCCCCTCGCGTTGAAAGACCTCGGCGTGACCGAGGCCGATCTTGACCGCGCCGCCAAGGCCGCATTGCAAGCCGCTTACTGGAACCCGCGACCGCTGGAACTCAGCGCGATCCGCGCCCTGTTGCAAGATGCCTGGAAAGGCGTCGCACCCAGATCTTAACCATCTGTCTTTGGGAGGAGACACCAATGATCAATCGCCGTTCCGTGTTGCGCTCTGGCGCAGCCAGCCTTGCAACGCTCGCCACGGGATCGCTCGCGGCCCCGGCCATCGCGCAAGGCGCCAAGATCAAGCTTGGCTATGTCAGCCCACAATCGGGACCCTTGGCGGCCTTTTCGGAGGCAGACGACTACATCCTTAAGACCTTTGCCCAATCAGCGGCTGGGCCAGAGTTCGAGGTCATCGTCAAGGACAGCCAATCCAATCCAAACCGTGCCGCTGAAGTTGCCAAAGAGCTGATCATCGACGATGAAATTGATCTGATGTTGGTGGCCTCGACGCCTGAGACGACCAACCCGGTCACCACAACCTGCGAGTCCGAAGAGATCCCCGTGATCTCGACCGTTGCGCCTTGGCAGCCATGGTTCATCGGTCAGCAGGGCAACCCCGGCAATCCCGAAAGCTGGGAGCCCTTCTATTACGGTTTCCACTTCTTCTGGGGGCTTGAAGACATTGTTTCGGTTTTCACCGCGATGTGGGGGCAGATGGAAACGAACCGTTCGGTCGGCGCGCTCTTTCCCAATGACGGTGATGGCAACGCTTGGGGAGACCCGGTTGTCGGCTTCCCACCAGTGCTGCAGGAGCTTGGCTATACGCTGACCGATACGGGTCGCTACCAAAACCTCACCGATGATTTCTCCGCCCAGATCAACGCGTTCAAAGAGGCTCAAGTGGAAATCGTCACGGGCGTGCCGATCCCGCCTGATTTCACCACTTTCTGGACCCAAGCGCGGCAACAGGGCTTCACGCCCAAGATCGCGAGTGTTGGCAAAGCGATCCTCTTCCCGCAATCGGTCGAGGCGCTGGGCGATATCGGCCAAAACCTCAGTTCAGAGGTGTGGTGGTCGCCGAACCATCCGTTCGTCTCGTCGCTCACCGGCCAGAGCGCAGGCGAGGTTGCCAATGGCTTCACCCAATCCACCGGTCGTCCTTGGACCCAGCCTATTGGATTTGTGCATGCGCTTTTTGAGATTGCTGTGAACACCATGGGCCGGGTTGAGGATGCGAGCGACCCCGATGAGGTGGCCGATGCCATCGCTGCCACGCAGCTCGACACCGTGGTAGGTCGCATCGCTTGGGACGGGCAGGGCGTGCCCCCCTTCGCGGCGCGGAATGTCGCCAAGACGCCTCTGGTAGGCGGACAATGGCGCATGAATGAAGATGATGGGTTTGACCTGGTCATCGTCGAAAACAGCACCGCGCCAGAGATCCCAACCGCAGGCAAACTAGAGCCGATCAGCTAACCCAAGCCACTGCCCCGGCCTCGCTCCGGGGCAGCATCTGCAGCCCACCCGACGCCCCTTTGCGCGCGTCGTGTCAGAGGGAGTGCAAGCATGAGCACGATGTTGGCCCTTCAAGGGGTCTCGAAATCCTTCGGCGCGCTGAAGGTTACAGACGATGTCAGCTTTGAGGTGTCTCAGGGCCAAGCCTTGGGGATCATCGGTCCGAACGGTGCCGGGAAATCGACCTTGTTCAACCTGATCACCGGGAACTTGATGGCCGATACCGGGAGCGTTCATTTTCAAGGGCGCGATGTCACCCGGGTTTCGGCGATGGATCGCTGCACCGGCGGTATGGGACGGTCGTTCCAGATCCCGCAGCCATTTGGAAAGCTCTCGGTCTATGAGAACTTGCTGGTGGCAGCGGCGTTCGGACAGGGACGTAGTGAAAATGCCGTTGAAGACTTCGCGGCAGAGGTGCTCGATCAGACAGAGCTCACGCCCAAGGCCAACGCTATCGCGGGCGGTTTGAGCCTGCTCGACCGCAAGCGCCTCGAACTGGCCAAGGCGCTTGCCACTGATCCAAAGCTCTTACTGCTGGACGAAATCGCGGGCGGGCTTACAGACGCGGAATGTACCTCGCTCATTGCCACGATCAAAGGAATCAACCAGCGCGGTGTGACGATCATCTGGATCGAACATGTCCTGCATGCGCTGACGGCCGTTGTCGAGCAGTTGCTGGTGTTGGATTTCGGCAAGGTCATCGGCATTGGCGCGCCCGATGAGGTGATGGCCCGTCAGGACGTGAAAGAGATTTATCTGGGGGCCGAGATATGAGCGCGTTGCTAGAAACCAAAGCGCTCACAGCGCATTATGGCGATTTCCAAGCGCTTTTCGGCGTCGATTTGACCCTAGAAGAAGGCGAAACCGTCGCCATTATCGGCGCGAATGGCGCGGGCAAATCCACCCTTATGCGGTCGATCTCTGGCGTGCTGAAAAACGGCGCGGAGATGATCGGTCATCGTGATGAACCAATTGGCGATTGGGCCTCGCCTGAAGTGATGGCGCGGGGCATCGCCATGGTGCCCGAGGGGCGCAAGCTCTTCCCGTCTCTCTCGGTGGAGGAAAACCTCTTGGTCGGCACCTATGGGCGCGATGTCAAAGGCTATTGGGACCTCTCAAAGATCTATGGGATGTTCCCGATCCTCAAGGAACGCCGTCACCATGCGGGCACGGCGTTGTCAGGGGGACAGCAACAGATGGTCGCCATTGGGCGGGCCTTGATGTCGAACCCTGAGGTATTGCTGTGCGACGAGATCAGCCTCGGCCTCGCCCCGGTGGTCATAAAGGACATCTACAAGGCGGTGCCCGAAATCCAAGCCGCCGGCGCTTCAATCATCGTGGTCGAGCAAGACATTGGCCAGGCGCTGCGCGTCGCCTCGCGAGTCTACTGCATGATGGAGGGCCGCGTCACGCTGTCGGGGCGTCCCGACGACCTCAGCCGCGAAGCCATTCACAACGCCTACTTTGGCAGCCACAGCGTGGAAGGAGATGCGGCATGATCTGGATTGATACCATTGTCCAAGGCGTTCTTCTGGGGGGGCTCTATGCGCTGTTCGCAGCGGGGTTGAGCCTGGTTTTCGGGATCATGCGGCTGGTCAATCTCGCCCATGGCGATCTGATCGTGATGGCCGCATTTTTGATCCTGGTGATCGTCACCACCTTGGGTTTAAACCCCTTCCTCGCGGCCATTCTGGCGATGCCGGTGATGTTCGGGGTCGGATGGGTTCTCCAGCGGGGGATCCTCTCAAAGACATTGGGCGAAGACATCCTCCCGCCGCTTCTGGTCACCTTCGGCCTCTCCGTCGTGCTGCAAAACGCTATGCTCGAAGGGTTTTCTGCCGACAGTCAACGTTTGCCCACCGGGACTTTGGGAACGGCTTCTCTGAACCTGGGCGGGATCCATATGGGGCTGTTGCCGCTTCTGACTTTCCTTAGTGCAGTGGCGGTGATCGTGGCGCTGAATTGGGTGTTTTATAACACCCGTTTAGGCCGGGCGTTCCGCGCCACATCAGACGACCCGACAACGGCTGGTCTGATGGGGATCAGGCCCAACAATATCTTTGCCATCGCCACCGGGATTGCGCTCGTCGTAGTGACCATTGCCGCGCTCTATCTTGGCATGCGGGCGAATTTTGACCCTTCAATCGGACCAGCGCGGCTCATCTATGCCTTTGAAGCGGTGATCATCGGTGGCCTGGGCTCACTTTGGGGGACGCTGGCCGGTGGTATCATCATCGGCGTCGCCCAGACGCTTGGTGCAGCCATCAACCCAGAATGGCAAATCCTGGCCGGTCATGTGGTGTTTCTGATCGTTCTTCTGCTGCGTCCGCGCGGCCTCTTCCCACGGGAGGTAGACTGATGACCGCTATTGCTGAGTTCAACCTCACGCGCCGGGGCGGGCTTGTGGCACGACCAGGCGTGATCGCAGGGACCCTAATCTTGATCCTACTGTTGCTGCCCTTCGTTGCGGGGCGGGGTCTGATCCAGGATATGTTCTTTATTCTGACCATGCTGACACTCGCGCAGCTTTGGAACTTGCTGGCAGGCTATGGAGGGCTCGTTTCCATCGGCCAGCAGGCCTTCGTCGGGATCGGCGCTTATGCCCTGTTCGGCGGCGTGATCCTCGGCGGGCTCGACCCGGTGGCGGCCGTCGCTTTGGCGGGTGCCGCAGCGCTGGTCTTGGCTGTCCCGATGGCGTTTTTCGCCTTCCGACTTCAGGGCGCCTATTTCGCCATCGGCACCTGGGTCATGGCCGAGATCGCTAGGCTTTCCATTGCCCAATGGAAGAGCCTGGGCGGTGGCACCGGGACCTCTTTGCCACGCGAAGCGATGCGCGAGATCTGGGGGCTGGAGACGATCAAAACGCTCCTCGATGTCAAATCCTCTGCCGCGCGCGATATCCTGGCCTATTGGCTTGCTTTGATCCTCGCGGTTGTGGTGATCGCAGGGATTTATGCGTTGCTGCGGTCGCGCCAGGGACTTGCGTTGGCCGCTGTGCGCGACAACCCCACAGCGGCGAAATCGGTTGGTGTCAACACGGCGCGCATGAAGTGGCTGGTCTTTTTACTCTCAAGTTTCGGGACCGGCCTCGCCGGGGGCCTGATTTATTTGCAAAAGGCGCGCATCTCTCCGGATGCCGCGTTCAGCGTCACCGATTGGACGGCATACGTCATCTTCATCGTCGTGATCGGTGGGATCGGGACGCTGGAAGGCCCCATCATCGGTGTGCTGCTCTTCTTTGCCCTGCAAGCACTCTTGGCGGATTTCGGGTCCTGGTACCTGATCACGCTGGGCTTGCTGGGGATTATCGTCATGCTTTTTGCGCCAAAAGGGCTCTGGGGCCTGATCCATGACCGCACGGGCTGGGCCCTGTTCCCGACCCGCCGTTTCTTTACACCAAAAGCCAAAGCCTGAGGGAGGAAAGACCAATGGCCGATATTTCTACGGACGTTCTGATCATCGGAACCGGCCCCGCCGGAAGCGCAACCGCTGCTCTGCTGTCCAGCTATGGCATCGAGAACATGGCGGTCAATCGCTACCGCTGGCTGGCGAACACGCCGCGTGCACACATCACCAACCAACGCACGATGGAGGTGCTGCGGGACCTGGGCCAAGAGGTCGAGGCAGAGGTCTATATGCACGCTGCTGAACAAGACCTGATGGGTGAAAACGTCTTCTGCGAAAGTCTTGCGGGGGAAGAGATCGGTCGCATGAAGTCCTGGGGCAATCATCCGATGTCCAAGGCAGAGCACTTGCTCAGTTCACCCACTTTCATGAATGACCTACCGCAAACCTTCATGGAGCCGCTGCTTTTCAAGACAGCTTGTTCGCGGGGGACCCAAGCGCGGATGAGCACCGAATATCTTAGCCATGAACAGGATGCCGAAGGCGTCACCACCACGTGCCGGGATCGCCTGACCGGCAAAGAATTTACCATCCGCTCCAAATACCTGGTGGGCGCCGATGGCGGAAATTCGAAAGTAGCTGAGCTCGCCGGCTTGCCATTTGAGGGGCAGATGGGCGTCGGTGGTTCGATGAACATTTTGTTCCGGGCAGATCTTTCCAAGTTTGTCGCGCACCGACCATCGGTTCTTTATTGGATAATGCAGCCGGGCGCCGATGTCGGTGGGATCGGCATGGGGCTCGTGCGGATGGTACGTCCCTGGAATGAGTGGCTGATCGTTTGGGGTTATGACATCAGCCAGCCCGCACCGGAGGTGGATGAAGAGATGGCCACTCAGGTTGCCCGGCAGTTGGTTGGGGATCCTGAACTCGAGATCGAATTGCTGTCTGCGAACACCTGGACGGTCAACAATATGTACGCCACGAAAATGCAAGAGGGCCGCGTCTTTATCATGGGCGATGCTGCGCATCGGCATCCGCCGTCTAACGGGCTTGGGTCCAACACGTCGATCCAAGACGGGTTCAACCTTGCGTGGAAGCTCGCCGCTGTATTGAAAGGGCAGGCAACGCCCGCACTGCTGGAGACCTACACCACCGAACGGGCGCCGGTGGCCAAGCAGATCGTGACCCGCGCCAACCAATCCATTGGAGAGTTTGGCCCGATCTTTGAAAGCCTTGGCATGGGCGAGGGTGTCGACCCTGATGTGATGCAGTCCAATATGGAAAAACGCTGTGACCGAGGAGATGCCGCAGAAGCGCAGCGCACTGCGATCCGCGATGCCATCGCGTTCAAGAAATACGAATTCGATGCCCATGGGGTAGAGATGAACCAGCGCTATCGTTCGAGCGCCTGCGTCGCAGATGGGCAGCTTGAGCCTCAGTTCGAGCTGGATGCCGAGCTTCATTTCCAGCCCACCACATGGCCTGGGGCTCGGATCCCACATGTATGGGTTTTCGATGCCAATGGTGACAAGCATTCGACCTTGGATATTTGCGGAAATGGCCGGTTTGCCCTGCTTACGGGGATCGGTGGCGAAGCCTGGGCAGAGGCCATCAAGGCGGTCACCGACGAAACCGGGGCAGAAATCGACCTCCGGATCATCGGCCCCCGGTGCGACTGGCTGGATCACACCGGTGATTGGGCCCGCGCCCGCGAGATCGGCGACACCGGCTGTCTGTTGGTGCGCCCCGACCAGCATGTGGCTTGGCGCGTGGATAAGCTCCCAAGCGATCCCGCGGCAGAACTGCGCCGAGTCTTTGCGCAGATCCTCGGGCAGTCTGACACGGTCGGCAGTTCTTCCAGCCAAACCAAGGAATTGACAGATGCTTGATCTCAAAGCAGAAGAAGGTCTGGGCTTCTTTACCGAAGAAAACAGTGCCGAGGTGGTGATTGCCCGCAATGCCGGTGCGGAAAACGAGCGACTGAAAGAGGTTATGGCGGCGCTCATCCGCCATATCCATGCAGCAGTGAAAGAGATCGAACCGACCCAAGAAGAATGGCTGGAGGCGATCAAGTTTCTGACCGCGACAGGTCACAAATGCGATGACTGGCGGCAAGAGTTCATCTTGCTGTCAGACAGCATGGGCGTGTCGATGCTGGTCGATGCGATCAACAACCGCAAACCGAGTGGAGCGTCGGAGTCGACCGTTCTCGGACCATTTCACGTGCCCGACGCGCCGGAGCTGCCAATGGGCAGCAATATTTGCAAGGATAACAAGGGCGAGCCGATGTTGGTCGAGGGCCGCGTAAGCTCTACCGATGGCACGCCGATCAAAGACGCCACGCTCGATGTTTGGCAGACCAATGATGATGGCTTCTATGACGTGCAACAAAAGGGCATCCAGCCAGAGTTTAACTTGCGCGGCATCTTTCGGACCGCCGAGGATGGCCGCTACTGGTTCAAGGGTGTCAAACCACGCTTCTATCCAATCCCGGATGATGGCCCGGTGGGGCAGCTTCTTGGGCGATTGGGGCGGCATCCAAATCGGCCGGCGCATTTGCACTATATTGTCAAAGCGCCGGGGCATGATGAGTTGATCACGCATATCTTCGATCCCGATGATCCCTACATCAATTCAGATGCCGTGTTCGGAGTGAAGCAATCGCTTCTTGCCAAATTCGAGCGTGTCGAAGATCCAGAGGCCATCGAAAAAGCAGGATTTGATGGGCCCTTTTGGCATGTGCGCCATGATTTTGTGCTGACCCCAGAAAGCAGCTGAGCGGGCGCCATCGTCCCAAGAGGGCGGTCGCATAGCGATTGATCAAGCGGAGTTTTCCATGCCCAAACCCTGTATCATCACCGTCGCCATTACCGGTTCGCTGCCGCGCAAGGCGCATAACCCCGCTGTGCCAATCTCTGTGGCTGAGCAAATCGAGAGCGCACAAGAGGCGTTCGAGGCGGGCGCTCGTATCTGTCACGCTCATGTACGAAACGAAGACGAAACGCCCTGTTCTGATCCCGATCGCTTTGCCGCGCTGCAAGAGGGCATCGCCAAGCATTGCCCGGGGATGATCTTTCAGGCTTCGACCGGTGGGCGTTCGGGGGCAGGGAAGGAGCGCGGCGGTATGCTTAAGAACCGCCCCGACATGGCATCGCTGTCCGTTGGGTCGAACAACTTCCCCACGCGGGTCTATGAGAATCCACCCGATCTGGTGGATTGGCTTGCCAGTGAAATGGCGACGCATGATGTTCTGCCCGAGATCGAGTGTTTTGATCTCTCGCATATGTTTCAGGCAACGGCGATGCAGCGCGATGGCCGCTTTTCCCGGCAGCCTTATGTGCAGTTTGTCATGGGGGTGAAGAACGCCATGCCCGCGGACCGTGCGGTGTTTGATTTCTATGTTGAAACGCTCAGCCGTCTGATGCCTCAGGCCGAATGGTGCGGCGCAGGCATCGGCCGGGATCAGCTGACTTTGAATGAATGGTGTGTCGCGGCAGGCGGACATGCTCGCACAGGACTAGAGGACAATATTCGTCTGGACGCTGATCGCTTAGCGCCCTCTAATACTGCCTTGGTCGAACGCGTGGTGGAGATCTGCGAAAAGCATGACCGCCCAGTGGCCACGCCAGAACAAGCAAGGCAGATCTTGGGATTGCGGCCCACGGTGGAGGCGGCAGCCTAGCCCGTTTCTCTCATGGTGTCTCAGCGTCCAGAAAACCTGCCAGGATCTGATTGAACAAATCGGGCTTTTCCAGATGCACCGCATGCGCGCATCCGGGCAGCACGGCCAAGTGGCTTTGCGGAATTTCGCGCCAGAGCTTTTCGATCTGCGGCCACGCGTAGGTCCGGTCGCAATCGCCCCAAAACACAAGGGTTTCGCAGGAAATGGATTTGAGGCGGGTTTCTCCCGACCAAGCCTGCATCGCGGCGAGCCCCGCTAGGATCGCCTGCAACGATGCCTTTTCGGCAATAGCCGCACAAGCCGCATATTCGGTGGCGGCTTCTTGATCGCGAAACCATGTGGCCGCGATCCTCCGCGCTGTCGCCAGTGCCCCATCGCTTCGGGCGCGATCCATGCTGGTAGCGATGGGCTCAAAGCGGCCAGGTAGGTCTCCTGTCGCGCCTGTCGCGTAGAGAATAAGCCGGTTGAGGCGATCCGGTGCGCGATGGACCATCTCTTGCACGATCATCCCGCCCATGGAGTGACCCATCAGATCAAACTGGGCATGCCCGCGGGCGGTGAGTTCCGTCAGGCACCAGTCGGCGTAGTCCTCGATGCGGCTGAGGGCTGGCTGATCAGCCTGATGCCCGAAACCAGGCAAGTCGAGCGCTAGCAACTTTCGGTCGCGCACAAGCGGTTTTTGTAAATGCCACTGATCACTGCCGCCGAGAAATCCATGCACCAGAACCAGTGGCAGCGTCACTTCCGCTGGCCCTGCACGATCCGATCTAGGATCATCGCGCAGAAGAGGATCGCGAAGCCCGCCAGGATACCTTGACCAACATTGGCATATTGCAGCGCCTCAAGGACGTCCTCGCCAAGACCCTTTGCCCCGATCAGTGATGCCACAACGACCATAGCGAGCGAAAGCATGATGGTTTGGTTGATGCCCGCCCTGATCGAGGGGCTGGCAAGTGGCAGGTCCACCCGGGTCAGCAGGTACCATTTGTTCGCCCCAAAGGCGATGGCGGCCTCGCGCACGCTTTCAGGCACACCGCGCAGTCCCAAGACGGTCAAGCGTACCACTGGCGTGCCCCCGAAAATCATAGTGGTCACAACAGCCGCAGGCTTTCCGGTGCCGAAAAACGCAATCACCGGGATCATGAAGACAAAGGCCGGCATGGTCTGCATGAAATCCATGATCGGCTGAATCGCGCTATAGAAACGTGGACGCCGGGCGGCAAACATGCCCAAAGGAATGCCGATAATGATCGAAAGACAGGCCGCTGTCCCGAGGAGCGCCAGGGTGGTCATGGCTTTTTCCCAGAACCCTAGAAGTCCCATATAGGCGAGGAACGCGCCTGACCAGATCGCCATGCGCACCCCAGCGGTGAGCCAGGTCAGCAAGATGATCAGGCTCGCGATAACGATCCAGGGGGTACTGACAAAGACCAGTTCCAGCGCGTCCAGAACCATCCTGATCGCGTAGGTGATGCCGTCGAAAAACGCCTCGCCTGAGATTACGGCCCAGTTGAAGAACGCCTCTACGCCTTCAATACTCACCAATCGGATATCGGGGTTGGTGGGGAAATTGGTCAGAATGCCAAAGCGCCCGGGGAAACTGTAGTGCAGGATTGCGGCGAGCACGATGAGCGCCATGAAGACGGCGCTAAACACGATCTGTGGCACCGGCATGCCGGCGCGGATGTTATTGTCCGACAACCAATCGGAAAACCGCGCCTCCAGCGCCCAATTGGCGACGGTGGCCTCCACGAGCTTCGCGACCAAAAGCAGAACAAGACCCCCCAGAGCGATATAGATCCCTTGATCGGCGAGCGCCTCGGCCTCGGCGCGTATGCCGCCGATATTGGCCTCAAGCGAATCCACCGTGCGTTGAAACGCATCCACACGGTCTGATCCGCTTTCAATCGCGGCGGCAAGTTGCTGACGCCGAAGCTCTAACGTGCCTTCAATGGACTCGATCCGCGCCATGGCGTCCGCGGCCAGATCCCCGAACAGCCCACGTGCGATCTGCACCAGTGCCAGGGCTTCGATGATCAAAAATGGCAGCGCCCAGGACCAAAGACCGCGCGCCCCAAACCAAACCGGACCAAAGAGCCCGGCCATCAGATTGAAGGTGGGGGTGAACCGCGCGCTCGCGCCGATCCGGTCAAAGTTTTTGATGTAATACTCTGGATTGGTCCGCACAAAGGTTCGGATATGGTCCTGACGGTCCTTGGTGTAAGTTTTGACCGCCTCAGAATTGAGGTCGTCGAGCGGGTTGATGGTGTCGTCCTTCATGAGACTTCTGTCCCCTCTATGACGGTGCGCAATAGATCTGCGCGGGTGATGACACCCACGTCGACGCCGCTATCACGGACCAGGATCGGCTGATCCTCGTCGATGGCGAGCCCAATCAGGGTGCTGAGCGTTTCGCTTTCATCCACGTGTTGGGTATCGGCGCTGATGGGGCCGTTGTTGTTTCGATAGGCCTCTAAAGGCTGCATCACCGCGTGGGCACGCACCACTTTCAATCGCGAGATCCCGGCGACGAAATCGGCGACATAATCATCGGCAGGATCCATAACGATGTCTTCGGCAGTGCCGATTTGCACCACGCGGCCGTCGCGCATGATCGCGATACGGTCGCCGATACGCACGGCCTCATCCAAATCATGGGTGATGAAAACAGTGGTTTTCTTCAAGATTTTGCTCAGCCGGATGAATTCATCCTGGAGCTGCCGCCGGATCAGCGGGTCAAGCGCCGAGAAAGGCTCATCCATTAACAGAACGTCGGGATTGGCCGCCAGAGCCCGCGCCAGTCCAACCCGTTGCTGCATGCCGCCTGACAGCTCATGGGCGTACTTCGATCCCCAGGCGCTCAATTCCACGATGTCGAGGATCGCCGTCGCCTGCCGCATGCGTTCATTTTTTCTGACCTGCCGAATTTCCAAGGGCATTGCCACATTGTCCAAGACCGACCGGTGCGGCATCAGCGCAAAGTTCTGAAACACCATGCCGATTTTGCGGTTTCGGAAGCGTTGAAGCTCTTTGGGACCCAAGGCCGTCACATCTGTGCCTTCGATCAGGATTTGGCCCGCGGTGGGTTCGAGCAGCCGGTTGAAATGTCTCACCAACGTGGACTTTCCGCTGCCAGAGAGACCCATGATGCAGAAGATCTCTCCGCGCTCGACCGAAAGGCTGACATCAGCAACGCCCACAACGGCATTGAACCGGCTCAAGACTTCAGCCTTTGTCAGGCCTTCTTCATGGATCGCCTTGAGGGCTGCGTCTGGGGTCGATCCGAAGATTTTCCAGACGCCGGAGATCTCGATGACGGTTTCATCGCTCACGTGCGCGGTCCTCTTACTAACTGATAGGGTCGGCACCGAGAGAACCCCGGTACCGAGAGTATCGAGAACGGAGGATCAGAGACCCAACCATGCGTCCACGCGATCAGGGTTTGCTTCAACCCATTCTCGCGCAACGTCTGCCGGGTCACGGCCCTGGCCGCTGATTTCAAAGGCAAAGCTGCTCACATCATCGGCGGTGAGGCCGAAATTGGCGAAAAATTCCGCGATTGCAGGAGAGCGGTCAGCAAGCGAGTTCGACCAAGCGATCTGAACATCTTTCAGCGCATCTTTGGAGGCGACCATGGATTTGTCATACCAATCAGGGTCGTCCGAGGGCTGCACCATGACGTATTTCTCGGGGTCAAAGGTCGGTTCGGTCAGCATCTCGACATCGAACATGTACCAGACTGCGTGGGGCTTGTAGCAGTAGAACGCATAGCCCTCGTCCTTGGCGATACTGTCCTTGATGCGCGCGGTCTTGACGCTTTCTTCGGCACGGATGGGTTCGATGAAATCAAGCAGACCGTAGTCGCGGACCTTGACCTCGTTCACATTGGCCGAGGCCCAGCCCGGCGCGCCGATCCACATCTCGCCCAGACCGTTGCCGTCGCTGTCCATCAGCGCTGCCACATCGGGCCGTCCCAGATCGGTGATATCGGTGATGGAGTTCGCTTCACCGAAACTTTTTGATACGCAGAAGCCTTGGTTCCCCTCGTAGGGGTTAGATGACAGGGTTACTGTGCCCGCTTCATCGACATACTTCTTGGTGAAGCTTTCCTGGTTGGGCAGCCAAACATCGGGGTGGACGTCGATATCGCCCTTACCCTGGTCCATGGCTTGGAAAATCGTGGCATTGTTGCCGGGCACATATTCAACAGTGCCACCAATACGCATTTCCACCACAGCGCCCAACAGATGGGCAATCGCTTGTGCGCCGGTCCAGGACGGCACGCCAATTTTGACCTCTTCCGAGGCCAAAGCGGGCAGCGCCACAGCACTGATCGCGGTCGCGAGCATCATGGATTTCAAAGCCGTCATAGGTGCAGTCTCCTTGGTTGGTCGGTCGTTATGGCGCCGGTCAGGCGTCGAGATAGTTTTTGATTTCATCCTCATAGGCGAAAAGAGCAGTCGCTCCTCCGGTATGGAGAAACACAATAGAGTCTTCGGGTTTGAAGAAACCGGCCCGGACCAGTCCGATCAGCCCCGCCATCCCCTTGGCTGAGTATACAGGGTCGAGCAGGATGCCTTCTTGCCGGGCGGCGAGTGCGATCGCTTCATAGGTACTTTCAGCGGGCAGCCCGTAGCCTGCACCGACATAGCCGTCATCGACATGGATTTTGGTCGGGTTGATGGGGGCCTCACTTAAAAGCTCCAACGTCTTCGAAGTCGTTGCATGGACCGCGTGGACCTGCCGTTCGCGCGGTTGACGCACGCTGATCCCCATCACCGGAAGGTCGTAACCCATGGCGTGAAAGCCCGCGACCAGACCCGCTTGGGTGCCGGTACTACCGGTCCCCATAACCAACCAATCGAAACGCTGTCCCGAGGCTTGGCACTGGTCTGCAATTTCTTGCGCGCATTGCGCATAACCGAGTGCGCCCACCGCATTGGACCCACCGCCTGGAATAAAGTAGGGGCGCTGGCCTTTGGCGCGGAACTCTTTGGTGACAGCCTCCGCCTCAGCATTCATATCGAGCCCGGCAGGGCGAAATTCGTAGGTTGTCCCGAAAAGATCGTCGAGGAACACATTGCCGGTCGTCTCGTAGTCGGGTCTGCGGTCAGGCACGCGCCGTTCGAGCAATACGTGGCATTTCAGTCCCGAACGACAGGCAGCCGCAGCGGTTTGGCGGACATGATTCGACTGCACGGCACCTTGTGTAACAATCATCTCAGCATTTTGGCGTAGGGCGTCGCCGAGCAAAAACTCCAGTTTTCGAGTTTTGTTACCGCCAGTTGCCAACCCGGTGCAGTCGTCGCGTTTGATGAAGAGCGTTGGGCCACCCAGATGTTCGGTCAGCCGCGGCATCGCCTCAATCGGCGTCGGCCGATGGCAAAGCCCGACACGCGGGAAACGGTCAAACTCAATGCGTTTCGTTTCGCGCACCGGCGCGTCGCTGACATCTGTCACTGCCATGGCATTCTTCCTCCTCACGACCCAATGAAAAGGCTGTCGGAACGGGCGCCAACCGGCTAATGCCAAGTTTCTCTGACATTATGCAAAATTTGCATTATGTTTCAGATGATGGATATTTTGCTCTTCCAAGATCTGGACCAATTGCGGCGAACCGGCAATTTTTCCCAAGCGGCAGAGCTTAGAAACCTCAGCCAACCGGCCTTTAGCAGGCGTATTAAGTCTTTGGAATCGTGGGTTGGTGTGATGCTCGTAGACCGGTCGCGCCAGCCAGTGAAGCTGACCGAGGCGGGCGTGCAAATGCTCGAGGCAGGCCTTCAAGCGATCGCGCGGATCGAAGCCGAACGCAGCCAATTGCGAGAAGCTCAATCGCTGCCAGATCGGTACGTGGTAACCTTTGCTGCACAACATTCCATCGGTTGGCGCTTTTTTCCAGCATGGTTGCAAGCCTTGGAAGAAGCCCATGGGCCGTTGCTGTCGCGCCTTAGGGCCGATGATTTGCCGATTTGCCTCCAGGATTTGCGCAATGGTGATGTAGATTTCGTGATTGCATATTTCGACACAGGCGCGTCCCGCCAGAGCGCGAACTTAGACCGTTCATTTGAGAAGGTGACCATCGGCACCGACCGGCTCGTGCCGGTGTGCAAGCCAGCACAAAACGGTGCCCCACTCTTCAATTTGCCACCGCATGAAGGGGCTGTGCCGCTGCTTCGCTTTGGTGAAGCGGCGCCTTTAGGTCGGCTCCTTGATCCGTTGCTGGAGAGTGTGACCGATGAGCCCGGGTTCCGAACAGTCTATGAGAATACGATGGCCGGGGCGTTGAGGATCCGCGCGCGCGATGGCGCAGGTGTGGCTTGGTTGCCGGAAAGTCTTGTTGCCCCTGATCTCGACGCCGGTCTCTTGACGCGTACTGGTGACGAGGCTTGGGTTATGGATCTCAAGATCGCTTTGCTGCGAAAAAAGGGGAACACCAATAGATTGACCCGCTCTATTTGGGCCTTTTTGCAGATCCGCGAAAGCGTGGGACTTCTGCCCGCGGGCTGGTCTTTGCGCCCAGCTGATCGCTCTGTCTAGGCACGTGCCCGCGTGCGCTTTGGATCAACGAAGGGGATCGGGACCACACTCGCAGGCAATTGTTTCATATGCCCATCAAGCTGTCCTACGGCCAGCGTCGTGCCGGTCTCTGCATACTCGGCCGCGATCCGGGCCATCGCGATTGCCGACCCAAAGGCCGGGGCATAGCTTGCCGATGTAACGTGGCCGATCTTGCGCTCGCCCATAAGAACCGGTGCGCCAGAAGCCGGAGCTTCATCGCTTGCAAAGCGCAGCCCCACGAGCGGATGTCGTACATCTGAGGCCCGCCGCTCCAGCGCGCCACGCCCGGTGAAGCTGGGCTTTCGCAGATCGACGGCAAAGCCAAGCCCAGCCTCATAGGCATCGATGCCCGGCGCGAACTCTGCCCCCGCCGCCGCCAGTCCTGCTTCTATGCGGATCATCTCCAAAGCTGCGGACCCCATTGGCGTCACACCAAAATCGGCTCCAGCGTCAAACAGAGCATCCCAAATCGCTAAAGCATCATCCCGCGCGCAAAAAACTTCGTACCCCAACTCGCCGGTATATCCGCTGCGACTGAGCATGAAAGGCGCGCCGTTGCGATCCCCAAGCCGTGCCACAGTGACACCGAACCATTTCATCGCCTCCAAACTTGGGACATGTGGCTGAGTAAAGACGATACGGCGCAGCAGATCGCGTGATTTGGGACCTTGCACAGCGAGATTGACCAGTGTTTCGCTTTGGTCGGAAATCCGGACCTGTAATCCCATAGTGTCCGCGGTCGCATGGAGGATGCGCAGGCTTTCTTCAGAGCCGCAGCACCAGCGATAAAGATGCGCGCCTAGGTGAAACAGCGTGCCATCATCGACCACCGATCCGGTTTCATCACAGATCAAGGCATAGGTGCCGCGCCATTCCGCCAGTTTGATGACATCGCGGCTCACAACCTGCTGCAGCAGCTTGGTCGCGTCAGGCCCGATGATATCGTATTTGCGCAAACCGCTCATATCTTGCACGGTCACGGCTTCGCGGCAGGCACGATACTCGCCGAGCGTGCCGACGCTTGGGAAGGACACTGCGGCCCACAGATTGCGCGCGGGCGCGAATTGCGTGGTGAGCTTTTCCAGGCGCGGGTGAAACGCGGACTCGGTGCTGAGCTGCATAGGGGCGTCAACTTTCGGGCGATAGGCAATGGCGCGGTGAATATCGGTCTCGGGACCGTAGATGCGCACATGGATATCTGTAGGGTTCCAGCCGTTGATCGGATCGATATCGTCAGGACAGGCGGTAGAGACACAGATCAAATCTTGTAGCGCCTCCATGACCACATAGTCGCCCGGACGCGACCGGCTTTCCTCACTGTTCATCTGATGATGTTGATCGATCCATGTGCTCCAGAAGAAGTTGATCGCAGGCCACGCTGCGCGACCTTGAATTCCATAGGGTTCCAAGGCGCGCGAGATATTGTCCGAGCAATTGAGATGGCCAGGAAATCCTCTTTCTTCATAGCCGCGCGAGGTACAGGCCAATCCAAACGTATCATGTGCGCCGCAAGTGTCTTGAACCAGACGCAGCATGGGCGTCATCTCTGGTCCATAAAACTTGTCGAATAGGCCGGGCTGCGGATAGGCACGCCGCGTCAGCGACCGTGTCGCGGTGCTATCAATCGTTTCTTCGATGCCTCGGTCGAGCGCGGCGGCTGAAAGCGCTTGGAAGTCGGAGCATTGCTGACCCTCCAAATCGATGATCTGCACAGATTGGCCCGCCTTCAACGGGTAGGACTGTGCCGTGCCACGCTTGACGGTGAACTCCTCAAGAATATGGCCAAGGGGGCGCGGATGAATGATCTCGCCTGCGGGTGAACTGTGGCTTAGGGTGACCTGTGCGCCGCCTCCGGAGGAAATCAGATCCTCGGCAGAGACGTCATTGATGATCCAGACTGTGCAGGAAGACGCTGCACGCACATAAATCTCTGGCTCCGCGCTGCTGAGGCTTGCAGCAGGCAGCGGCGCGTCGTCGGAGATGCCTCGCGCGGCGAGCCAGCCTTTGAGGGCTTTATTCACCATGTCCGATGGCGTTCGGGTCAGATCCGTCGACAATCCCAGAGCGTCGAGCGCGGAACCGCCCTGCGCGCCGAACGCCATCAGCGTCAGACTTGCCGGCTGGGCCAAGTAGGAAATTCTAAGCAAATCGCCTCTGGCAAGTTCCAAACGCTCGGCGGAGCGAGGCGCTAGGGTCGTTTGATGTGTCTGAGATGGTGTGGGAAAGCCTTCGAAGCGCCGCCGCTCCGAGCGGTGCCCGATATTCTCAATAGACCGGATGACGATCGGCCCGTCCATCGAACCATCTTCTCCATGTTCCCGACGAGACAGATTGCCGAGAGCGCCTGTACAGTCAAGGGCAAGCGTCGTGCTTTATTCCCTTGGGATGGATTTATCGACAAAGGCCGCCCATCGCGCGGCGTAGGCCTCTAGGGCAGGGTCGATTTCACAAGCAATCACTTCGCCCGCAGAGAGACGCGACTTGCCCCCTGCCAATAGGGCTGCACCGATGCTGGTTCCGGTCGAGGACCCTGCAACGACGACGCCGTCTGGCCTCAGATGCGACAGCATCTCCACATAGTCGGGGTTGTGGGCAAAAGGGCCTTCGATGATCGTGGGGCCACGCGCCGAGATCAGGCGCAGACAGGTATCTGTCATCAAAGCCAAGTACCAAGACAGCGCCAGCATCCGCGTGCCATCGGAGCTCGGTTCTTCTGTCCAACCCCCTGCGCGACGGGGGAAAGGACCGCTGCCAGGTTCAATCGCGGGCAGCAGCATGAGCCATTGATCGAGCACGTCTGTCCGGTCAGCGAGGGTTGGGTGCACCTCACCGCCCGCACGGATCAGATCGTACTCGCGCCCCCCCATGAAGCGAGCCGAGGGGACCGGTTGCCCGAGCGCATTGACATTGATCAGCGTGTCGCGCGCGGGATCGAGCCTTGGCGTCTCGCCGCCGACGGCCATTGCCACCACCCAGGTGCCCGTCGAAGCCACCGAAAAGGCCCCAGTCCGCGCCAGGAGATGCGGATAGAGCGAGGCGTTGCTGTCGTGGATCCCGCAAAGGACCGGCGTGCCGATGGGCAGACCGGTTCGGGCCGCGACCTCTGGCGTGAGGGTGCCCAAAATGTCAGAGGATTTGCGCGGCGTTCCCAAGGTTTCCGACAGCCCAAGCGTCTCGACGAGCGGCGAAACGCCCCCCGCCATCGGACACCATAAGTCGGTGTGGCAGCCCAGCGAGGTCACATCCGTCGCGTAAACCCCGGTCAGGCGATGGCCCCAATATTGTGGATAGGTCACAATATGAGCGATGCGCGCCCAGGCATCTGGCTGGGTTTCACGCAGCCAATAGAGTTGTGCCCCTAAGTTGAGCCCACCAGGGAGCCGCGGGCTGCCCGTCAGGTCAAAGCTCGGCCGAAGCGTGTCATAGGAGGTCGCGGTGGCACTCAAATCATGCTCATAGTCGAGCATCGGCATCGCCAGCATACCAGCCTCATCCAGCAATACCGCCGAGGCGCCATGGGTCGTGACCGAAATCACGTCGATCCCGTGTGATTTGTGGAACTGGCTGAGATGGTCGAGGATGAAAGCCCAATGACCCTCTAAGTCGAAATGCGGGTAGGGCGGGCCTGGCAACACAGTGTTCGGCCGTGTTTCGACCGCGATCTCGGTGAGCTCATCTGCATCCACGAGTGCGAGTTTGACATTGGTCTTGCCGACATCGATCACCGCGATATGCGCGGGCGCGCTCATCGCAGATGGAACACGGTTTCCAAGGGGACCAACACCGGTTTGTTGTCGGGGTGAGTCTCCATAATATCGGCCATATGCGCCCACCAACGCTGCATGATGTCAGTCTCTGGCAAGGCGTCCATTCCGTGATCCTCGCGCCGCCAGAGAACGCCGAAAAGCGCGTGTGTGCCGGGGTCATAATGGATCGAATAGTCCTCGACCCCCGCATCTTTCAGCAGAGTGACAAGCTCCGGCCAAATCTCGTCATGGCGTCGGCGGTATTCGTCAAGCTGACCGGGGTAGAGGGTCATTCGGAAGGCAATTTTTTCCATCAGCTCCGCCTTAACTTGGCGATCACGCGGGGCAGGGCGATCACACCGATCAGCATGCAGCCGATAAAAATCGACATTACAATGCCCGGTACATTCAAGAGCCCCAGCCCAAAGGTGACGAGCCCCATCAGAAAGGCCGCGATGACGACCCCAGGGATGGAGCCCGCCCCGCCAAGAATTGAGACGCCACCCAAAACCACCATAGTCACCACCTCAAGCTCCATCCCCATAGCGATAGAGGGACGCGTGCTGCCCAGACGAGAGGTCAGGCAGACCGCGGCGATCCCTGACATTAGACCGGTCAGCAGAAAGAGGATCATCTTCACCCGCGCAACACGGATCCCAGAAAAGAGCGCCGCGGTTGGGTTGTTGCCAATGGCATACACATGGCGGCCGAAATTGGTTTTGTGCAGAACGATGCCAAAGACCACGGCCAAGACGCAAAACAGGACAAATTCGAACGAGATCACCCACCAGACATAGCCTTGTCCGAACCAGGCAAAGCTGGCGGGGTAGCCACGAAACGCATCGTCTCCGAGCACGATAAAGGAGAGGCCTCGGAAAAGGCTCATGGTGCCAATGGTCACCACAATCGATGGCAGTCCCAGCCGCGTCACCAGCGTGCCATTGAACGTTCCGCAGGCCAGTCCCACCGCGATACCCGTCGCCACAATAAGCGGCGTGCCGAACCCGGCCTGCATGACCAAACCCATCGCGGTTGAGGCGAGTGCGATGATCGCAGCGACGGACAAATCGATCTCACCGGAGATGATCAACAGCGCCATCGCAAAAGCGATCATCGCCTTTTCGGTGAAGTTGAAGGTCGCGTCGCTAAGGTTCCAGGCATCGAGGAAGTAGGGCGAAGCGAAACTGTTGAGGACAAAAACACCAACCACAACCGCGAGCAGTAGAATTTCCCAGCTGCGAAAGAAACGATAGCGCGCCGTGGTCAGCCGGTCCGGGATCTCAGAGGGAGCTTTCGCAATCTGGGTCAGGTCTGGATCGGCGACGCTCATTGGGTGCGCTCCGCAGATTTGAGGATGACACGGCCTGGGCTCCAGTTGGCGCGGGCGTTCAAGGCGATGGCGATGAGGATCGCCGCGCCGGAGATAGCCAATTGCCAAAAGGGCGAGATATTGACGACAGGCAGGGCGTTCTTGATCACACCCAGAAAGAACGCCCCCAGCACCGCGCCGCTGACCGATCCGATCCCTCCGGCGATGGAGATACCGCCGATCACACAAGCCGCGACCACATCCAATTCAAATCCTCCCGCGATATCGACATAGGCGACCGCGTAGCGGGCAATCCAGAGATATCCCGTGAGCCCTGCCAGCATGCCTGAAATCACAAAGGCGATGCATTGGGTCCGGCCCACATCGATGCCGGTATAGGTCGCTGCATGCGGGTTTGACCCAGCCGCAAAGAAAGACCGACCCAGCGGCGTTCGCGCCATGACAACCCCCATGGCGGCAATCACCAGAATGGCGATCCAGCCCAGAACGGGAATGCCCATGACGCTGGTTCGCGGAAAGCCGGTGAACGCATCGCTCATCTCATGGGCATTGACCCATTGGCCATCGGAGATGACAAAGATGAAGCCGCGGAAGATCGTCATCGTGCCCAAGGTAACGACGATGGAGGGGAGCTCTAGCTTCCAAACCAGAAGCCCGTTGATCGCGCCAAGCAGCGCGCCCAGACAAAGCGCGATCAGCAATGTGAATAAGACCGGTAAGCCGGGCGCAATGGTGTTCAGCATCGCCACGACCATTCCGGTCAGCGCCAGGTTAGCCGCCACCGACAAATCAATGCAGCGCGTTAAGATTACCACCATCTGACCCAAGGCAAGGATGATCAAAGGCGCTGTGTCGGTGAAAACAGCGATCATGTTCTTCGGCGCGGCAAACCCGGGAAACCGCAGCGAAATCAAACAAATCAGTAAAAGCAAAACCCCGGCCAGCAGGCTCTCGCGGCGCTTCAAAAGGGTCATGCCGCCTCCGCCGTGGCCAGACCCGCCGCGTGTCGCACCAGCGTTTCCGGCGAAAGCGCGTCCCTTGGCAGTGTCGCAGCGATGCGTCCTTCGCGCATGACGACCACGCGATCAGACATGCCGAGGATCTCGGGGATTTCAGAGCTCACCATAATGACGGCAAGACCGCGGGCGGCAAGCTCTGCCATGAAATCATGCACGGCAGCCTTAGAGCCGATATCAATGCCCTTGGTCGGTTCATCGAGGATGATCATCCGGGGCTCCGTGGCAAGCCATTTCGCGATCACCACCTTCTGCTGGTTGCCGCCCGAAAGCGCCCCGACGGTTGTGTCGAGCGACGCGGCGCGCAGGTCGAGCCTTTGGGTGTAGTCTCGGGTTAAGGCAAATTCCTTCGCCAGTTGCAGAAAGCCGTTCTTTGAAAGACGCCCAAGCGAGGGCAGCGTGACGTTTTGAAAGATCGGCAATGCCGCAATGGTACCTTGCTTGCCGCGATCTTCGGGCACATAGACGAGACCCGCTTCAATCGCATCGGCGGGCGAGCGGAGAGTTCTTTCTTGGCCGTCTATCTCTAGGACCCCGCGAGAGGGCTTGGTCAGACCTATCAGCGCTTGCATGAATTCGGAGCGCCCTGCGCCAACGAGCCCATAAAACCCAAGGATCTCGCCTTCGCGAAGACCAAAGCTGATATCTTCGAACTCGGTGGGATGGCTGAGACCGGAAACGTTCAGGATTTCATTGCCGATTGTGGGCGTTCGCTTGGGAAAGATCTGATCAACTGCGCGACCGACCATCATTTGGACAAGCTGCGCCTCCGTCACCTCGGCCATCTGACCTTGTCCGACAAATTGCCCATCGCGGAAAACAGTGTAGCGGTCGGCGATGCGGAAAACCTCATCGAATTTGTGCGAGATGAAGAGGATTGCCTTGCCCTGGTTTTTAAGTGCCTCGACCAGCTCGTATAGCTCTTCGATTTCTTTGTGGCTCAGCGAAGCGGTGGGTTCATCCATGATCACCACCTGGGCCTCGATCGATAAAGCCCGCGAGATCGCCACCAGATGTTTCGACGCGATGCCAAGGTCTTTGAGCAAGACACTGGGATCAATCTGAGCGCCTATCCCGTCGAGGATTTTGCCTGCGTGCCGTTGCATAGCAGTCCGATCGATGAGCCCCCAACGGCCCTTTGGTGCGTGGCCGAGAAAGATATTCTCGGCGACAGTGAGGTCGTCAAAAAGAACAGTTTCTTGGTGGATCGCGGTGACGCCAGCACGGGCGGCATCTTGTGGTGTTGGGAACCGGACGGGGGTGCCGTCTAATAGGATTTCACCTGCATCCGGCTGATAGATCCCTGTGAGACATTTCACGATGGTCGATTTTCCGGCGCCGTTTTCGCCGATCAGCGCCGTGACTTGCCCAGGGTAAAGTTCTAGTCGCACCCCGTCCAAAGCGCGTGTGCCAGGAAAGGTTTTGACGATGTCTTTCAGCGCCAAAACAGGTTCGGGCCCTTGGTCAGTCATCGCCACGCCTCTTGTTGAGGGTTGGTAGATGGGATGGAGACAAGGCCGCACCCTTGCCTCCGGTTCGTCAACTCAAAGGATCAGAATATGTCCTTGAAGTCTTCAATGTTAGAGGAGTCGTAAATGAACGGATCCGCCATGGCGCCTTCGGAGTTTTCGTCCAACGTCACATCGCCGATCCGGCCCATGCTGATGCTGGCACCAGGACCGGCTTCGGCCTGACCGCTGGCAAGGCCATGGGCGATCATGGTGGCTGCGTAGCCTAAATCAATCGGGTTCCAAATCGCGAAAGATTGCGAGGCGCCGGAATCGATAGCGCCCGCCATTTCCGATGGCAGCCCCAACCCTGTGACATTCACCTCACCGATCTTTCCAGCGTCGGCAACTGCTTGAGCCGCGGCCACGATGCCCACCGAGGTCGGCGCGATGATCGCGTCGAGATCTGGATAGGACTGCATCAGCCCCTGTGCTTCGCGGTAGGATTTGTCTGCCAGATCATCGCCATAGACGGTGGCGACGAGGTTGATGTTGGGATAGTCCGACATCACCTTTTTCATCTCGTCGATCCAGATGTTCTGGTTCGTTGCCGTGCTTGTTGCTGACAAAAGCGCGACGTCACCGCCCTCTGGCAGGTGGTCGGCCGCAAGCTTGATGATCATGTTGCCGATGAGTGGGTTCGAAGAGGGATTAAGATGCATTTGACGCCCATCGGGCGCGACGCCTGAGTCCCAAGAGATGACGGTGATCCCGCGATCCATTGCTTTTTTCAGCGTCGGCACCAGCGCATCGGCATCATTGGCTGAGATGGCAATCGCGTCGACCTTTTGTGCGATCAGGGAATTGATCACCTCGATCTGGCCTTCCGCTGTCGTATCAGTGGGGCCGGTATAGATGATCTCAACGTCACCGAGCTCTGAGGCGGCTTCTTCGGCGCCTTTGGCCGCGGCCTCGAAAAACCCAATCCCAAGCGCTTTGACAACCAAAGCGATGCGCATATCATCAGCTTGGGCGGTTCCTACCATCATTGAAAGCGCTGCCGCACCGGTCAGCACAGTGTTCCAGAGTTTCATTTGCTTTCCTCCCTTGGTGGCCCCGATGTGCGAGGCTCTTCGAATTGTCTTTATGAAGCTGCCTCGATCTCTGAGGCGTTCACGTGCGTGACGATGACGCGAATATCGGCCGCCTCCAGCATCGCTGCAGCACGGTCGCCAATCCCTTCATCTGTGATCAAAGTGTCCACACGATCCAACCCACACAGGACCAGCGCGGAGCGGTTTTCGAATTTCGAACTGTCGACAAGGACGACCAATTCATCGGCCTGGCCGATCAATTTTTGTTCTGCCTGGATGAGCAAAGGGTCGGCTTCCATCAGACCCAACGGTCCAACCCCTTGCGCGCCGATAAACATCCGACGCGCGTAGAAGTTCTTGGTCACATCGTTCTCAAAAGGTGAGAGAACAATGTTTTGTTCACGGTAGACCGTTCCACCGGACAGCATGATGGTATTCTTTGAGTTCTTCAGCAGATGCTCTGCGATCGGAAAGGAATTGGTGAAGATCTGCAGGCGCCGCGAGGCGAGTGGATGAACCATCTGAAAGGTTGTGGTACCGCCATTGATGATGATCGGCTCACCTTCGTCGCAGAGCGCCACAGCGGCACCGGCGATGGCACGCTTTTGCGCGATCCTGAGCGTTTCGTTCACTGAGAACGGACGTCCCGCGAGCCCGGGCAACTGATTGGGATTGAGCGCTTCTGCCCCTCCGCGAATACGTCGAAGCTTTTTCTGCACATGCAACGCTGCGATGTCCCGACGAATGGTTGCTTCTGAGGCGCCGGTCAGCGCGCAGAGCTCGGTCACAGTGGCCACGGGGCGGTCCTGAACCGCTGATAAGATCACCCTATGGCGTTCCTTTTCGTGCATCACAGCCTCCTCGTGTTGGAAATACTGCGACTCAAATCAATCAATGTCAATCATAAACGCGCATATACGTCTTTCTGCACCTGCATAATGATTGCTTATGATTGTTTATGATTGACAAAGAGGTGATTGCCGGTCCAAATTGCATGACGTCTGGCAGGCTCAGATGTTGCACGATTGGGAGGATCGCCAATGCAAATAGCACCCCTGCGGCTCGCCTCTTTGTGGGACGACGCCCATGCCGCCAGCATGTCGGAGCCTGAGAAACTGCTTTATCGCTCAAACCTTCTGGGCTCCGACAAGCGCATCACAAATTACGGTGGTGGCAATACCTCGGCCAAGGTGATGGCGCCCGATCCACTTTCAGCAGACTTGGTCGAAGTCTTATGGGTCAAAGGATCCGGCGGTGATGTCGGCTCCATCAAGATGGATGGATTTGCGACGCTCTATATAGACAAACTCCGCGCCTTGAAGAGAAAGTACCGCGGCGTTGAATTTGAGGATGAAATGGTTGGCTATCTGCCTCATTGCACCTTCAATCTCAATCCACGTGCGGCCTCTATCGACACCCCGTTGCACGCCTATGTCCCACAGAAACATGTTGATCATATGCATCCCGATGCAATATCGCGATCGCGGCCTCTAAGACTTCCAACGCGCTGACCCAGCAGATTTTTGGTGATGAAATCGGTTGGCTGCCATGGAAGCGACCGGGATACGAGCTGGGTCTCTGGCTTGAAAAATTCTGCTTAGAAAACCCTCAAGCCAAAGGTGTGGTTCTTGAAAGCCATGGTCTCTTCACTTGGGCCGATGATGCGAAAGACTGCTATGAGTTGACGCTTG
>JBCDGN010000033.1:0-36797 GCA_038751255.1 Pseudomonadota bacterium
CATCATTTGAGCCGAACAACTCAGGAGGATCAGAGCACTATGTGCACGGTTGGTTCCACGGTGGTGCGCTGACCTGGAACGACATCCCGAGCAGCTTTAGCAGCGGTTTCGTCGTCGAGTTCAGCCCCAGCGTGTCGATCCCACCGGTGCCGCTTCCTGCTGGATTGCCGCTGATCCTCGCCGGGCTTGGTGCATTCGCAGCGCTCCGGTGGCGGCAAAAAACCATCTGAACACTTGTGGATAGGCCAGACCGCGCTGTCATTGCAGCGCGGCGCGCCGCATAAATTGGTCTGGTTACCTAGCCAGTTGCATCGAAAAGAAAAAGAAGCGTCAAGCTTGGCTTGAGGCTCTTCCTTTCGGTCGCTAACAACCCTCCACCGCGTGAGGGGAGAGCGCCGCTATGACCAATGTCAAATACACGCCAAAAGAGGCGCTGGATTTTCACCTTCAGCCGGTGCCTGGCAAACTTGAGGTCCTCGCGACCGTGCCCATGGCCACGCAGCGGGACCTGACGCTTGCCTATTCACCCGGCGTGGCAATTCCTTGCGTAGAGATCGACAAAGATCCTCAGACCGTTTTCGACTACACCACCAAGGGCAATCTCGTGGCCGTGATATCGAACGGCACCGCTGTCTTGGGCCTCGGCAATCTCGGCGCTCTGGCGTCCAAGCCGGTGATGGAAGGCAAGTCGATCCTCTTCAAACAATTCGCCGATGTGAACAGCATCGATATTGAGCTCGACACCGAAGACATCGACGCCTTCTGCAAGGCGGTGAAACTGATGGAGCCAACCTTCGGAGGGGTCAATCTCGAAGACATCAAAGCGCCCGATTGCTTCATCATCGAACAGCGTCTGAAAGAAGAGATGGATATTCCGGTCTTCCATGATGATCAGCATGGGACCGCAGTGATCACGGCGGCAGGATTGCTCAATTCGCTGCTCTTGTCGGACAAGAAGATCGAAGATGTGAAGATCGTCCTGAACGGGGCAGGGGCGGCCGGGATCGCGTGTATCGAGCTGCTCAAACGGATGGGCGCGCGGCACGAAAACTGCCTGATCGTCGACACTAAGGGCGTGATCTATCAGGGTCGCACCGAGGGCATGAACCAGTGGAAATCGGCCCATGCGGTGAAAACCAGTGCGCGGAGCCTCGAAGAGGCGATGGAGGCTGCGGATGTCTTCATCGGTGTCTCGGTCAAAGGCGCGGTAACCCGCGACATGGTGAAATCCATGGCCGACAAGCCCGTGATCTTTGCCATGGCCAATCCCGATCCAGAGATCACCCCCGAAGAAGCCCAAGAAGTGCGCCCTGACGCAATCGTGGCCACCGGACGGTCGGACTATCCCAACCAAGTGAACAATGTTTTGGGCTTTCCCTATCTCTTCCGCGGGGCGCTCGATATCGCGGCACGGGCGATCAACGATGAGATGAAAATCGCTTGTGCCCATGCGCTGGCAGAGCTTGCGCGGCTCGATGTGCCCGATGAGGTGGCGATGGCCTATGGTCGCAAGTTGAGCTTTGGGCGCGACTACATCATTCCAACGCCGTTCGATCCGCGCCTGATCTATATGGTGCCGCCGAAAGTAGCGCGGGCAGGCATGGATACCGGTGTCGCGCGCCGCGATATCGAGGATTTGGACGAGTATGAGCGTCTGCTGAAGGCGCGAATGGACCCAACGGCCTCGATCATCGAGGGTCTTTATGCCCGCGCGCGCCAAGCCCAAGCGCAAATGATCTTTGTCGAGGGCGATGACCCACGGGTATTACGCGCGGCCTTGGCCTATCAGCGCAACGGGTTCGGCGAAGCCATCGTGATCGGGCGGGATACGGATGTGAAAGAAAAGCTCGATACGATCGGGCTCGGTGATGCAGCGCGTGAACTTCGCGTGGTCAATGCCGCCAACACGCAGCACCTGGAGACGTATAAATCCTTTCTCTATGACCGGCTGCAACGCAGTGGTTTCAACGGCCAAGACATCCACCGGCTCGCGGCGCGGGACCGGCATGTTTTCGGAGCGTTGATGCTTGCCCATGGCCATGGCGATGGGCTGGTCACCGGAGCAACACGGAAATCGGCCCATGTGCTGGACATGATCAACCGGGTCTTCGACGTGAACGCAGCCAACGGCTCCGTCGGGGTCACGGCGCTGATGCATAAGGGCCGGATCGTGATGATCGCCGACACGATGGTTCACGAATGGCCCGATGAAGAAGACCTTGCCGATATCGCGGTCAAGGCGGCAGGCGTGGCGCGCGGCTTGGGGCTGGAGCCCCGCGTAGCCTTTGTCAGTTTTTCGACCTTCGGGTACCCGGTGTCCGAGCGGGCCACCAAGATGCATGAGGCAGCCCGAGTTCTTGACGCGCGTGGTGTTGATTTCGAGTATGAAGGCGAAATGGCCGTTGATGTGGCGTTGAACCCAACCGCCCAAGCGGACTACCCGTTCCAGCGGCTCACCGGTCCCGCCAATATCTTGGTGGTGCCCGCGCGCCATTCGGCGTCAATCTCGGTCAAACTGATGCAGGAAATGGCAGGTGCGACCATCATCGGCCCAATTTTAACCGGGGTTGAGAAGCCGATCCAGATCTGCCCGAGCAATTCCTCTGAGACCCATATCCTCAACATGGCAGTGCTCGCGGCCGCAAAAGTGGGATAGTCCTGCTTGCCACCTTGCCCCCTGGTGGCCATGCTGAACAGGAGTTGAGGGGAGGATAGGCGATGACAACAACGCCCAGTCCTGAATTCGTGGAGCTTCTGCTCGTTTTGGCAAGATACGGCCTGATCGCCTTCGCAATTCTGATGGCCTGCATGACGCTGATTGCTGTGGTGATAATCTGGCGTTCGGGTGGGACCTCGGAAACCGTCGCGCTCTTTGTCCAGAACCCTGAAACCGGGCGGCTGGCGACCACAATACTGATCATTGTCGCTGTGGTTTTCCTGAGCGTTCTTGGGATTTTACCCCATGAGGCCGTGGTCGCCGTTCTCAGCGCGATTGCGGGCTTTGTTCTTGGAGACAAGAAAGACATGCTGCCCCGTCTGAAGCGTCCGCCCAAGAAAGAGGTTGATCCTGAGACATGACGATCTGGAACCTTGGCTCCATCAATGTCGACTATGTGCTGCGTGTTCCCTATTTAAGCGCGCCCGGAGAGACGATTATCGCCACGGGGTTTAGTTCTGGGCTTGGCGGGAAGGGCGCGAACCACTCGATCGCCGCGGCACGCGCGGGCGCCGTGGTGCACCATCTCGGTGCCGTCGGAGAAGATGGGGAAACCTGGGTTGCGCAGCTAGAAGCGGCGGGTGTTCGGACCAAATATGTGGTGCGGGTATCGGCGCCGACGGGTCGGGCAGATATCCGCGTCGATGACGCTGGCGAAAACAGCATCGTGGTTCTGTCGGGGGCAAATGCAGAGATACCCATGTCGCACGTGACCTCAGCTTTGGATGAGGCAGTATCGGGCGACCTGTTTCTCTTGCAAAATGAAACCAATGCCCAAGTTGAGGCCGCATCGCGGGCGAAAGAACGCGGCCTCCGCGTGGTGTATTCTGCCGCCCCTTTCAACGCTAAGATCGTCACAGAGGTTTTGCCTGCGGTCTCGATCCTGATCGTCAACGAGGTTGAAGCGGCCCAACTCGCCGCGACACTTGGCCGAGAAGTGACGGCAGAAGACGTGCCGGTGATGGTTGTGACGCGCGGGGCAGAAGGCGCGGTGTGGCGCGATCTGGCAGGCAAAGAAGAGATTCATGCGCCTACACCCAAGGTAGAGGCAGTCGATACAACCGGCGCAGGAGATACATTTTCAGGATATCTCGCGGCCTCTTTGGACGCAGGGCTACCGCCCAAAGCAGCCATGGCCCGCGCTGCGATGGCGGCCGCGCTCTCGGTTACGCGACGGGGGGCTGCCGATGCGATCCCCCATGTCGATGAGGTTGAAGCACGCCGCGACTGGTGATCTTCGCAAAAAAAAGGCCCGCTTTGCGCGGGCCCGTTCTTCCGTCTGATGCTTCTGCCTGTCGCCAGTTGGTGTGGCGCTCAGCTTTGAACGAAGGGGGCGGTGCTGCCCCAGACCTCTTTCACCCGTTCGTCGCGGCCACAGCTGGTGCGGTATTTCTTGTAAGCGCTGGCCTTCGTTTGAGGCCCAAACCGGGTGAGAATGATATCCGATTTCTTGTAGAAATCCTGGTGATATTCATCTGCTGCATAGAACGTAGCGGTCCGTTCGATGGCGACCACAACGTCACGTCCCAAATCCGCCTCCGCTTTGGCAAGGGCAGCTTGTGCTGCGGCAGCTTGTGCCGCGCTGGCATAAATCGCAGGTGAATAGACGAAACCGCGATCGCAAAACTGCCCGCTGGCATCGGTTGGATCAATAGACCGCAAGAAAAGGTCGATCACACGACGGTAGCTGAGTTGATCGGCATCGAAGGTGATTTCTACAACTTCTCTATGACCGGTTCCGCCGCGCACCACCTGTTTGTAGCTTGGGTTCTCGACTTTGCCGCCCGCGAAGCCGGAGACGACCTCTTTCACACCGCGGACTTTTTCAAAATCGGATTCAACGCACCAGAAACAGCCGCCAGCAACAATGGCGACTTCTAAGTTCTCCGCTTTGGCGGCGTTGTGTTGGGCGAACAGCCCTAAAGTGATGGCCGCTGTCAGCAGCGCGGGCTTCAGACAATTTAGACGCATCTTTTGTCCTCCATCGGATATGGGCCCTATCGTCAGCAAAAATCTTTGCCGCCGCAATCGCCCGAAACCGAATGTCACAGGGGCTTGACCCGGGGTGATCGCCGCTGCGCCGTGGCATCATGTCCGCCTTGAGCGACACAGTGAGAAATTGATTTGCTGTGAAAGCTGTTTTACGCCGCTCGTGCCGGTCCGCCAAAGGTGCGACCGCAATCACTGCTGCCGTCTGAGCGCAGCGAGAACAGCTCCGAAAGATCGCGGGAAGGGATGAATTTCATGACACCGAACGACAGCCCGGACATAGTGTATACCATTGTAGACGAAGCGCCCGAACTCGCGAGCGCCTCGTTGTTGCCGATCATCCGCGCGTTTGTGTCTGCTGCGGATGTGAGTATCGCAACCAAAGATATTTCGGTCGCGGGACGGATTTTGGCGACCTTCCCAGAAAAGCTCAGCGACGAACAACGCATTACTGACGATCTGGCGGCGCTGGGCGATCTGGTGAAAACGCCTGAAGCAAATGTGATCAAGCTTCCCAACATCTCTGCTTCGATCCCGCAGCTTTCCGCGGCGATAGCCGAGCTTCAGTCCCAAGGCTATCCGGTGCCGAGCTATCCGGAAGAGCCGCAATCGGATGACGAGCAAGAGATCAAGGCGCGCTATGATGCGATCAAAGGCTCAGCCGTTAATCCTGTCTTACGTGAGGGCAATTCGGATCGCCGCGCGGCGAAGGCCGTGAAACTTTTTGCTCAGAAACACCCCCATTCCATGGGCGCTTGGTCAGCTGACAGCAAGACCACCGTCGCCTCCATGTCTGGAAATGACTTCTTCGCCAATGAAGTCTCTGCAACATTGACCGCCGCGCAGGCGGGACCCGCGAAGATCACCTTCACCGGCGGAGATGGCACCGAAACTGTGTTAAAAGACGGGATCGACCTGGCGGAAGGCACCGTGGTCGATGCAACTTTCATGTCCGCAAGCGCGCTGAGAGACTTTATTGGCGCAGAGATTGCGAGCATTGAGCCGGGCGTTTTGTTCTCGGTCCATCTGAAAGCCACGATGATGAAGGTCTCCGACCCGATCATCTTTGGCCATTTCGTGGCAGTTTATCTGCAAGATGTCTTTGCGAAACACGCCACGGCCCTGGAAGCGCTCGGCGCCAATCCAAATTCTGGTATTGGGGATTTGGTTGCGAAAGTAGAGACACTTCCCGCCGATCAAGCTGCCGCTATCAAGGCCGATATCGAGGCTGCGCTGGCCGCGAAGCCCCCGCTTTACATGGTCAACTCTGATCGCGGCATCACCAATTTGCATGTGCCATCCGATGTGATCATCGACGCTTCGATGCCCGCGATCATCCGCGCAGGCGGTAAAGGCTGGGGGCCAGATGGGGCTGAGGCCGATACCAAATGCTGTATCCCCGACCGTTGTTACGCGCCGGTTTATGATGAGACCATCGCTTACTTTAAAGAGACCGGGGCGCTTGATGTCACCACGGCAGGGGCGGTCCAGAATGTGGGTCTGATGGCGCAAAAGGCCGAGGAATATGGCTCTCACCCGACCACGTTTGAGGCGCCCGCCGACGGGACGATCCGCATGATTCTGGCCAGTGGTGAGATCTTGCATGAACACAAGGTCGGCAAAGGCGATATCTGGCGGTCCTCCACCGCGAAGAAGCCCCCGATCGAGGATTGGGTAAAGCTTGCCATCTCGCGTCAGGCCGCAACCGGGGCGCAGGCGATCTTTTGGCTGAACGAGAACCGTGCCCATGACCGCGAGCTGATCGCCTATGTCAAACCGATCCTCGAGGCTGAAGGGGTCGCGGACAAGTTCCTGATCATGGCGCCGCGCGAAGCGACGCGCCTCACGCTTGAGACAATCCGTAAGGGCGAAGACAGCATCGCGATCACTGGCAATGTGCTGCGGGATTACCTGACCGACCTCTTCCCGATCCTAGAGCTTGGCACCTCGGCGAAGATGCTCTCGATCGTCAAACTGATGAATGGCGGCGGGCTGTTTGAGACCGGTGCTGGCGGCTCTGCGCCAAAGCATGTCCAACAGTTGGTAGAAGAAAACCATCTGCGCTGGGATAGCCTGGGCGAATTCTGTGCCCTTGGTGAAAGCCTAAAGTTTCTCTCTGAGGCGAAGGGCAATACCAAGGCGGGTGTTCTCGGCAAAGCGGTGGAAGAAGCTACCGTGCAGGTCCTGGATCAGGACCGTTCGCCAGGTCGTAAAGTGGGCCAACCCGATAACCGTGATAGCCATTACTGGTTTGCGCGGTACTGGGCCGAAGCGCTCGCTGCGCAAACCGAAGATGCAGTCCTCGCGGCTCACTTCGCCCCCATCGCAACGGCTTTGGCCGAGAAAGAAGAGGCGATCACAGCGGAGCTTGCAGATGCACAGGGCGGTGCGGCCGATCTTGGCGGCTATTACCACACAGCGGCTGCGAAAACCGCCAAAGTGATGCGCCCGAGCGCCACGCTGAACGCGATCATCGGCTAAGCTGGTCTCATCAAACGGGCAGAGGTCTGGATGATCCGGACCTTTGCCACTTCCTTTAAGACGCCAAGCGCAAATTCCTCGGACCACTTGCGTGGGGTGACCAGTCCAGCATGCGAATGTCGCCGCGTGGTCTAGGCAGCCCGCGCATTGGCTTGATAGGAATTTAGTCACGGCACTGACGGACCGAATTGGCAAAAAGGCAGACAGCAAAGATGTTGAAAGTCGGACTTCTTGGCGCGGGTCGGATCGGGGGCGTGCACGCCACGACGATTACGGCGCATCCGCAAAGCGATCTGGTGGCAATCTCGGATTTCTACCCAGAGAGTGCCGAAAAACTTGCGGCGCAGTACAAAGCCGAGGCGCGGACAACCGAAGAGATCATCGCCGATCAGAATATTGATGTGGTGTTGATCGCAACATCGACGGATACCCATTCGGATCTGATGGAAGCGGCGACCGCTGCGGGCAAACCCGTACTTTGCGAAAAGCCTGTTGATCTCAACCTGGATCGCGCCCGCGCTTGCCAAAGGGCCGTCGCTCTAACGGGGCAACCTGTCATGGTCGGCTTTAACCGCCGGTTCGATCCGCATTTCGGCGCACTCAGAGACTCGCTCGCGGCGGGAGAGATCGGCAAGCCAGAGCTTTTATCGATCACCTCTTTTGATCCTGCTCCGCCCCCCGTTGAATACATCAAGGTCTCCGGCGGGCTTTACCGTGACATGATGATCCACGACTTCGATATGGCGAACTTCTTCCTTGGGGAGCCGCCGGAGACCATTTCGGCAGTTGGTTCTTCGATCGTAGATCCCGATATTGGCGCGGCAGGGGACATCGATACCGCCGTGGTCACCCTGACCTATGCCGACGGAAAGCTCGCAGTGATCAAAAACTCGCGCCGGGCGGCCTATGGATACGATCAACGGGTGGAGCTCTTGGGATCTGAAGGTCTGTTGCAGGCCCAGAACATGCTTGAAAGCACGGTGATCAAATCGACAAGCGATGGGGTCAAAAGCGCCAAGCCGACTTACTTTTTCCTCGAACGCTATATGCCTGCCTATGCCGCAGAATGGGGATCTTTTGTAGACGCTGTTCTGAACGGTGGGGCGCTGCCTGTGACACTTGAAGATGGGGTGACGGCTCTGGCGATGTCCGAGGCCGCGACGCAATCCGCCAAACTTGGACGGCCCGTTAGGCTCGCTGATGTCTAAGCCCTTAGATGTGATCACGATAGGTCGATCTTCGGTCGATCTATATGGGGCGCAAGTGGGTGGTCGGTTGGAGGATATGGGCTCCTTCGACAAATACATCGGTGGCTCGCCCACCAACATGGCCTGTGGTACGGCAAGACTGGGCCTGAAATCGGCTGTGATTACAGCCGTGGGTGATGAGCATATGGGCCGGTTCATCATCGAAGAATTGCAACGTGAGGGCGTCGACACGCGGGGCGTCAAAACCGATTCCGACCGGCTCACCGCTCTGGTGATCCTCGGCATACGCGACCAAGAACAGTTTCCGCTGATCTTCTACCGCGAAAATTGTGCGGATATGGGACTAACCGAGGCTGACATCGATTCTGATTTCATCCGTCAGGCTCGGGCCGTGGTGGCAACGGGAACGCACCTGAGCCACCCGCAGGTCGAAGCCGCGACCCTTAAAGCGCTCATGATTGCTCGCGAGGCTGGTTTGCAGACCGCGCTCGACATCGACTATCGCCCGAACCTGTGGGGGGTGGCAGGCCATGGCGATGGCGAAAGCCGATTTGTGGAAAGCCAACGGGTTACTGAAAAGCTGAAATCCACTCTGCATCTCTTTGATCTGATCGTCGGCACCGAAGAGGAGTTCCACATTGCAGGAGGCTCCACGGACACGCTTGAAGCGCTTCGGGTGGTGCGCGCGGTGTCTGACGCGACGCTGATTTGCAAACGCGGCGCCGCCGGCGCTGTCGCCTTCGCCAGCGACCTCCCAGACAGTCTCGATGATGGTGAAAGCGGCCCGGGCTTTCCCATCGAGGTTTTTAATGTTCTGGGCGCTGGCGATGGGTTCATGTCCGGTTTGCTCAAAGGGTGGCTCGATGGTGTGGATTGGCCCACAGCGCTCAAATACGCCAATGCCTGTGGCGCCTTTGCGGTCAGCCGTCATGGATGCACCCCGGCCTATCCCAGCTTGAAAGAGCTGGAATTCTTCCTGGAGCGCGGCGTGATCCGCCCGGACCTGCGCAACGACGCAGCGCTCGAACAGATCCACTGGTCGACGAACCGCAAAGGGGACTGGTCTTCCCTAAAGACCTTTGCCTTTGATCATCGCACTCAGTTCGAGGACATCCCCGGTGCCACAGCGGAAAGCATTGGTCGGTTCAAGCAGCTTTGCTTGAAGGCCACGCGTCAAGTTGCCGAAGGCAGGCCAGGCTATGGCCTTTTGTGCGACAGCCGACTTGGGCGCGACGCGCTTTATGATGCGGCGGGGCAGGGGCTTTGGATCGGGCATCCGGTCGAATGGCCAACCTCAAGACCGTTGCGGCTCGAACCAGAGATCGGCCCAGATTTTGGCGGTCTGGCGCAATGGCCGCGCGAGCATGTGGTCAAAGTCCTCTGCTTCTACCACCCAAGTGACAGCGACGAAATGAAGGCAGAGCAAGAGGAGGTCGTGCAACGCCTCTTCGTCGCTTGCCGTCGCAACCGTCTGGAGACGCTGCTCGAGGTCATCCCCTCCAAAGCGGGCCCGGTCGATGACGACACCACAGCCGCTGTCATCCAGCGGTTTTACGATATCGGCGTTTATCCCGATTGGTGGAAGCTCGAGCCCATGACCACGGATGCGGCTTGGGCCAAGACGGTCGACGCGATCTTGGGCAATGATCGTTATTCCCGTGGCATTGTCATCTTGGGGCTCGCCGCTGAGGAGGCCGCCCTGGCGGAAAGTTTTGCCGTGGCGGCGAAATACGACCTGGTCAAAGGGTTTGCAGTGGGCCGGACGATCTTTGGAGAGGCAGCGAAGCGTTATTTCGCGGGTGATATCTCTGAGGCGGTAGCGATCCAGGATATGGCAGAAAAATACCAACGCCTTTGCACTATTTGGGAGGAGGCACGCGCCCGAGCGACCGATGTTCAGGCGTAGACATCTAAATCATGGTGGCAGGACAGAGCTGCGAAATCGGCCTAGACGGTATCTGTCATCAGCACCACGGCCGCCAAAGCAAAGCCCATCCCCAAGTACTGACGTGTTCCAAAAGCTTCGCCAAACCAGATTGCGCCGATCCCTACGGTGATGACCAAGGCGAGCATGGAATAGAGCACCGTTCCTTGACCAAGACCGATGTTGCGCATCATGAAATACCAAAAGATTGCGTTTGTTGCGTAGAGCAGGATACCGAAGCCGATCGCGTAGGAGAAAAGTCTGCCTTTGTCCGCGGCAGACTTGATTACAACGTCGCCGGTGACATCCAAGGCGACCATCACCAAAGTAAACATGACTGCAAACAGAACTGGCATGACACTCTCCCAACACTGTTGGCGGCTACCGAAGTTGTGCGGCCTCCTTAAGTTTACCCTACGTGAAGGTCAGGTCGGTGTGATTTGCGTCACACGCATTGTGATTAAACGCATGCCAAAGGTTTTTTCTGCGTAACTTGGTGGTTCGGGTCACGTCCCGGAAGGTTTTCTAAACCAACTGACATCTTCGTTTTATGCGCCGAGGTTCTTCCTAAGTTGGAGAGAGATCTGAGCCGCAAACAGTGAGAACACACACGCCAGCCCATGATGGCGTCAGCCACCGCCAGTGATGAGTATAGTCTCAGACATTCGCACGTGCTTAGGGATATCCCCAGTGCCTCCACCGCTGTGCCTGACTGTCCGGTCGCAACGGGGACCCACTCTCCGAATTTTCCGACTGTACCGGGTCAGCCTAGCAGTATTCCGAAATCAGGCCGGTCTTCTAGCAGAGAAATCGGAAAGGTCTTGGTTGGCCGCGTTTCGATTTCGCTGAAAGCGGCTGCCACTGCTTTCGATCCGATCATGCCAGCGCAATCTCACCAAAGGTGATCCGAAAAAGCAGCTTTCCAACCCACTGCAAAAATGGGTTATGAAAGGCTGAGGACGGCCCGCGTATCGGCGGGCTCAAGGAAGCAAAAAGAAGGATCGCGCCCCCTTGTCCCCGAGACATCCTTTTATGCGCCCGCTCTATCGCCGAATTATCATCACAGGTTTCACCGCTGGATGGGCAGTGTTAGAACTTTCCCTCGGCAACCCGATCTGGGCGCTCTTCTTCGGTGCCCTCGCCCTTTATATCTTCTACGAATACTTCATCATCTATGATGAGGCGAACTACAGGGACAAAGATGTCTAAGCTTTTGATGAAGCCATTCGGCACCCGCGGAAAAGTGCATCAGATCACCCCGGAATCGGCTGGCTGGCGCTATGTTGGGTTTTCGCTCTACCACCTGCGCTCAGGTGATACAGTCGCGGAGGCGACAGGCAATCGGGAAGTGATTTTGGTCCTGGTGGAAGGCAAAGCAGCGATCCAAGGTGCGGGCAAAGACTGGGGTGTGCTCGGTGAGAGGATGAATGTCTTTGAGAAAACCCCGCCCCATTCGCTTTACCTGCCCAATGGGACTGAATGGACGGCAACGGCAGAAACTGATTGCGTGCTGGCGGTTTGCTCTGCCCCCGGTAAGGGTGGGCATGCGGCGCGCAAAATCGGCCCCGAAGGCATTACGCTAACAGATCGCGGCACAGGCACCAACACGCGGATGATCAACAACATCGCGATGGAAAATGAGGATTACGCTGACAGTCTGCTGGTGACGGAGGTATACACGCCAGCGGGACACTGGTCCTCGTTTCCCAGCCATCGCCATGACGAAGATGACTTCCCGCGGATCACCTATCTGGAAGAGACCTATTACCACCGCCTGAACCCGGCCTCGGGCTTCGGTATTCAGCGGGTCTATACCGATGATGGACGGCTTGATGAGACCATGGCCGTGTCGGACGGGGATGTCGTTCTGGTCCCACGCGGCCACCATCCCTGCGGCGCGCCCTATGGTTTTGAGATGTACTACCTCAATGTGATGGCGGGACCCTTGCGGAAATGGCGGTTTGTCCCGGCGCCTGAGGTGGAATGGATCCTGGAGCGTGACGGCTAAGCTCGGCCCCCAATAAACAGCGCGCGGTCTTCGCGGACAATCTGGCCCAGCAGATCGGCCACCGCTTGTACTCGTTGTGTGCCGCGCAGGTTTTCGTGCCAGACGATCCAGTAGCTGCGCTCCACCGATAGCTCGGGGAAGAGGCGTACAAGCTCGGGCCGTCCCGCGGCCATAAAATCATGTAAAATGCCGATCCCAGCACCGGCGCGCACAGTTTCAAACTGCCCAATGGCGGTGGAGACCTCGATATCGGACTGCCAGTCTTTCACGAAGGCATTGGTGTAGTTAAGCTCTGAGGTATAGAGCAGATCGCTCACATAGCCGATGAGCGTGTGGTCTTTCAGATCAGACGGGGTCTCTGGGTGTCCCGCGCTTTCGAGATAGGCCTGTGACGCAAAGAGGCTCAGGCTGTAATCGGTGAGTTTTTGCACGCGCAACCGACCGCGTTCTGGCCGTCCGACCATAATTGCGATATCGGCTTCGCGTTCAGACAGCGAAAAGCTGCGTGGGACCGGGACAAGTTGCAGCCGCAGCCCTGGATAGGCCGCGCGAAAACGCCCCAGCCTCTGCGCGAGAAACGCGCTGCCAAACCCGTCAGGCGTTCCGATCCTGACCGTGCCAGCCAGTTCTTCTGATCCCCGCAGTTCGGTCAGACCAGAGAAAAGCTCCGTCTCAATCCGTTCTGCGGTCGCAAGCAGCGCCGCACCATCCTCTGTCAGGGTTGAACCCCTGGTCGTTCGGTCCAAAAGACGGGCTCCCACGGCCTCTTCCAAGGCCGCAATGTGGCGGCTGAGAAGCGCCTGGCTTACCCCCAGCCTGCGCGCTGCGCCGAGCATTTGCCCCTCGCGCGCGACGGCGAGGAAGTAGCGAAGATCGTCCCAATTCATTTCATACGTTCTTGCATAGCGGATAACCTTACACGGCTATTTATATACGAAAATAAAAAAGTGATAGAGAGTCGGCCAAGGGAGGACATCACACCATGACCGAGATCGCGCATTTTATCGACAACGCCCGCGTGGCAGGCACGTCAGGACGCCGCCAGCCGGTGTTCAATCCCGCAACGGGAGAGTCTGAAAAGACTGTGGCGCTCGCCTCTGTGGAGGAGGTCGGTCAAGCCGTCGCGGCAGCGAAACGGGCCTGGGACGGCTGGTCAAAGACCCCGGCATTGCGTCGCGCGCGAATCCTCGACAGGTTCAAGATGATGCTGTGGGACCGGGCCGATCAGCTTGCTGAAGCGATTTCTACGGAGCACGGCAAGACCCATGACGACGCCTTGGGTGAAGTCACCAGAGGGATCGAAGTGGTCGAGTTTGCCACTGGCGCACCAAATCTCTTGAAGGCCGATTTCACCGACAATGTTGGCAGCGGCGTGGACAGCAACAGCGTGCGCCAGCCCTTGGGCGTTGTCGCGGGCATTACACCGTTCAACTTCCCGGCCATGGTGCCGATGTGGATGTTCCCAGTTGCCCTTGCTTGCGGTAACACCTTCGTCTTGAAACCCTCGGAACGTGATCCGTCCGCTTCACTGCTGCTTGCCGAATGGCTGGCTGAGGCCGGCCTGCCGGAAGGTGTCTTTAACGTCGTTCAGGGCGATAAAACCGCGGTCGACGCCTTGTTGACCCATCCCGATATAAAAGCGGTCAGCTTTGTCGGCTCCACTCCGATTGCCAAATACATCTACGAGACTGGGATTTTGAACGGAAAACGGGTCCAAGCGCTGGGCGGGGCCAAGAACCATATGGTCATCTTGCCCGATGCTGATCTGGATATGGCAGCCAACGCTTTGATGGGGGCCGCTTATGGGTCTGCGGGCGAACGCTGCATGGCGATCTCTGTCGCCGTCCCTGTCACCGACAAGGTTGCCGATGCGCTAATCGACCGGCTTGTGCCAAAGATCGATGCCCTAAAGGTCGGTCCCGCGGCGGATCGCAGTTCTGAAATGGGACCGGTCGTCACCAAAGCGGCGCAGGACAAGATCCTCGGACTGATCAACCAGGGTGAATCTGAGGGCGCGAAGATCGTGGTCGATGGCCGGAATTTCACACCACCCCAGGGCTATGAGAACGGCTATTTTGTCGGGCCGACGCTGATCGATGGTGTGACGCCCGATATGACCGTCTGGCAGCAAGAAATCTTTGGCCCGGTCCTGTCGGTCGTGCGGCGCAAGGACTATGATGCGGCCGTGGACCTGATCCACAATCATGACTATGCCAATGGGGTTGCGATCTTTACCCGAGACGGTGACGCGGCCCGCAGTTTTGCCCAAGACATCGAAGTGGGCATGGTCGGGGTGAATGTGCCGATCCCAGTGCCGATGGCGTTTCACTCCTTTGGTGGCTGGAAAGCCTCTCTTTTTGGCGATCATCATATGCATGGGATGGAGGGCGTGCGGTTCTATACGCGGCTAAAAACCATCACCAGTCGCTGGCCTTCCGGTGTTCGGACCGACCCTGAGTTTGTGATGCCGACGATGAGCTGAATCTGGACAGTGCTTCAGACTGTGTGACAACAGCGTCTTGTGCTACGTGTATCCCATTGGTTGCCATGACAGCACAGGAGTTCAATGAGCGGGATGAAAATCGCAGTCTTTGCCCTAACGATGGCGCTTGCCATGACGCTTTCCAGCCCGGGGATTGGGCAACAGGCTTCTGGTGGCCTTGAGGGAAAATGGACACTGACTGACGTGAACGGGCGCAGTTGGAATGGGGTTGGTCAATCAATGGACGATCTTTCCCACGCAGAATTGGAGTTTACCGGCCATGGTGGTGGGGTCTTCTTCGGCAAAGTGCGTTGGGGGCTTACCTCTGATGAGCACCAACTCGATGACGGAAAGAGCGGCGTGGCACAGACCTTCGATGAGGACTTACTTGCTGTTGAGGATTTCGATGGAACCTAAGTCGTGGTGGAGCATCCCGATACGACCCTCCGGCGCATGAAGCTCGTCGACAACGATACCATCCAAGAGGTCTACTACGAGACCGGTCCGGGCGCGGTTGCAGGTCGTGCCACATGGAAACGGCAGTGACCAAGACTGCTAAATGGCGTGAAGCCTCCTGAGGTTGGACCAATTTTGCGCCGGGATTGACATTTCAGAGCCTCATAGGCGGTGATCCCGACGAGCGGAATCACGGCGACTTGCCTGAGGCTTCAACCGGTCCTGCGGTCCGCAGGGGCGGATAACCGCGAGCATATCAAAGAGCTTCCGCCAGGGCGAATACCCATATGGCTTCTCCTCATCATTTAGATAAGCGCGCCAGAGTTGCGCCATACGCTGAAGACCGGCAGCTGATGGCATTGCGGCTTCAATCGTGGGCGCCGAGTCACCCCCATATTCATCCACGCGCTCATCCGGGATCTCATATGGCATAACAGATCACTCTGGTCATCACGGTCTGCTTTCCCATTACCGATACGCTGACCGCAATTGGAGCCATCATCTCCACCGCGCGGCTCAGGTCAGCGCCGCCTTCCATAGGCAATTCACTGGAATTGCAGGTGATCGCAGCGGCCGTGATCGGCGGAACCTCCCTCAGCGGCGGAACCGGCACTATCATCGGCGCTCTGATTGGCGCGGTTTTCATGCAAAGCTTGCAGAACGGAATGGTGCTTTTGGGGGTCGAAAGCTCACCCCAGCAGATGATCATAGCGGGGTTCTGGTTGGCCCGGTGTGGCTGGATGTTCTCCGCCGGAAAAGCTCTCAATAAAACGCCTACAGGCTGGGCGCCCTGCGATTATTAACTCAATATACCTTTTCGAGCTCGCAAGAGAGCCCGGCTGTCAGCACTCAAGGAAATACTGAAACACCCTGAGGCCGTCTTCTTTGGTCTCGTGTCTCGCGACACCCGTTGCCCCTTCAAAGTCGCCGACACCACCGGTCACATTATAGTCGTAAAGCGGAAGGCTCGTTGCGGCCGCTATAGCAATGGAAGGATCTTGAAGATCATAGGTCAACGGGTACATGAAGATACCATTTTCAAAAACCACATGGGCAGTCCCGATCAGCCGATACCGACCTTCTTTTTGTGCTGCGATACTTGCCTCAAATAACCATTCGCCAACGACATCCCCGTCTGGTCCGATGAGATCATATGACCCGATACGTCGATCTCCACGGCCTAAGCCATCGTCCTTGACGTCAATATAGTCGATTTGTCCATCCCCACGCGTCACTTCAAAGTTGCCACAATGGGGCATGGCAGATGACGCCTGCGCCACTGCGGTGATGAGAAAGACAAAGGTAACGCTTCCAGCGATGAGACGGTTCATTCTCTAAGTCTCCTACATACGCATTGTCATGGTACAAGGATACCTGCACATCAACTTCAGACAAGCTTTGATGTATGAATTGGCGCGCGCGCGACGGTTCTGATGCTTCGGCCTAAAACTCCATCGTGACGCGGACTGGGTCGCTTTCGGCTCCGTCTGTCACTGATGATTTGGCGGGATACTTTGCGCCTAGCAATCCAATTCGTATCGAAAGATCCGGGTGCCATCTTCCAGCGTTAGCTGTCTTACCCGATATTTCCCAAGTGACTTGATGTTGAGACGAGGTTGACGGAACCAGAGCTGATTTTCAAGCCTCGCCACCTGTTCCAGGCGTGTTGTGCTGGGCCGATGGGCCATCAAAGTGCCACAGAGAGCGTTCGGCGCGCTGATGGCGCTGGCTTTGAATTCAGGCGAGTGGTCTTTCTTTTGGCCATTCTGGATCGTCTCTTTTGTGATGCGATCCACATTAAAAACAGGTTCGATTTTCCAAGACCATCTTGGTTCGGGTAGGTGCCACCAGAGTTCCTGGTCCATGCCTTCTTTCGAGTAGATGTAGCGATAAATGGTCTTCTGACAGACGCGCAGTTTGGCGCCTTCGTAGATCATGCGGTTGCCGATCTGTCAGGCGTCCAGCCTTACTTGATCCGCGCGATCACAGTTTTGCAGAGTTCTGGATGTCAGATCAGTTTGCGCTGCACAGATCGGCGTTTGTTTGTTTGCAACTGGGCAGCATGGCCAAAGTAGCCCGCATACTTCTTCGGGCAGGCATCATCGGTCGAGAAATTCCGATTCATCTCGCGAAAGATCGTCGATTTGTGGCGCTTCAGAACGCGCGCCATCTCTCTGACAGGCACCTTTGCGTGCCACCAGGTCTCGATCTTGCGGCGTTCTCGCGGTGATAGTTGCGTGTAAACGGCTTGGATGCGATGCTCTCCTATTAGATAACACATTGTTTTCAAATAAGAGTCGCACTTCAGGGTAACACGCTCCCCCGGGTCGAGTCGGTCACGGCTAATTTCCGCTTTATGTTAAACTGTTTGGCTTCCGGGATGCGCGGCACAGCCTTCGATCCGATGCCATACTTCCGCGCAGAAGTTGGTCTCAATTTCGCTTACGCAAATGGCTTGGTGTCATTCCAAACTCCTCTACAAATGCGCGGGTCATGGCCGCGGCGTTTTTGTAGCCGCATCGAACAGCGATTTCAGTGATGTTCCACTCGGATTGGGCCACAAAGCGTTTAGCGGCTGCCAGTCTCAAGCGCTTGTAAACCGTGACCGGTGGTGCGCCTAATTCGACACGAAAGGCACGCGACAACGCCTTTTGAGACGTGTTGAGTTTTACGGCCAAGTCGTCGATCTGCATCGGGGTTTCGATCGTCGACGTCATCAACGCAATACAATCCCCGACCAATTTGGACTTCGGCTTTTTGGTGAATAAGCTGGTTTGAAACGGAGGCCTTTGGTAAAAAAAGAGCGCGGCGACCTCGAGCCGAATGGCTTCTCCGTGGGCACGGGCGATCAAGTCCAGCACGAGTTCAAAGGACGTCGTTGCGCCTCCGCAGGTAAAACGGTTTTCAGCCATGACATAGCGATCGGACACGGCCTCCACTGCAGCGAAGTTTTCAGAGAAGGCGGCGAACTCATCCCAGTGAATTGTCGCCTTCAGACCATCGAGCAATCCGGCATGTGCCATAAGCCAAGCTCCTGTGTCCATGCCGACGACAGTGTTGAAACGCTTGGTGGCTGCACGCAGTGCCCTCGCAGTGCGCTGCTCGGCATAGTCTCGAACGTCGTAACTCGACGCAACAAATAGGAAATCTCCACCTGGATGCACTGCAAGTGGGCTGCTCGGCACAACCGGTAGTCCGCTTGACGATTCGACAGCCTTTCCATCCAAAGTTACGAACTGCCAGCGATAGGCTTCGCGCATCAAAAACTCATTCGCGGCGCGCAGCGGCTCGACCGCATTTGCTAAGCAATGATTGGAAAAACGCGGAAACAGCAAAACTGCGACCGTCTGAACTTTTTCTGAGGTCTCTGCCCAATATCGCATGATTTTTGTCCAATAGCGCATCATCGGATCTGTCAAGACTGATAACTCGCTTCTGACCAGCGATGGAGCACTGCCATGAACTTTGGTTTGACTGATGAACAGGACATGATCGTCGCGACCGTCCGCAGCTTTGTGGAAAAAGAGATTTACCCACATGAGGCTGAAGTTGAACGCACCGGCCGGGTGCCACACGAGCTCGGCGACGAGATTAAGCAAAAATGCATCGACCTTGGCTTTTACGCCTGTAACTTTCCCGAGGAAGTGGGCGGTGCCGGCCTGAGCCATATTGACTTCACGCTCGTCGAGCGTGAGCTGGGTCGCGGCTCCATGGCCCTGACGCATTTCTTTGGCCGTCCTCAGAACATCCTGATGGCCTGTAGTCCCGAACAGCGTGAGCAGTATCTTCTGCCAGCGGTGCGTGGCGAACGCATGGACGCGCTTGCGATGACAGAGCCGGATGCCGGCTCAGATGTGCGCGGGATGAAATGCTCGGCAGTGCGCGACGGCGGCGATTGGGTGGTCAACGGCTCCAAGCACTTTATTTCCGGTGCCGAGCACGCAGATTTCTTTATCGTGTTCGTTGCCACCGGTGTGGATGAAACGCCCAAAGGCCCAAAAAGGCGGATCACAACCTTCCTCGTTGATCGCGAATCTCCCGGTTTCGAAGTGCGCGAGGGGTACAGCTCGGTCAGCCACAAGGGCTATAAGAACTACATCCTCTACTTCGACAATTGCCGCCTTCCCGATTCGCAGGTGTTGGGAGAAGTAGATGGTGGCTTCGACGTCATGAATGAGTGGCTCTATGCCACACGCTTGACCGTGGCCGCGTCTTGCGTGGGCCGTGCGCGCCGCTGTTTCGACTATGCCGTCGAGTATGCCGCGGAGCGCAAGCAGTTCGGTCAGCCTATCGCCAAGTTCCAAGGTGTGAGCTTTCAAGTCGCGGACATGATCACCGAGATAGACGCGGCCGACTGGCTGACGCTCTCCGCAGCCTGGCGCCTGGATCAAGATTTGCCGTCGAACCGCGAGATCGCCAGCGCAAAACTCTATGCCTCCGAAATGCTCGCGCGGGTCACCGATACGACGCTGCAAATCTACGGCGGTATGGGGCTGATGGATGACTTCCCCATCGAACGGTTCTGGCGGGATGCGCGGGTTGAACGAATCTGGGATGGCACCTCCGAAATTCAGCGCCACATCATTAGCCGTGACCTGTTCCGGCCGCTTGGTGCCTAAGGTTGCGGCACGATGCGAGAAACAGTGTCTGATGGTATTTCACGCCTGCTGCGCCCTCAGTCCATCGCAGTTATCGGCGGCGGCACATGGTGCTCGAACGTTATTGAGCAGTGCCGGAAAATCGGGTTTTCTGGCGACATTTGGCCCGTTCACCCAACGCGCGCCACTGTTGGAGGTGTGGCGGCCTTTGCCACAATCGAAGACCTGCCAGACGCCCCCGACGCCGCGTTTATCGGTGTCAACCGGGACCTGACCATCGAGGCGGTCCAAGCCCTCGCCTCAAAGGGCACCGGCGGGGCGGTTTGCTTTGCATCCGGCTTTCTTGAGGCGCAGGCAGAAACGTCCGACGGCGCGAGCAAACAGGAAGATTTGCTGTGCGCGGCTGGCGACATGACGATCCTTGGCCCCAACTGTTATGGTTTTCTCAACTATCTCGACGGCGCCGCGCTATGGCCAGACCAACATGGCGGGGTGCGCAACGAGTCTGGCGTTGCTATCGTCACCCAGTCGTCGAACATCGCGATCAACCTGACCATGCAGAGCCGGGGGCTTCCCGTCGCCTATGTGGTCACCGCCGGAAACCAGGCCCAAACCGGCCTGTCGGACATCTCTTGCGCTCTGCTGGAAGATCCGCGTGTGACCGCGCTAGGCCTGCATATCGAGGGTGTTGATGATTTGCGCGCCTTCGAGCGTATGGCGCAAACCGCGCGGCGCCTGGGCAAACCTATTGTCGCGCTGAAAATTGGGATATCGGATCAGGCCCAGGCCGCAACGATCTCGCACACCGCCTCGTTGGCCGGAAGCGAGGCGGGCGCGCGCGCCTTGTTTGATCGGCTCGGCATCGGTCAGGCAACCTCACTGCCAATTCTGCTGGAAACACTTAAGCTGCTTCACGTTGCCGGGCCCTTGTCGTCGAACCGATTTGCGTCCCTGTCCTGCTCGGGCGGCGAGGCCAGCCTGATGGCCGATACCGCGCATGGCAGCGCGCTTGATTTCCCCGCGCTGAATGCCAAACAACAGACAGGCTTGCGCGCCGCGCTTGGTCCAAAGGTCGCGTTGGCCAATCCGCTGGACTACCACACTTATATCTGGGGCGACATTGACGCAATGACCCGGACCTTTACCGCGATGATGCAAGGTGACCTGGCGATGGGCTGCGTCATGCTTGATTTCCCGCGCGGCGACCGGTGCGATGCGTCCGCTTGGGAACCTGTCATTGCCGCGGTTGCACGGACCAAGGAAGCAACCGGGCGGCCCATGGCCATTCTTGCATCGCTTCAGGAGGCTATGCCGGAGGACGTCAGCCAGCGATTGGTCGAAATGGGGATTGTTCCCTTCTCGGGCATCGACGATGCCGTGGCCGCGATGGATATCGCTGCAACACTGGCCCAGGACGAGGACCGAGCGCCTCCATTGCTGCTGCCGCCGGGCCCCGGCACAATGCGCACGCTGACAGAGGCCGAGGCCAAGCGCGCCCTGTCCGCTCATGGTGTTCGGGTTCCGGGCGCGGCGCAGGCTGAAAGCGCAGAGGCCGCCACAGAGGCTGCAACCCGGATCGGGTTCCCTGTTGCTCTCAAGGGCGAAGGGGTCGCGCATAAAACCGAAGCCGGTGCGGTTGTGCTTGACCTTCGGTCTGTGGACGCGGTGATGACATCCGCGATGGCGATGCCGACGGAGAGTTTCCTCGTCGAGGAAATGATCGCGGACGCCGTCGCCGAACTTCTGGTCGGCGTCGTGGCGGACCCGGCGCATGGATATGTGCTGACCCTAGCAGCGGGCGGCGTGTTGACCGAACTTATGGAAGACAGCGTTTCGCTGCTGTTGCCCACAACACCCGAGGCAATCACTGTGTCGCTGGACGGTTTGCGCGTTGCACAGTTGCTTAAAGGGCATCGCGGAAAACCCGCTGCGGATATCGAAGCAATCGTCGATAGCGTGCTTGCTTTGCAAGCCTATGTGACCGCCTCCAAGCCGCAAGAAGTGGAAATCAACCCTTTGATGTGCGGCACCGACAAAGCTGTTGCCGCGGACGCGCTTATTCGGATCGGAGACTGACATGACTGACACGCCTATCAAGACCGAACGCAATGGGCACATACTTGAGGTCACATTGGACCGGCCCAAAGCCAATGCGATTGATTTAGCCACAAGCCGGATCATGGGCGACGTGTTCGCCGCGTTCCGCGATGATCCGGACCTGCGCGTTGCTGTTTTGACGGCCGCTGGAGAAAAGTTCTTTTGCCCGGGCTGGGATCTCAAGGCGGCAGCCGGTGGCGACGCGGTCGATGGCGATTACGGCATTGGTGGCTTTGGCGGCTTGCAAGAACTCCGTGGGCTCAACAAGCCTGTGATTGCTGCGGTGAATGGAATTTGCTGCGGTGGCGGCCTCGAATTGGCGCTGTCGGCTGACATTATTCTGGCCGCCGACCATGCCAGTTTCGCACTGCCCGAGATCCGCTCCGGTACGGTGGCCGACGCCGCCAGTGTGAAGCTGCCCAAACGCATCCCGTATCATATCGCAATGGAGCTTCTTCTCACCGGGCGATGGATCGAAGCCGATGAGGCTGCGCGTTGGGGCATGATCAACCAGATCTATCCCGCCGCTCATTTGATGGCGGAGGCGCGCAAACTTGCAGAGCTTATCGCGTCGGGCCCCCCGCTGGTCTATGCGGCGATCAAGGAAGTCGTTCGGGAAGCAGAGGACATGAAATTCCAGGATGCGATGAACCGCATCACAAAAGGCCAGTTCGAAACAGTTGAAACGCTTTATCGCTCCGAGGACCAGCTTGAAGGCGCACGCGCCTTTGCCGAAAAACGCGACCCAGTTTGGAAAGGCAAATAAGATGCCCCTGTCCATGAACAAAGACGTTTTCATCACCTGCGCCGTGACTGGATCGGGCGGAACGCAAGACCGCAGCCCGCATGTCCCGCGCTCGCCCCAGCAAATCGCTGAGAGCGCGGTTGCCGCCGCCAAAGCCGGCGCTGCGGTGGTACACTGCCATGTGCGCGATCCTGAGACAGGTGCTCCTTCGCGCGATCTCGCTCTTTACCGCGAGCTCACAGATCGCGTCCGCGATGCAGACGTGGACGTCGTTCTGAACCTGACAGCAGGCATGGGTGGCGACATCGTCTTTGGCGACGTGGAGAGCCCGCTCCCGGTTAACGCCGCCAGCACCGACATGATTGGTGCGACAGATCGCGTTGCGCATGTGGCGGAGTGCCTTCCCGAGATCTGCACTCTCGACTGTGGCACGATGAATTTCGCTGAAGCCGATTACGTGATGACCAACACACCCGGTATGCTTCGGGCTATGGGCGCGAAGATGACCGAGCTTGGCGTCAAGCCAGAGATCGAGGTCTTTGACACTGGGCATCTTTGGTTTGCAAAACAGCTGGTCGAGGAAGGCACGCTCGCGCCGCACGCTCTGGTGCAACTCTGCATGGGCATTCCTTGGGGTGCGCCGAACGATCTGAACACCCTGATGGCAATGGTCAACAATGTTCCCGACGACTGGATCTGGTCTGCGTTTAGCCTTGGCGGGGATCAGATGGCCTACGTGGCGGCTGCGGTTCTGGCAGGTGGCAACGTGCGCGTTGGCCTTGAGGACAACCTATGGCTGGACAAAGGTGTGCTGGCCAAGAACTGGCAACTCGTGGAGCGGGCCGGTACGATCATCGAGAACATGGGCGCACGGCTCATCGGTCCCGAAGTGGTGCGCGCCAAGCTTGGGCTGACCAAGCGGGCTCCAAAGGCCTAAAGACCGGACCAGACGCCCGTAAGGGATCGTGAATGGCGGCCAGCCAAGCAGCAGGCTCCTTCAGTTATACAAGGCGGGCCGCGCGCGCGGCAGCAAAACTGAACAAACAGGACCAAGCAAATGACCAAGGCAGCAGCAATCATCGGCGGCGGTGTAATCGGTGGCGGTTGGGCCGCGCGGTTCCTGCTTAACGGCTGGGATGTGCGCGTATTCGATCCCGATCCCGAGGCTGAGCGCAAGATCGGCGAGGTTCTAAACAACGCACGCCGCTCGCTGCCTTCGCTCTACGACAAGGCCCTGCCCGCCGAAGGCAAGTTGCAGTTCTTTAACACGATCGCAGAGGCCGTGGACGGTGTTCTGTGGGTGCAGGAAAGCGTCCCCGAACGCCTTGAGCTCAAACACAAGGTACATGGCGAGCTGACCCGCGTCGTTCCTGCCATGGCAGTGATCGGCTCGTCCACCTCTGGCTTCAAGCCGTCCGAGTTGACTGCAGCGGGCGCGCGCGTGATCGTCACTCATCCGTTCAACCCTGTCTATCTGTTGCCCTTGGTGGAATTGGTCGGTGACGCAGAGACTTGCGCAACAGCCGGGACCATTCTGCGCAGTGTGGGGATGTACCCGCTGACCCTGCGCAAAGAGATAGACGCACATATCGCGGACAGACTGCTCGAAGCGGTCTGGCGCGAGAGCCTTTGGTTGGTCAAAGACGGGGTCGCTACGACCGAGGAAATCGATGAGGCGATCCGTATGGGCTTTGGTCTGCGGTGGGCTCAGATGGGGCTGTTTGAAACATACCGCATTGCGGGTGGCGAGGCCGGCATGAAGCACTTCATGGCTCAGTTTGGGCCTGCGCTGGAATGGCCCTGGACCAAGCTCATGGATGTTCCAGAATTCACCGACGACTTGGTGGATCTCATCGCAGGCCAGTCCGATGGCCAATCGGGGCATTTGTCGATCCGCGAACTCGAACGCCTTCGCGATGATAACCTCGTCGGAATGATGCGCGCCCTTAAACTCTCCAAGAGCGGCGCTGGCGCTGTCATCACCGCCCATGAGGCCGAGCTTCCGCAGCCAGATGCGCACGACCTGCCCGTGACGGTTCATCGGCGTGTCCCGCAGTCCTGGACAGACTATAACGGGCACATGAACGAAGCCCATTACATCGAGGCATCAGCCCAGGCGACGGACCGCTTTATGGAAATGATAGGCTGTGATGCGGAATACATCGCACAGGGCGGCAGCTACTTCACAATTGAAAACCACGTGCGCTATCACGACGAGATACGCGAAGGCGATGCTCTGACCATCACGACGCAGGTGCTCGCCGGAGAAGGCAAGAAGATGCACCTGTTCCACCGCTTGTGTGGTGCCTCCGGGGAGGTCGCAGCGACCGTTGAGACACTGCTTTTGCATGTTGATCTAACAACGCGGTGCACATCGTTGCCCGTGCAAGAGGTGCAGAACGCCTTGGCAATTTTCGCCAAAGCCCACAGCTTATTTCCAACCCCTGATGGCGCAGGACGCCATGTTGGACAGTGACGTAATATTTTGACGGCAGTTCCCCACTATGCTGTTCGTTCAAGAAACATGGACCTCTTGAAAGGTGTCATTCTGCCGCCATCGGAAGCAGGCCCCAACACGTCTTGGAAACGAGATTGCCGAGAGAGACTCCGCTAGATAGTCTCTTTCATGCATTTGAAAGCTCTTTTGGTAGCGCGAGTGCTGACTTTCTTAGCGAAGCCAATCCCCTAGAAGTGAAATCATCATTGAACCTGCTGAGCATAGCCTCAGCGTTCGAGCCTGCAGTTGGACGCGGTGAAGGAATGGCAGGCGCGTCCGATCGAAGCCTGCTATCCCTTGGTCTTTTTCGACGCGAAACGACTAAGCGAAACGCTGCCGGCGACGCACTGGGGTTCGCCACCAGCTGTTATACCGCTGCAAAAGGCTGGTGTAGAACACCAAAGCACCGTTCCTGGATTGTTGCCTACCCGCTTCTTTGCGCGCCTGAGACGTTGGGGCAGTTCGTTGGAACTAGCCGCCGTTGGACTCTTCTGCAAACCACGAGCGCCGATACCTTGATATGCTATGGTTGTAGCGCCACCGCCCCACTAAGAAGTCTGTCTAAAGGAACACTTCCTGGTGCGGTGTCCGATGGTGTGTTCCGAACGACTTTCGCGAAATACACTGGTGGATTCCTATAGCGACTTTGCCTTTCGTAGAAAGCCATGGCGAGTAACGCACACTCTTCAAACCCAAGCTTTTCTAAAGCATTTGCCCAAGTTCGTTCACTGGTCGCCAATGCTCGCCTAACGTGATCCACTAAACCTCTGAACGTTGTGTTTAACCGAGCCGAAGTTGAAGGTAACAGTCGCGATCACGTCTTTGACGTCCACTTTGAATGTCGGAAAGTTTTCATACTTCATCATCTGTCCTTACCTGGTTGGTCCACCCGAGCTGGCGGGGAAACGGGTCAGGCTGAATGAGCGTTTTGACCCTTGCCTCAAACAGGTATTAAAATACTTTTCCATATAATCGGCCCATTTCAGTAATCAGAATTCTGATTAAATATATAATAAAGGAGGCCTGGTTCCCTGCCTCAGGGCATCACTCGTGATCCAGACTGTCTCATGTTGAGACGATTTTCGGGTGGCGCCATCTGTTGAACCAACAAAGTGTTGTTGAGGCCCGCATAGCAATCAAAGGTCGCCTCAATTCGAACCTGGCACTGTCCAGCGGATTGGGAGGGTAAACACATGTCACCGACACGCGATGAACAGCTTTGGATGTATCGCAACATGGTCACGAGTCGAAAGTTTGAAGAGACCATTGCGGGCATCTACTTTGAAGGCAAAACGCCGGTCTTCAGCATGGCCGATGGTCCTATTCCCGGGGAGATGCACCTAAGCGACGGACAAGAGCCTGTGGCCGTCGGCGTTTGCGTGCATCTCGATGCCGATGATGTCGTCACCGCAACCCATCGCCCGCATCACCAAGCGATCGCCAAGGGTGTCGATCTGGACGAGATGGCCGCGGAGATCTTTGGCAAGACAACAGGTCTCTCGGGCGGTCGCGGCGGGCACATGCATCTCTTCGATCCAGATGTGAACTTTGCTTGCTCCGGCATTATCGCCCAGGGAATGGGGCCTGCCGTGGGCGCCGCGCTTAGCCGACAGATGCAGAAGAAACCCGGCGTCGGGGTCGCTTTTGTCGGAGAAGGCGCGGTGAACCAGGGAGGATGGCATGAGGCGATGAACCTCGCGGCGACCTGGAAGCTCCCCTTTATTTGCGTCATCGAAGACAACGCCTGGGGAATATCGGTCTCCAAAGAGGACTCTACAGCGGTTGCCAACAATGCCGACCGGGCGACCGCTTACGGCATTCCGGGCGTGCGCGTCGAGGACAATGACCCTTATGCCATCTATGAGGCCGCCGGAGAGGCCATCGCGCGGGCCCGCGCAGGCGACGGGCCTTCCCTGATCGAGGTCGAGACCTATCGCCTGGCCGGCCACTTCATGGGCGACGCTGAAGGCTATCGGCCCGACGGCGAGAAAGACGCGCTTTTTGCAAAAGACCCCATCCCGAAGATGCGCGCCAAAATGCTGGCCGATGGCGTGGCCACGGAAGCCGAGCTTGTCGCCATCGAGGTCGAAAGCACGGCCCGCGTCGAAGCCGCCATCAAATTTGCCCGCGACAGCGCGGATCCAGCGCCAAAAGACGCGCTGACCGCGGTCTTTGCGTGAGGGGGAGGAAAAGATGAACGTTCCAAACGAAAGAAAACTCACCATCGCGCGCGCCATGGCCGAAGCTGTGGCCCAGGAAATGCGTGTTGATCCCGGCGTCTTTGTCATGGGCGAAGACATTGCCGCCTTGGGCGGGGTCTATGGCAACACGCGCGGGCTCTTGGATGAATTTGGGTCAGAACGCATCCGCGACACGCCGATCTCGGAAACCGCCTTTATCGGCGCCGCGGTCGGGGCGGCGCAAGATGGCATGCGCCCGGTTGTCGAACTGATGTTCGTCGATTTCTTCGGGGTCTGCTTTGACGCGATCTACAACCTGATGGCCAAGAACATCTACTTCTCTGGCGGCACATTCAAAGTGCCCATGGTGCTGATGACCTCAACCGGTGGCGGCTATTCCGATGCGGGTCAGCATTCGCAATGCCTCTACGGCACCTTCGCCCATTTGCCAGGGATGAAGGTTGTGTGCCCATCGAATGCCTATCACGCCAAGGGTCTGATGACCGCGGCGATGCGCGACGACAGCCCCGTGGTCTACATATATCACAAGAGCCTCCAAGGCATGGGGTGGCTGGCAACCGAACCAGGGGCCACAGTGCACACGCCCGAGGAGAGCTACACCGTCGATATCGGCAAGGCCAAGGTCGCGCGTACGGGCACTGATCTGACCATCGTAAGCCTCGGCATGGGGGTGCATCACGCGCTGAAGGCCGCGGAACAGTTGGAAGCGGACGATGTCAGTGTGGAGGTGGTGGATTTGGTCAGCCTGGTTCCGCTTGATCGCGACACCATCCGCGCCTCAGTTGCCAAAACCGGCCGTCTGATCGTGGTGGACGAAGATTACATGTCCTACGGCGTCTCTGGCGAGGTGATCGCCACGGTGACCGAGCATGATATCTCTGGGCTGAAGGCCGCGCCGAAGCGGGTCGCCTATCCCGATGTGCCGATCCCCTATGCGCGCGTGATGGAGCAGTTCTGCCTGCCCAATCCCGACAAAATCATCGCCGCCTATCAGGGCATGAAGGCAGCCTAGCAGCTTGAACCTCTGGTGCCGCGCCTCTCATGCGGCACCGACCCAAATGCAGGACAGGTCCATGGCAACAGATATCATTATCCCCACCGATCTCTGGGAAGAAGACGAAGACGCAGTGATCACGACATGGCTGATCAGCGACGGCGCGACCGTCGAAGAAGGCGCCCTGATCGCAGAAATCATGACGGCCAAAGTGCAGTATGAGATCAACGCGCCCGCATCTGGCACACTGAGCATCAAGGAGGAGGCCGATGCTGTGGTGCCGAAAGGCGGCGTGATCGGCACAATAGCATGACCGAGGGTGTGCACATCGTTCCGCTGAAAGGTGTCCGTGGCATGATCGCAGAAGCCATGGTGAAAAGCCTCGCCACAGCGGCGCAGCTGACCCATCACGGCAGCGCAGATGCGAGCGCCTTACTGGCGGAGAAGGCACGGCTCGCGGCGGCGGGCACCAAAGTCTCGGTTGAGGATCTTTTGATGCTGGCCGTGATCCGGGCCTTGAAAAAGCATCCCGAAGCCAATGGCCGTGTCGAGGGCAAAGAGGTGCATCTATCCGACGCGATTGATCTTTCCGTCGCCATTGCCCTGCCTGGCAACCTGCTGGTGGCGCCCGCCATCATGGGCGCGGGCGAGATGGATGTCAGAGCCTTGCGGGCAGCGCGGCAAGACTTGGCGGCGCGGGCGAAAAGCAACAAGTTGAGCGTCACCGAGATGACCGGCGGCACCTTCACCGTGTCGAACCTTGGACTGACCCGCGTTGAGCACTTCACCCCGATCTTAAATGCGCCTCAGATCTGCATCCTTGGCATCGGAAAACTCACTGACCGGCCCGTGCGCGGCTCCGATGGTGGGATCGAGCTCAGCCCCCATGTCGGCCTCTCCCTGACCTTCGACCACCGCGCCCTGGACGGTGCCCCAGCCGGAAACCTTCTGACCACCATATGCGAAGAAATTGAGACCCTCTCAGTGTGAGCACGCGTTTGGAATATCTCGAAGATGCGAAGGCGGGGTTGGACTTCGAGCGGGATCTCTTTGAGGCCGAAGGACAACGGGTTGGGTTCTGGACCGCAAGCAAAGTGGGTTTGGTCTGTCCAAGAGCCTATCAGCGGCGGTCCGCTTTCGCCGCGGCGGCTGAGCGGTCGACGGCTCATGGATGGCCCGTTTATTTACGCCCAACGGGTGGTGGGACAGTTCCGCAGGGACCCGGCCTAGACAACTTGGTGCTGGCCTTCGACGCGCCACGCACTGCAACCATCGAAGACGGGTATCGGCTGCTGACAGAGGTTATCAAAAAAGGCCTCGGTCCCCCAGGAGATACGCTCAAGGCCGGTGAAACACCGGGCAGCTTTTGTGACGGAGCCTGGAACCTCTCTGTTCGGGGACAAAAAGTCGTCGGAACTGCGCAGCGCTGGCGCCCCAGGGGCTCTAGAAAGCCTCGGGTTTTGGCGCACGCCCTTATCTTGACCCTGGATGGTTTCGCTGCCGGGGCGGCGGCCGTCGCAGGACTGCATCAAGACCTTGGGCTCGGCGAGGTTCTCCAAGACGCCCATACCAGCCTTGAGGCCGCCTTTGGTTTGACAGAGTTGCCCGTGGAGGGCCTTGCAGCGGCTGCTGCGCAAAGCTTGGCCGTTATTGATCAAAAAGCGGAATAACCGGACAACCAAAAGGGAGGAACACATGTCTAACGAAACCATACATATCCATCTTGAGGTCGCCGTGCCCGAAGCCAATCGTGAAGGCTTCAATGGCCTGATGAACGAGCTTGTGGACCGCGCCAGCAAAGAACCCGGGACATTGGTCTATGAGTGGTACGAAGTTGGTAACACCGGAAAGTGGCACATTCTTGAACGTTATTCGGATGCGAAGAATGGAGATCTGCATGTCAAAGGCTTCGCAGAAAACTACGCAGGCCGGTTTTTTGACTTGGTCGACAGCTGCACCGGCATCGTCTCCGAAAATGCAACGCCCTATATCAAGGGTGTGCTAGAGGGGATCACACCACTCTACATCGCACAAAAAGGCGGGCTCAATCGCTTTTAGCGCGGGCGTTTTCCCGTCTTGCTGTCATTAGGTCGGGCGGGAAATCTGGAAAGCCTTCATCTTGCGATGAATGGTTGCCCGCCCCATGCCCAAATGACGTGCCGCCTTGGACACGTTCCAGTTCGTCGCCCGCAACGCTTCCAAAATCATCGCCCCTTCATCGAAGACCCCATACTTTCGCAGGTTTCGTGGCCTTGCCAAGTCGGCATGCATGGGGGCGCCGACATCTATTCGATCAATGCGCTTCCCATCCCCCTGCAGTAGCACCTGCTGCAACGCGTGACGCAGTTCGCGCACGTTGCCGTCCCAGCGGTGCGCATGGATCGCATCGATGGCCGGTTTTGCGATATCCACGTCATGGCCAGCAAGTTTGCGCGCGAGGACGGCGGCCAGAAGCCCAAGCGCTTCTCGATTGCGCAAGGGCGGCAGTTCCACACTGAGCCCGGCGAGCATGTAGTAGAGATCTTCTCGGAAAGAGCCGCGTGCCACCGCTTGCCGAAGCGAAGATCGGCCTGTGGCAATCAACTTTACCGGCACACACTCCAAACTCGGGTTGCCTTCCATGTCGTCCACGAGTTTACGGATCTCGGCCTGGGCGAATGCTGGCATCTCATCCGCATTGTCCAAAACCAAGACTTTGCTCTGGGCCGGACCGCTCTCGGGGACAACCGGTAGGCGGCATTGATCCACGACGGAACGGATGTAGTCTCGGTCGTCGGCTGTATCGGACAGCGCCGCGCAATCGACGGTAAGAGCGTGGTGCGCGTCGCGGATCAGCGTTGAGACAAGCGCAGATTTGCCAGTGCCTGTCTCGCCTTCGATCACAAGAGGGATGCCGTTTTCGAAACTGGCTTTGGCCTGCTTGCAGATCTCAGCCATCGTGCCAGATCCGACGGCGAGTTCAGCCATGGAAGTTTGCAGACCTCGCCAAATGCCCGTCGGGGTTCGGTCACTAAAGCCAGGGAAAGCTCTCGGCGCTTGAAGCGGTGTTCTCACCCAGAGATCCAGAAGTGGGCCGCGGTCTTTGCGAACTGACATGACCCGGCCCGGCACGCGGTCGAGGCTGGGCAGATCGGTTCCAAAAACCGTGTCAAATGCCAGCCCGACAAGATTCTCGCGGGCATGAAGCCCTGAAACCTCGTGCGCGGAGGAGGTCGCCGACAAGATGTACCCAGCGTCATCAACCGCCACGAGCTCAGCGTCCTTCACAAGCTCACGTTGGCCGGGGACCGCGACAGAGACGATGGTCGCGTCGCTGAAATCGCGTTCAAAGAGAGTTTGCTGCACACGGCTTGCAGCGGCGCTAAGCAACTGCCGCGCGAACAACCCGGTGCCGGGATTGCCCTGATCTATGGACGTGAGACCGACTGCGCCAATAACCTCATTTGACGCGTTCCGCAGCGGCACGCCTGTGCAGGAGAAGTGCCGCAACTTTGCATAGAAATGCTCCTTCCCACGCACGGTGAATTCCCGCCCCTCGGACAGCGCCATGGACACGCCACTGGTTCCTGCAACGCGTTCATCCCAAACAGACCCCAAAGCAATGCCGTTCCAATCCACCTCGTCGCCGTCGCATTCCAACCGCACGAGAATGCCGTCTTTGTCGGTCACCACAAGGCAATGCCCGGCGGCTGCAGCGAGGCGCGCGAGCTTGCGGAAGATACCTTGTCGACCCCCGACCTCTGTCACCAAGGCCTCAAGTCGTGGCGCGATCTCTGACGATTGAAGACGTAGGATCGGGTGACCTGCGTCGCGCTTTAGGTTGTAGACATGTTCACAGCGATGCCACGACGAATTTATCGCCCGCGCTGTTGGCAGCTGGTGATTTGTTCCAGACATGAAAGCCTCCTCCCAAAAAGCCTTCACCAATAGACTGTCAGGATGCTCTAAACTGCGAGGCCTGTCTACTTTTCGCCCTGTCCAGCCAATTCAGCGAGCGTGTCCATGACGGCCTTGACCTGATCTGGATCATACGCCGCGCTGCGCGCGCGAGCGAATTACGTGCTGTCATTGTCAAAGGACTTGCCAGATGCGGAGGCGAAGTCGGGGGCCAGTGATGCCGCGACCAAGATGTCGGCACCGACGTTAAGATCGTTGCCCGCCACGCCAAAGCCCTCCTTGACCATCTTCGACGCCAAAAGAGAGCCGGGATTGACGGCGAACACTGCTGGGGCTTCTGGGAGCGATTTCGCCATTTCAGCCGACCAGATCGTGATCGCCAGCTTGCTTTGGACGTAGGCATCCATGTCGCCCAGTGGGCGCTATGCTTCCATTGCGTCAACGTTCACCGAGGTCTGCGCGGCTGAGGATAGGAGTATGCCTCGCTTCTTTGCGCTAAAGCATATCCGACTGGAAGTCGGAGGGTTTGCTCCAAAGCGTGGGAACTAAAGCGTCCATCGCGATATAGTGCTGCAAGCGCAAGCACCGCTCAGAATGCAAAACCAGCTTGATCTTTCAGACCGCGATGCAGCAGCAGAACCTGCCGTTCTCCCTTCTTGTCGCGGGGCTAGCTCTGAAGGTTCAAGCGTCGAGCGAGCCCGAAGCCGGCATGGGCAGACAGCACCGCGGCTAATCCTTGTAGCAGGTACCCATTGTTTACCCCGACGTCGTTTCCGTGGCACGGTTTTGAAGTGGTGACCTAAACAACCAACTCAAAATAGGCACCCATGACTAGGGAGGTACGACCAATGAACCTGAGACCGGATCCGACATTTTATGCGACCCCAAAACTGGCGATGGAGGCACCTCCAGAGACACTCGCCTTCACGCTCATGCTGAGTCCTGATGGATCGCAACCCGATGGACTTGCAATTGTCGATGTTGATCCGAAGTCGGACACATACGGTGAGATCGTTCACCAACTCATGATGCCCATGTAATTTGTCACCCCAAACGGCCAACACGCCCCATAAAAGCCCTTGTTTTATCATAGGAATAATGTTCGGCCCTTTTCCTAGGTGGCCATTTTTGTCAGCATGTGCGGCTACTCCGGCTAACTAGTCTTATGCACGTCTCTTAGGATCAGGACCCTTTGAGTTTCAGAGCCAGAAGATCACGGTTGCTGCGAGGGCAATTGCGGATAGGAATGTTATTGGAGATCGGTCTTACTTAGTTGCCACGCGCCGCCAATCCTTGAGCCTTCCGAACATGATCTCGCTTCGGTTGCGGCGTTTGTATCTGCGCTTGTCGTCTTTGACCGGGGTCTTGCGCTGCTTCCGACCAGGTTTACGGCCCATACGCGGCGTTCGATCATACTCTCGAACCTGTGGCGTTCATGATCTCACCATTTCGCCACCGCAAATCATTTAGATTGATGAAGGCACGCCGGGAAAACGATCACCAGGATCGTTTTTCTGATCCGGCTAGCTACCGCTCAAAATGCGTCGGTTATCGACGTGCGGCTTGCCGTGTGACTTTGGGAAGATGGGCTCCAAACGCGCCATTTACGCATCGGTTAGTTAGAAGAGATCAGACATGTTCACCGCTCGAAGCCCGAACTCTAAGTCACGCCATAGAGCGGGAAGCAACAGGTCTTGACCTTAGGTAACTCAGTCCAAGCACCCGCGATGAACCCCGTTGCGCCATTGCAAATGTCCAACACCATTGCGGCGTTAGACGCTACGGGCAAGATTCAGCTTCTGCGTCGACACCGCGGTCAGCAGGTCATCGCCCACGAATGCAGCTTCTATTCTATGACGCCGCCGTCTCCTGCGGTACGGTTTCCGTCTTCTTCTGCCTTCGCGGTTGCGGTAGGCTCTTCAGAGCGGCCAGAATATCCTCTCCCAGTGCCAGCCGCGCATAGGCCTTGAGGTGCTTAGGCCCCAAAATTTCAGGCCGAACGCCTTCTCGATCCAAGAAACTCGCGACCCGTCGACTTGGCAGACCAAGTTCATTTCCCAACATCGCCGAAGTCGCATATTTCACTTCAAAAGCAGCTAACGAGTCCCGGCAGAAGCACCAGCAATAGCGTCGTGTGCTGCCCACGCGCTGCCGATTACGCTGGAGATAGCCCTCACGAGCAAGGAAACTGGCTGCGCTCTCGGCTATCCCCATTCTTTTAGCCACTTGATCTAGGGTATAGCCTGTGTTGGTTCGCGCTTCCCACGCCTCCATAACCTCAACAGGATCGAACAGTAGACCTGAAAGACCCGCAGATGTCTGGTCCTGCGCAACGCGGCGAAGTCGTCCTTCAAGAAGAAGCCGAAGGACGTCGCCAGAATTGATGTGCGTCCGGTGTGCCAAATTCGCGAGAGGGATGAGCCCATCTCTTGGGCTGCAATACTGATCGACCGCTTCTTTTCCAGCGGCGACGAGGCGGTAAAGGTCAGACTTGAGATATCGGCCCCGAACCATGCCAGGAAGCGTCCGCTTGGAAAGTAAGCCTTGGTCAACGATGCGCTCGAAAAGCCCGCGATCGACTCCGAGAATTGAGCGTGCTTCAGCCCGTAAAACTCCGGTTTCGACAAATTCGAACACCTTACGGACCTCCTCTTCATCGTAGTATGGCAGGCGCTCTGGCATGGCAGCAGTGTATCCCTTTGGGTGAACACCATGGGTCCGGAGCACCTGTCGAAATTTACCGATTTTCAGATTTAAGCGCTTGGAGTAGAAATCGCATGGATCCTGAAATGTCGGCGCTATAGCACCGCAGAACAGTGTTCTTCTCCGGTAAGACGGGAAACGATCGGCAAGTAGGCGCGCCATGGCCTTGCGGACTGGTTGCCAACTGGGATCGTCTCGTGCGTTATTTATTTGCCGAAAAAGACCTCCAAGAGTTGCTTTATAACCATCTTTGCCCCGTTCCAATTCAAGCTCAATATGGTCACCGAGAGCCGTCATTGCGCTGTCAAGGCCATTGCCCAAAGTGGCAAAGCCCCGTTGAGCGTAGCGCTGCCAATCCCGACCGGCGATATCGTCGAACGATACCGATCCGACCGAGAGCAATGCTCCGAGGCTGAGTGACATTCTCACGGCGGTGGGGAGGTCCATATGATCGAAGGCTGTTTTCGGTTCTCGCCGGTCCAGCCGTACAGATATGGCTTTCTCGAAAGACGCATCGGGCACAGAGAGTAGCGGCCCGTTGAAGGCCAACCCCCTGACCAAATAGTCTACAGTATGCATTCTCCATCCGGTTCGGTGTGGACCGCGTAGCGGCTGCAACATGACGCGATGGACAGGGCAAGCGAGGACGGCGTCGAGATGCCATTCCTGCCGGATATGAGGCATATGCGGCCCCCGCAGCAAATCGTCCCGCACGCATTCAGGACAGAAGCGGATTCCCGAAGTGCATAAGAGTGCCCGCTGGATATACTCTTCATCGAAAACGACCTGACACGTGTGTACAAATTGTGGAGTAGACCGAAGCATCGGTCCGGCGTCGGCATCACCGAGATCGGCAAGCGCCAGCACCGCAGCGGCTCGTCCACTGGTAATGTCCGACCACGGAATGTCGAAAGCGTCAGCGAGGAATTTTCCGTTCGGCAGCCCATTTCGAGCAGCCAGGCGGCATGCATAAGAATAGGCCGGTTCTCGCGCCTCGTGCGAAAGATGCAGGGGAAGACGCCTCATCGCACACCCTCCCTGTCCACGAATTCCGTCACTTTTTTGAACGTCCGCACGTCGATGCCGTGGAAGTCCTGAGCGATGAAAGGGTTAAATACATCAGCGACTTGCCATCTTTTTCGAAAGGCGTCGGCAAAGTGTTTGACTTCGAGTTCTGAAGAACCGTGAAGTAGTGCTATCCCGATCCCATCGCAGATAGCTTCGCATACGGACGCAAGAAAGCGGCATCCGGCTACATGGAGGCGATGACAGAACTCTATTCGCTTCAGACCCTTTCCTTTTTCAAGGCCTGCAAGGGTAAGCAGATGGTCCAACGCGTCCCGCGTTGCATTACGATCTCTTTCGACCATAGCCAGCGGTGGGATTTCGAACACAGTGACTCGTCTGGCGAGTTGGTGATCCGCACCGATGGTCTGTGCAAAAGATGATAGGCCCGTCAGGACGAGCGGCACGGGCCAGCGGGGATGCTGAAGCCGTGCCTTGAATGTATCACACAACCCTTGTTGCTCGCCATTGCTGCGGGCATTCAAGTGCTGAACTTCGTCGATGTGCAACGCACGGACCGCGCGCTCCTCAAACAGTCGCCCAAGCCAGATCCAGCGTCCATTCGCAGTCATTCGTGGCTGCTTTTTGCCTTTATAATCAAGACCGTCCAACACTAGTTCGGACAGGTCTTTGACTGAACAGGCTTGAACAAGGCGCGCCTCTACGGCGCGCTTATCATCCTCAGCCACATCCTGAAGGAGAGGGTGTTGGCGCAGCAAATGCCGCGCGGTTATGG
>JBCDGN010000034.1:0-36585 GCA_038751255.1 Pseudomonadota bacterium
GATACCGACCGCCAGCCCCCGAAACAATCGCCTCGACCGATCTGGCCTCCACTGTCTGGAGGTTCCGGCTAGATCAGCCTTCCATCGCGAGCAACACGATGCTTACATAAGGGACGGCTGCGCCATCGGGGTCTCGTCAGAGGGACCATCAACACGCCCTTCTAGACCGTTTAAGAAATACTTCTCTACAATCACAAAACCGCTGCTTTCCGACCTTTCAATCCTTGCTGGATAATCACCTTGCCGAAAGCGCACACCATCTTTAAACCACTCCTCAATTATTGGCCGATTAAGGCCTTCTTTCAACAAGAGTATTGAAGGGCCCGTTTCGCAATGAAGGTGACCATTTAAGTACCACTCCAATCTAGTGTAAGGCCCCATAAATATAGTTCTCGCAGGTCCGTCACTTCTATGCCGCACTCCATGATAAAAGTACCCCTCTTCAATCGCCATACCATTAACTTTGGCTTCCTTTGTATATGCAGGCCCGTCCTCCCGATGTAAAAGCGTTCCTGAAGAGCCAAACCATGACGTCGTGCGAGTTTCGCGTCCGCCTTCTACTTCCTGCGTTACTGACACTGAATACCATGAAGTCCGTCTTCCACTCATTTTAGTTTAATCTTAGCGTAATTATTGTTTTTAATCGAATACTTCAAGGTTCCCCAGATTTCCCAGAGCTATTTCATATGTACTAGTACTCAATTAAGATGGCTAATTGAGCCAGCACTAGGATCTGCGGTGCAAAGCCTGATCACTCAGGAGCGGCCGCTCCGCTAACGCGGAGAAAAAATATGAAGATCTGTGGATATAAGCGTCTTCCTCCTTCGCGAAGGAAGCTGCGTTGCGTTGCTTTTGTGGAAGAGACGTCAGAGTGCTGGTTTCGGGAGAGTGGGTCGGCACCCGCTGCCTTGAACTTAGTGCTAAATGGGCACTATAAAAAACGTGAAGGGAACTCGTGTGCAATTAATCTAGTCAATGGCGGTATATCTAAGCAATTGGATATTACAACCATTGATGAAAATGGTGAAGCTCTCCTTGATATCGCCTTTCGAAATGATCCGGCTCGGACTATCAAAATGCCCTTTGAGCGGGTTAGTAGAAGTTTTCGCAATCAGCTACAGATTCGTCTAATTGAAGCGGTTCTGCGATTGCGCCACGCCCGTGTAGTACGGGAATGTCGAGCTCTGGGCCATCGGGGGATATCAAAAAATCTCTTATCGGAGATGCAATCAGTGGATTGGGATTTGAGCTCACCTAACCTTTCGCACACTGCGGCTCTAACTGCTGGATTACGAATTGGCACACATCAAGAAAGGGAGATTTGAAATGAAAAAACCGAGTAGAGGGAAAAGAGCTTCTAATTGTAATAAGTGTGTGCTTGCTCTGAAACGCTATCAAATTTATGTAGATGAGGTTTCTGTAATTCTGTGCTGCCAACATGATAAAATAATCACCCCTAGCATTCCTATCGCTCAGAATAACGATCGCGTTGACACGCTCAGTAATCTGCGGTGTATTTTTGTGATATATTCTGGCAAAGGTCGGGTCACACGGTTGAACCGTGTCATTCAACGCCTGTCTCGGCTGCTTTTTAAAGCAAACCAGAAGATCGCTCAGCTTGAAGCGGAACTGGCTCGGTTGCGATGCTCGGAGGAGATTGAACAGCGTCTGCTTCCTGCGCCGCGCTCTGAGGTGGTGGGCCTGCTACCGCCGCCGCGATAGGGCGCTGGTTTCGCGTATCGGCTATCTGGTCAATCTGTGGCGAAGCGTGCTCATAGGTTGGCCGGGCGGCGAGGCACAACCGCGTCAATCCAATCGTTGGTGGTGAAAAACTGCTCAAAGGCTCCGAAGCTAGCCTTGGGCGTCCAACAATGCACATCTCAACAAAACTGGTGATCTCTCATGCTCAAGCATATCCCTGAGCTGTTTCCGCCTGCCGTGGTGATCGGCGGTGCGGTCTATGCAGCGGTGACATACTTCGCTTTTGCCCCGGAACTCGGCGAACGCATTTTTGAGGCGCATTATCGCGCCCCCTGCGAAGCAAACCTGCTCGCCGAAGCGGAACGCCAGTTTGAGGCGGACGAACTCAAGCTCCCCAAAATGCCGGCCGAACTGCGCAATTCCGAGATTGGGATTGCTGCCGCGCGTGGCATTAATGATGTTCGAGAAGGGATCGACTTGATCACCAACCTCTTTGGTGGGCCGACCTACGACGCACTGTTGAATGCCCATCAAGCAGCGTTGGCAGCTGCAAAGGCCGAATACTACGCCAAACGAGACGCCGCCAAAGCTGAGATGGAGCGCCGCGCCGAAGCCCGCATTGCGGCAGCACCGACAGCGTGTTCTTGCCAAGCGCGCCGCGCGATCGAAGCGGATCGGACGGATTGGGCTCTCTTCGCAGGCTCCATGACGCTCTTCACGCCACCCACGGTCGCGGATTTTCCGGTTGAGATGGCCCAGTACAAGGCTGCGTGCCTCGGGGCGGACTTGTCATGAGCGATGTACTGTATGAACGTGGTCGCACCAGCGTGACCGAGACCCTGCTGCGAACCCGTCGTCGGGCCTATGATCTGCGCCGTGTGGACTCGGTCACCCTGCGCCAACCGCTCCTGGCCTTCGTCCTAGTCATCGCCCTTGGCATGTTCGGCATCACTTGGGCTTTCTGGACCTACCTCTATGATGTCGAGAAAGCCGCTTTGATCGCCGCGCCCGTCCTCGCCATCGCCCTGAGCAGTCGTATCGCGGTTCTCCGTATTCACTCCCGAACCCACTCGGCCGAGGATGATGGCGGCCAGATGTTCGGCGAGATCCGCCATCTCTCTCGTGTCAAAACAGCAGTGGAAACCGCCATAGACCAACGGTTGAACGGTCTGCCGCTTTGACAGGCCAAGAGCGTGTTCGCTTTTTGTTCTTGTTTTTGCGATGTTTTTCGCGTAGTGTGATGTCATCAACGGGCGCAGTGTATCTGCTGTGTCCTACTGAAGGCCTGCAGACTGCGCTGGCCGAGATCTCCCAACATCGCTGACACCAAGCTCCGTGTGGCTCCCCCCGCGCTGATGTCTCTGATCGTCTTTGTCGGGGCCCGATCTCGGTCCGCTGATCTGTGCCTTCGCTTCACCCCAACAGAAAGGACTATCCTATGACCAACAAACACGCACCGCCCGTTCTCACGCTCAGTGATGGACCCATTCGGGTCAGTATCTGGGAGAACAACGGGGCCAACGGCACCTACTATGCTGTCACCGCTTCGCGAACCTTCCGCGATGAAGAGGGGAGGCTGTCTGACGCCACATCTTTTGTAGGTGTCGATCTCCTGCGGCTTTCCGAGCTTCTGCGGTCTGCCTACAGCAAGACGAGTGACATGCGCCAGGCCGCCAAGCCGACACCAGAACAAGTGTCATCGATCGACGAAGACACCGCGGAGCCGTCTGAGGATTTCAACCGGCAAAGCCGTCGAAAGCCGCGCCGCGCGCCGGCGCCGCGCTAGGCCCCAAGGGTCGTCCCGAAGGCGGCGCAATTTCTCAACCAATCACCCAGAGGCCCGATCTCATGCAGCCGGATTTTGACAAATACCGCCGCCATCTCGACGCTTTGGACCTGCCCGAGCCTACCAAACGGGACGTTGTCCACAGCCTGTGGCGCACCCTAGAAAGCTTTGTGGACCGGGCCTTTGGAACCGACTGCGTCCAACATCTGCGCTCAGAACCGGCCCCAGAAGATGCAAAAGCGCCGCCGCTCATGCTAGACTATGATCGGGCAAGCCAGCCGACTGACGCGCTGTCCCCCATGACCCCCAACCCCGACAAGGAGGCAAAGCCATGACCACATCCGATTTGCGTCGCGCCGTGATCTACGCCCGCGTCTCCAGCCAGCGCCAGGTGGCGGAGGGCGATGGCATCGCCAGCCAAGAGACCCGGTGTCGTGAGTTTGCGCGCTACAAGGGCCTGCACGTCGTGGAGGTGTTCCGCGACGAAGGCGTGTCTGGCGGGCTCACCGACCGCCCTGGTATGAAAGCCATGCTCACCTGGCTGCGCAAACGCCGCGCCAAGGAGCACACCGTCATCATTGAGGACATCTCGCGCCTGGCCCGGGGGATCGAGGCCCATATCGCGCTGCGCTCCGCCATCGGCTCCGTCGGTGCCAAGCTGGTCAGCCCGTCGATCGAGTTCGGTGAAGACAGCGACAGCATGCTCGTGGAGAACATGCTCGCCAGCGTCTCCCAGCATCACCGCGAGAAAAACCGCGAACAAACCATCAACCGAATGCGGGCGCGGATGATGAATGGCTATTGGTCTTTCTATCCACCGCTCGGCTACCGCTTTGAGAAGCAGCCCGAACATGGCAAAATCCTGGTCCCGCGTGAACCCGCCGCTGGGGTCATTCGCGAAGCACTCACGGGCTATGCCTCCGGCCGTTTCGAGACGCCCTTCGAAGTGAAGCGCTTTCTCGAGACCACGGACCTCTTCCCCAAGGACCGCTTTGGCGAGATCCATCCGCAACGTGCCCCAGAGCTGCTGGACCGTGCCATCTATGCAGGGTTCATCACCTATCCGCCTTGGCACCTGAAGCTGATCCCCGCCAAGCATGAGCCGCTGATCAGCGTTGAGGCCTGGCAGGCGATCCGCACCCGCCGCGAGAGCGTAGCCCGCGCGCCCGTCCGCAAAGACCTCAACCACGACTTCCCCCTGCGCGGCTTTGTCTGCTGCGCCGATTGCGGCAACCCGCTCACCGCTTGCTGGTCCAAGGGCCGCAGCAAGCGCTATCCCTACTATCTCTGTGACACGAAGGGCTGCGTCTCCTACCGCAAGTCCATCCGCCGCGACCGGATCGAAGGTGAGTTCGAAGATCTCCTCACCCGCATGCGCCCCTCAGCCCAGCTCTTCGCCTTGGCCTTCGAGATGCTGCGAGACCTTTGGGATCAGCGCCTGGCGGATGTGAAGCAGACCACCACTACCTTGCGGCGAGATGCCACCGCGCTGGAGCGCAAGATCACCCAAATCCTCGACCGCCTCGTGGACGCTGACAGCCCGGCGCTGGTCCAGGCCTACGAGGCCCGCGTGGAGAAAATGGAGCTCGAGCGCGCCGCGATCACGCGGCGTATCGAGAAAACCGGCGCACCAAAGGCGAGCTTCGAGCAAACTTATCGAACCGCAGAAACCACGTTACCATTCAAGGTGTTAGAGGGCTTGAATTCAACAAAAAAAGAAATGGTGCGGGTGGAGGGACTTGAACCCCCACGCCTTGCGGCGCCAGAACCTAAATCTGGTGCGTCTACCAATTCCGCCACACCCGCATGCTTGCGTTCGCCAAGCCCGATGCGCTCTAGCAAACTGTGCCACGCGATGCGAGCGGAAATCGCGCGCAACTGCCTCGACATCTTGCCCCTGCCTGCCGGACCGAGCTATCAGGCCTTGGCAGGAAGCAAAAAAGCAATCAATGGAAAGGGCGGAGCATGCGTCGTGTCGTCGTCACAGGATTGGGAGTGGTGAGCCCTCTCGCCAATGGCTTCGAGGAAACCTGGACGCGGCTATTGGCCGGACAGTCCGGCGCGGGAACGATCACGCGCTTTGATGCTGGTCATTTGGCGACCACTTATGCCTGTGAAATACCCCGCGGCGATGGCAGTGAGGGGACTTTCGATCCCAATCAAGTGCTAGAGCCCAAAGAGCAGCGTAAAGTTGACGACTTTATCCTCTACGGTCTTGCGGCAGCCGATGAGGCCGTGCGCGACTCCGGCTGGATGCCAGAGGATGAGAAAGATCGCGAACGCACCGGCGTGATGATTGGTTCAGGCATTGGGGGACTCGACACGATCGCGCAAACCTCAATCACCTTGCGCGATAAGGGTCCTCGTCGGGTGTCGCCTTTCTTTATCCCGAGCGCGTTGATCAATCTGGTTTCCGGCCAGGTCTCTATCCGGTATGGGTTTAAGGGGCCCAACCATTCGGTCGTCACCGCTTGTTCCACAGGGTGTCATGCCATCGGAGATGCGGCGCGTCTCATCCAATGGGGCGATGCGGATGTCATGTTGGCGGGTGGCGCTGAGGCGGCGATCTGTGAGATCGGGATTGCCGGGTTTAACGCCTGCAAAGCGCTTTCCACAAAACGCGGCAGTTCGCCAGAAACAGCCAGTCGCCCTTATGACATTGATCGTGATGGCTTCGTGATGGGCGAGGGCGCCGGGGTGGTTGTGCTGGAGGATTACGAGCATGCCCTGAATCGCGGTGCCAAAATCTATGCCGAGATACTCGGCTATGGCATGTCAGGCGATGCTTTTCACATCACGGCTCCGTCCGAGGACGGCGATGGTGCAAGACGTTCGATGAAAGCGGCGGTGAAACGCGCGGGTATCCAGCCTGGCATGATCGATTACATCAACGCCCATGGAACCTCCACGATGGCGGACACGATTGAGCTCGCGGCGGTGGAACAGCTTTTGGGGGATGACGCAGGGAAAGCGACAATTTCCTCGACCAAGTCATCAGTGGGGCATCTGTTGGGCGCAGCAGGAGCAATCGAAGCCGTGTTTTCGATCTTGGCGATCCGCGATCAAGTGGCGCCGCCCACCATAAACTTAGACACCCCTGCGGTCGAAACCAAATTGGACCTAGCCCCCAATGAGAAACGAGAGCGAGAGATCAGTATCGCGCTGTCGAATTCCTTCGGGTTCGGCGGGACCAACGCGTCTCTGATCCTTGCGAAGGTTGCGGCCTGATGTGGCGCTCGCTTGCCTCAAACACCATTACGCTGCTCATTGTTGCCCTTCTTGCCCTTGGCATCGTGGTGGCATGGGGGCAAAACCGCTACAGCGCGCCGCAGGAATTTACTCAGGCCATTTGTGTCAGTGTTCCGCGTGGCGGGAACATGCAGGATGTCTCCGATCACTTGTCTGAACAGGGTGCTCTGTCGTCGCCGATGATTTTTCGCCTCGGAGCGGATTATGGCGGTCGCGCGCCAGATCTGAAGGCAGGAAATTTCTTGGTCCCGCCTGGGGCTTCGATGGCTCAGATCGTCGACCTTGTAACGGGCTCGGGGCAAAGCACCTGTGGGCGGGAACTGACTTATCGGATCGGGGTGAATGAGCTTGAATATGAGCTGCGCGAGCTTGACCCGAGCAGCGGCGATTTCGTCGAACTGGCGAGCTTCACGCCTGGTGAGGAAGAACCTGCCGTTTATCAGAGTTTTTTGGAGGACGGGTTCGGGCGGCTGCGTGTGACACTTGTCGAAGGGGCTACAAGTTGGCAGGCGATCAACGGGTTGGCGAAGGCTGAGTTTCTCGAGGGTGCCATGGCAGAGGTACCTGCTGAGGGGACTTTGGCACCGGGCAGTTACGAGGTCGTTGCGGGCACTGATCGCGAAGCCGTCGTAGACGCCATGCGTTTGGCACAACAAGAGGTTTTGTCTGCGGCTTGGGCCTCACGTGAGCCGGGACTGCCGTTGAGCGATCCGATGGAGGCCCTGATCCTGGCCTCCATCGTGGAGAAAGAAACTGGTGTCTCCGAGGAGCGCCCGTTGGTTGCCTCTGTCTTTGTCAACCGCTTGAACCAAGGTATGCGACTGCAAACCGACCCAACGGTGATCTATGGGATCACCAATGGCGAGGGCACGCTCGGCCGGGGTCTTCGCCAAAGCGAGTTGCGCAGAAGAACCGCCTATAACACCTACGTGATTGAGGGCTTGCCGCCAACGCCCATCGCCAACCCTGGGGCCGCTGCGATTCAGGCGGCACTGAACCCTGCTGAAAGCGAATTTATCTTTTTCGTGGCTGATGGCACAGGCGGACACGCCTTTGCAGAGACCTTGGCCGAACACAATGCAAATGTTCGCCGCTGGCGGGAGATTGAGCGACAACGCGCGAGCCAGTAGCTGAGTATTTTCGCGATGCACCTTTCACGTGAAGGCGTGTGAGCCCCGTCGATACGCGACCTTAGAGGTCGCTGGTCTGACGACCAGCGGAGACTTTTCTCCCCAGTCCTGGCGCGGGCCAGCTCTGGGGCCCTGCCGCCCCGGGCAACGTGGATCAGTTGTTGTCTTGATACTCTGCCTGCCAGCCGCGGGGGTCGACGAGAAAGGCAGCAACGCCATCAAGTGTCACGCGATCGAATGCAGACTGCGCGCGCGCTTCGGCCAGCACATCATGCCAAGTACAAAGGCTATGGAGCGTCACACCATGGTCGCCGAGCGTTTTGGTGACTTCTGGGAAAATACCGTAGGAAAAAACCACTGCGGTATGCGCACAGTTTGCACCGGTTTCGCGGATCGCATCGACAAAGCTTAGTTTGCTGCCACCATCGGTGGTCAGGTCCTCGATCAAAAGCACGCGGTCGCCTTCCCCCATGACGCCTTCGATCCTGGCGTTGCGCCCATAGCCTTTGGGCTTTTTGCGCACATATGTCATTGGCAGAGCGAGCCTTTCAGCAACAAAAGCGGCGAAAGGGATGCCTGCGGTTTCGCCCCCCGCTACAGTGTCGAACGCCTCCATCCCGGCTTTTCGCAAAACAGTTGCAGCGAGGAAATCCATCAACATCGACCGGATCCGCGGAAAAGATATCAGTTTTCGGCAATCGATATAGGTGGGGGAAGGCAGACCCGAGGAAAGCGTAAAGGGTTCCCTGGCGTTGAAATGCACCGCTTTGGCTTCGAGCAGCGCCCGCGCGGTCAGCCGTGCCATTTCTGCTTCGGGCGGGAAACTTGATGGCATCATGAGAGCACCTCCCAATGGAGCGGAAAGCCCGGATCGAACAAGGTGATCGGGCCATTTTTGGATTTGATTTTAGGGGGGTAGGCGACCGGTTTGCCCTTTTTCAGGGTGATCTGGTCCGGATTCGGATCTAGTCGGTAAAAGCGGGCGCCGTTGAGCGAGGTGAAGGCTTCGAGCTTGTCCAAGGCGTCTTCCCGATCGAACACTTCTGCAACACAAGAGAGCGTGTTGGTGGCGGAGAAAACCCCGGCGCAACCGCAAGCGCTTTCTTTGTTCTCATCGGTATGAGGCGCACTGTCGGTGCCGAGGAAAAACCTCGGATTGCCAGATGTGGCCGCGTCCACCAATGCGTCGCGATGGAGGGCGCGTTTGGCAACCGGAAGGCAATAGTAATGCGGTCTGATCCCACCCACCAGCAAGTGATTCCGGTCGATGATCAAATGATGGGTGGTGATTGTGCCCCCCATGCTGCCTTCGGCTTGATCTTTCACGAAATCCACGCCGTCTTTGGTTGTGATATGCTCTAGCACAACGCGCAACTTGGGAATGTCGCGGCGAATGGGTGCGAGCACTCTGTCAAGAAAGACCTTTTCCCGATCGAAGATATCGATCTCTGGATCGGTAACCTCGCCATGCACACAAAGGGGCAATCCAAGCGTTGCCATGGTCTCAAGCACACGGCGAATTTTGGAGAAATCACGCACGCCGGAAGCTGAATTTGTGGTCGCTCCGGCAGGATAGAGTTTGACTGCGCGGATCAGACCAATCTCTGCCGCGGCTCGCACATTCACAGGATCGGTGTCTTCGGTGAGATAAAGCGTCATGACCGGGCGAAACGTCGACCTGTCTGGTTTGGCCGCAAGGATCCGGTCACGATATTCGGCTGCATCTTGGGCAGTGACCACCGGCGGAACGAGGTTGGGCATCACAAGTGCGCGCCCGAAATGTCGCGCGGTTTCTGGGAGAACTGCTTTCATCACAGCGCCGTCGCGCAGATGAAGATGCCAGTCATCGGGCCGTTGGATGGTTAATGTATCGGTCATGCGCTCGGCTTAGCCAATGAACAGAGCAAGGACCAGATGGGATTTTTCTGCACCTGCCGCCCTTTTTTTGTGCAACGCTTGCTTCTTTCGCATGCACAGGCTCAGGCGAGAGGTGGCGACCTTGCATGGTGCCAACGGGCTTGATGTTCTGCGTTGAATGACGCCCGCGATCCACATGACCCACTGCGATATGCCTGACGCCCCTATTGTGCATCAGCGGATGCGAGGGGCGGCGATGGTATCGATGCAGAGCCAAGAGGGTAAAACAAAACTGTCTCGGCTCGCACAAAGCGGAGCTGCGAAGGCGATGTTGCCGCGGGTGCATGGTGGTGCCCCGGAGATCGTTTTTTTGAACACTGCGGGCGGTCTGACGGGCGGTGACAGACTAAGCTACCACCTAGAGATCGGGCCGAACGCCCGGGTGGTAGCGACCACTCAGGCCGCAGAACGCGCCTATAGCAGCCTTGAGGGCACGGCTCCGGCTGAGCTGGATGTGAATATATGCGTGTCGGAGAACGCCGAACTCGCCTGGTTGCCACAAGAAACAATCGTGTTTGAGGCTGCCTCTCTGACACGGAAAACCAAGATCGATCTCGCTTCAACCGCCCGTTGTCTAACATGCGAAACCATTGTGTTGGGGCGTGCCGCGATGGGGGAAACGCTAAGCAAGCTTCGCTTTCGCGATGTAAGGTCCGTTCATAGGGATGGAGCACCGGTTATGATTGAGCCCCTGATGCTCAACGATGGTGACCTGCGCCACGCGAAAGATCCCGCCCGCTTTGGGCCGGCGCGGGCGATTGCGAGCGTCATATTGGTCGCAGCTGATGCGGAAACACGGCTTGAACCCTTGCGGCGCTTGCTCGACAGTGTCGCATACGGGGTCGAGGCAGCGGCATCGGCATGGGATGGACGGCTTGTGATGCGGGCGCTTGCTGGGGATGCTTTTCCACTACGGCGCACGGTTTCGGCGGTCTTAGAGTATCTCAGCGGTGCCGCATTGCCGCGAGTCTGGCAGATGTGAACTGATAGTGACGACAAGGACAGCAGGGCAATGAACCTGACACCACGCGAAAAGGATAAGCTACTGGTCAGCCTGGCGGCCATGGTGGCGCGGGCGCGGCTTGAGCGGGGGGTGAAGCTCAATCACCCCGAAGCCATCGCCTTGATCACCGATTTCGTTGTCGAAGGCGCGCGCGATGGCAAAAGTGTCTCAGAGCTCATGGAAACCGGCGCCCATGTGGTGGCAGCGGCACAGTGCATGGAGGGTGTTGCAGAGATGATCCACGATGTGCAGGTCGAAGCCACTTTTCCGGATGGGACCAAGCTGGTGACGGTTCACCATCCCGTCCGTTGATTAAAGAGGAAACCCTATGATCCCAGGTGAAGTGATAACCGCAGCAGGCGATCTGGTTCTGAACGAAGGCGCCGAGGTCAAAGTGTTGACAGTCGCCAATACTGGTGACCGACCGGTTCAAGTCGGCAGCCACTACCATTTTGCGGAAACCAATACTGCGCTCGATTTTGATCGTGCGGCGGCACGGGGCCTAAGGCTCGATATTGCTGCGGGTACTGCGGTGCGCTTCGAGCCAGGACAAACCCGTGAGGTGCGGCTTGTGCCGCTCCGCGGCAATAGGACAGTTTACGGGTTCAACCAAAGTGTTATGGGACCCCTCGAATAATGCAGGCAAACCTCTGCGGCTGGTCCGCGAGACCTCTTGGAGCGGGGAAAAAAGATATGATGAAAGTGAGTGAGATGATGACCCCTGTAGATTTCTGGCGCAACGGCATGGATATTTGGTTCCGTACTGCTCAAGCGCAAATGTTCATGACCGAGAAAATGATGGGCATGATGCCCGGCTGGGACATGGCAATGGTTACGATGAAGGCGATGAACAGCCTGCCGACTTCCTACGGGGCACAGGTGACCGCCAAGCCGGGCCAGCTGCCGAGCGTAAAAGTTGCGGCAAAGCCAGCGCCGAAACCCAAGCCCGCGAGCAAACCGGTCCTGCGCACTGTTGAAGGCGGCGTTGTCGAGGCCCCGAAAAAGCCCGCCCCGCGGCGACGGAAGGCTAAAGCCGCTGCCGTTGTCGACGTCCCAGTGAAAGAAGCCAAGGCTCCGGCGGCCCCAAAAGCAAAGACGGCACCCCGCAAAACCAAAGCCGCCGCAGGTCCCGCTACTGCGAAAACCACGACGAAAGCAGCCCCAGCACCGGTTGTCCCAGCAGAGGCCCCGGCGCCTGCAAAGAAACCAGCGACCCGCAAAGCGCCTGCGCGAAAACCGACCGCGAAAACCGCACCCGCAAAAGCGGCAAGCCCCAAGGCACCAACTGCGACAGCAGCGGCTGAAAAGCCTAAGACGCGCCGTCGTCGCACCCCAGCAAAACCAGCGTCCATGCCCGAGGCCAGCCCGAAGCCGAAAGAAAGCTGAGCCAGAGCAACGGGCAACGCTGATGGTTTGGCGTTGCCATCTCGGTCCTCTACCTGTGACACTGCGAAACTTTCTGCGCCGCAGCAATTCAAGTACCCTTTGCCCGACTCATTGTGGTTGCACAGAAAGGTTGCTCGATGGATCGAGACGTATCATTGCCCTTGCCTCTCGCGGCAACCATCGACCTGTGTGCGCTGACATTTGAATGCGCCATGCTCACGCGCGAAACCCAGGCGGTCGCAGCCATGCGTCTATTGGGCATGACGGGGTTTTGGAACACCCATGCCACTGAAACCTTGCGCATGGTGGCCGAAAAACCGGCTGCCTTTGGACGCGCAACCGAGGCTGCGATGACCGCGGCGTTGCAAGGACACCGCTTGGATCAGGTCGCTGCCGCGGCTGTGGCCCCATTGCGTAGGAAAACCCATGCGAATGCCGCTCGGTTGTATCGCTACGGCCCCACACTTCCAGTCTAAAGGCCCCGAAGCTGACGACGGTGCAGATTGGTCTGGTCTAAGCGTGACGCTCTTGCAGAGACCCCTAGCCCGCCCTAGGTTCCGCCCGTCTCAGTTAGCGACCGGGGATCCCATGAGCCAGTCCAGACGCAGCATTTTCGAAGAGGTCAGCGAGACCACAACGCCAGACGTGAAACCCGAAGGCGGCTTGATTGACCGTGGGCTTGCCACAGGCCGTCGTGCAGTGCGCGCTTGGCTGATGGTGCTCTTTGCGCTGGTGGTGCTGATGATCACAGTGGGCGGGCTGACCCGGCTCACCGATAGCGGTTTGTCGATCACCGAATGGCAACCAGTGACGGGCGCAATCCCGCCGCTTTCGGTCGAAAGCTGGCAGTCGGAATTCGAAAAATACAAGCAGATCCCCGAATTTGAGCTGCAAAACAGCGACATGACCTTGGAGGAATTCAAGGTCATTTATTGGTGGGAATGGGGGCACCGGCAATTGGGCCGGGTGATCGGGTTGGTCTGGGCCATTGGCCTTGCAGGGCTTTTAGTCGCCCGAAAGGTCCCTCCCGGCTGGCTGCCGCGATTGGTCTGGATTGGTGTCCTGGGCGGTTTGCAAGGCGCGATTGGGTGGTGGATGGTCTCGTCGGGATTACAGGGTGAGATGTTGGACGTCGCCTCTTACCGCCTTGCGGTTCACCTTGGCCTGGCCTTCATCATTTTGGGCTTCATTGCCTGGTACATCTTCAAGCTTGGGCGCAGCGAGGCCGATCTTTTGGTCGCTCGGCGCGGTCGCAACGCCAAGCTCTTCGGGATGGGCACAGGGCTTTTGCACTTCGCGTTTCTGCAAATCTTGATTGGCGCGCTGGTTGCTGGGATCGATGCAGGCCGGACCTATGTCGACTGGCCGCTGATGTCTGGGGGCATTTTCCCTCCTGATCCTTTTTCTCTAATACCGCTTTGGCGCAACTTCTTTGAAGACCCCGGGCTTGTCCAATTCATGCACCGCATGGTGGGCTATCTTCTTTTCATCTATGGGATCATCGTTTGGAACAGAGCTCGCAAATCCGGGCTGCCGCCGGTCCGCCGAGCCTTTGACTGGATGCTGGTGATGCTTTTCGGTCAGGTTGTGATCGGCATCGTGACCGTGCTGCATGTCGCACCGTGGCAACTCGCCATTCTGCACCAATTCGGCGCGGTGGTGCTCTGGGTCCTAATCCTGCGCGCGCGCTTCCTGGCGCAATACCCGACCGGCAGTGCAATAGGAGAGACCGCATGAGCGCTTTAGAGGACCTTCTGGCCTTTCAAAAAGACACCACGGCGCTCAGCCAGATCGCAGGACGGCTCGGCTGGGACCAGGAAACGGTGATGCCCACGGGTGCTGCTGCTCAGCGCTCAGAGGAAACCGCTGCGATGGATTCCGTTCTCCATGCACGCCGATCTGATCCGCGGATTGGCGAATGGCTCGCCGCAGCGGGCTCTCTCGATGATCCCGTGGCGCAAGCGCATCTGCGAGAGATCCGGCGCTCCTATGAGCGCGCGACAAAACTACCTGCAAAACTATCGGCAGAGATCGCGCGGGTCACTTCGATCTCTCAAGGCGAATGGGCTGCGGCCCGTGCGGAGGATAACTTCAAAGCTTTTGCACCCCGTCTGACAGAGATTGTGTCGTTGAAACGCGAGGAGGCAGCCGCAGTTGCGCAAGACAAATCGGCTTATGACGCACTTTTGGAAGACTACGAACCCGGTGCCACAGCAGCAAGTTTGGCTGCGATGTTCAGCGCGCTCCGTCCGCGTCTGGTCGCATTGCGCGCCACAGTCTTGGCCGCTCAGCCCCTCGAGATCGGCACGCTCGGCCAGTTTGACGAGGCTGAGCAAGTGGCCCTTGCCACAGAGATCGCCCAGGCCTTCGGATATGACCTCTCGCGCGGACGGATCGACCAAGCGGTGCACCCGTTTTCCTCTGGGTCGGGCAGCGATGTGCGCATCACCACACGCACCGACGCGGCAGATCCGTTCAATTGCCTTTACTCGACCCTGCACGAAACCGGGCATGCCACATATGAACAGCATGTTGACCCAAAGCTTGCGCTGACAGTGCTGGGCCAGGGGGCGTCGATGGGCGTCCACGAAAGTCAAAGCCGGATCTATGAGAACCAGCTTGGTCGCAGCGAAGCGTTCTGCGGTTGGCTTCACGAACGCATGCGCGCGCGTTTTGGGGATGCTGTGCCAGACTCCAAGAAGGTCTTTTATGCGCGGGTCAACCAAGTCCATCCTGGGTTCATTCGGACAGAAGCCGATGAGGTTCACTACAATCTTCATGTGCTGTTGCGGTTCGATCTCGAACGCGCGTTGATCGCGGGTGATTTGCAGGTCAGTGATCTGGAAGCCGCTTGGAACGACCGGTTCCGGGCAGATTTTGGGCAAGCCGTGGACAAGCCCTCAAACGGATGCTTGCAGGACGTGCATTGGGCTGTCGGGCTCTTTGGGTATTTCCCAACCTACAGTATCGGCAATCTCTATGCAGGCTGTCTTTATGAGGCGTTGAAACGTGATATCCCGGCGCTCGATGATCACCTGGCTGCGGGTGATCCAAGCCCGGCTTTGATGTGGTTGGCGGACAAAGTGCAGCGGCACGGCGCGGTGATCGAACCCGAAGCGTTGATCACGCAAGCCACCGGCAAAGCGCCGGCGGCCGAGCCACTGCTGTCCTACTTGGAGGCGAAGTTTGGCGCACTTTATGGGCTGTAGACGCTTAAAGGCTGGATTGAGCAGCGGGTCGCAGCCGGTCTAATTGATCAGCGCGAGACCGGTATAGAGCACCGCAAAGCCCGCACAGATCGCCGCGAAGGCATTTCGTGTCCAAACTCCGACCAGGATCGTTGCGCCCGCCGCAAGCAGGCGGGCGGGATCAGGGTGCCCGCCGGTCGCATGAGGGAAAATTACAAGCGGCGCGACGAGACCGGGCAGAACTGCAACCGGTGTATAGCGCAAAAGTCGCATCACGATTCGGGGCAGAGGGCGGTCTCCGATCAGGCCCAGAAAGGAAAACCGGATCAAAAAAGTGCCGATCGCAAGCAGGACGATGATCGTCCAAATCTGGGTCTGACTGACGCCGCTCACGCCCGTTTCTCCATCGCGATCTCTGTTGCGGCACCTGCGGCCATTGCAAATCCAGCGGCGACCAAAAGACCGCTGCTGTACGGAAGCCATGAAAGCGCCAGCGCCAGCACCACAGAGGTCACGGCTGCTGCCAGATGTGCCAGGGTCTTCAAGGCGGGCGCCACGACGGCTAAAAAAGTAATCGGCAGCGCGAAATCGAGTGCCATGCTATGGGGAAGTTTGCCGCCGATCAGCGCGCCTGCCAAGGTCATGACATACCATGCCGGGGTGCTGAGGGCTGCTGTCCCGGCATAGTAGGCGAGCTTCATGTTCACGGAGGTGTTGGGGTTCTTCTCATATTCCAGTTGCGACAAGGCATAGGTGGGATCGAAAAGGAAATAGGCGGCAAGCGCCCGTTTCCAGATCGGAGCGCCCCCCAAATAGGGCATCAAAGCGGCGGAATACATCGCCATCCGTAGATTGACGGCCAAGGCAGTTGCCAAAACGATCAGCACCGGCGCGTTGTCTTGCAGGACGCTGATCGCCGCGATCTGAGAGGCCCCGGCAGCCACAAAAAAGGTGAAGGACATCACCTGCGCAAGGTTCAGGCCTGCCTCGGTGCCGATCACGCCAAAAAGCATGCCCAACGGGCCGATCACGAGGACAAAGGGGGCGCCGTCCCGAATTCCGCGCAGAAAATTCGTTTTCAGACTGGTTCTTGTCATGGCGCACCCTTACTTTCGGAGCGATGGTTATGCCAGCGACGGAGGGGACGCAATTGGCCCGACTGATGGATATCGGCGATTTCTTGATTGCGCCCGATCCCTCTCGCCCTGGGCTCACCCGAAAGATCAGAGGGACCGATCAAACCGGGACCGAGACCGAAATTGCGGTGGTCGAAGAACGGCCGCTGACAATTTTCCTCAACAGCCGAGAGATCGTCACCGCCATGACCATCGGAGACTACCCCGAGTATCTCGCGCTCGGGTTCCTGCGCAATCAGGGCATGCTCCGCGACAGCGATCAGGTGACTGCCGTTGAACATGACGATGATCTCGACGTGGTTGTTGTCCGCACCGCAGAGGAAACCGACCACGAAGATAAGTTGAAGAAAAAGACGCGGACATCGGGCTGCGCTGTGGGCACCGTCTTTGGCGATATGATGGAAGGTCTCGAAGGTCTCAGCCTTCCCCCCACGCCGGTCAAGCTGTCGGATATCTACGCGCTCTCCGCAAAGATCAATCGCACCCCGAGCCTCTATCTGGAGGCTGGCGCGATCCACGGCACCGTTCTCTGCCAGGGCGCCCGAGCGATGGTTTATATGGAGGACGTGGGGCGCCACAACGCCGTTGATAAGATTGCGGGCTGGATGTATGACGAAAGTGTCCTTGCGGCGGACAAGCTGCTTTACACCACCGGGCGGCTGACCTCCGAGATGGTGATCAAAACCGCGATGATGGGCATCCCGGCCTTGGTCTCGAGATCAGGGTTCACGGCTTGGGGGGTCGATATCGCACGCGAGGTGGGCCTGACGCTGATTGGGCGTCTCCGCGGACAACGCTTTGTCTGCCTCTCGGGCGAAGAAAGGTTGGTCCGGGATGCAAACCCGGACACTGTGGCCGATGAGGACTGGCGTCACAGTCGCAAAGGCGCGCGCGCGTGATCGAATTGCTCGATACGCTCTTTCGTCATCCGGTGGTGATCGCGGTCTTAAGCTTCTCGCTCGGTACGGGTGCGACGCTCTGGTTGAACCAACAAGCGCGGGAGCGCTCTGCGATTTCGCAAGCTGTGGCTGCGGTCGAACAAGGTTTCGAACAGGCGGCGCGCCTGCGCCTTTCCGCCCTAAGGTTAAGCGATGCGATGCTTGCGGATAACGATAGACCGCAGCCCGGTTTGCTTGACCGGATCGCGCCCTTGGAGCGTTCGCAAACCGAACAGCGTCTGATCGCAGAGGCCGCCATTGGTCCTCGAACTTATCGCTTGGCCAGCCATCTGGATGTGCCTGTCACCAACCCGAGCGCGGCGCGGCTGCTTGCCGATGCGCTCTGGTCGATCACAAGTAGCTTGGACGGTTGTGCTCAAGGCATGGTCGACGAAACCAGCCGCGGATTGGGAGACACACGCTTCGCAGCGAACCGCTTTGACGAGTGTTTTTCAGGGATTTATCGGCTCCCGGAAACCGAAGACCCCATCACCCTTTCTGAGTTAAATGCGCGCGCCATTCGCTGCGAAAATTACCTTCTAGGGACGCTGGTTATTGCAATGCGATCGCGGGATCATAGTGATGAACTTTACAGTTCAGGGCTCAAGACCTGCGGCATTTTCTGGCAGGACGGTGCAGTTCGTTTCTTGCCGGTGGAAGGGATTTACCCGTGATCCCAGCCGGTGTGGTCCTTGCGGGCGGACAGGCCCGGCGCATGGGAGGCGGCGACAAAGGCGCGCTGATCCTCGGCGGCGTGACGCTGTTCGACCGGGTGATCGACCGGATCGGGGGCCAAGTTGGACGGCTCGCGCTCAATGCCAATGGCGATGCCGACCGTTTTGCAGAGTATGGATTGCCGGTTCTGCCTGATACGGTCGCGGGCTTTCCCGGGCCGCTCGCGGGCGTGCTCGCTGGGATGGAGTGGGCGTCGGAAGAGGGCTTTAGCCATGTGGTTTCCGTGGCAGCTGACACGCCGTTTTTCCCGACGGATCTCGTCGCCCGTCTTTCGCGCGCGGCAGAAAAAACCAACACGCCCATTGCTTTGGCTGGCACGCATGAAGAGGGCAAGCTGATCCGCCATCCGACCTTTGGTCTTTGGCCTGTCTCTCTGCGCGTTGATTTGCGTCGGTCGCTCGATGCGGGCCTGCGCAAAGTGGTCCTCTGGACGGACAAGCACGGCGCTGCCACCGCGCCTTTCGACGAGAGTGCATTTTTCAACATCAATACACCTGCAGATCTGATGGCGGCGGAGCGTCGCGTGGCTGAGAGTGCGGGATGAAGCTCTACGGCGTGACGGGCTGGAAAAACGCGGGCAAGACCGGGTTGGTGGAACGGCTTGTCGCCGCCTTTTCTGCTAAAGGCCTAAAAGTGTCGACCGTCAAACACGCCCATCACAGCTTTGATGTGGATCATCCCGGAACCGACAGCCATCGTCACCGAATTGCGGGCGCTACAGAGGTGCTGCTGGCCTCGGACCATCGTTGGGCGCTGATGCATGAGCTGCGCGAGGCCAAAGAACCACCGTTGGAGGCTTTGCTCAGCAAATTGTCCCCGGTCGATCTGGTGCTCGTTGAGGGATATAAAGCTGCGCGTCATCCTAAAATTGAGGCGTGGCGGGCGGAAACGGGGCATGCCTTGATCGCCCCTAAAGATGACACAATCCGTGCCGTGGCTTCTGACCAACCGATTGAGGGGCTCGGCGTTCCCAATCTAAGGCTGGAAGACACCGATGGCATCATGGACTTCATCGCGGCGGAGTTGCATCTATGAGCGGCTTTGATCGTTTCATCATGGTGGACTGGTCAGCAGCCTCAGCCCCGACACCTGCAAAACCAAGCGCTGACGCGATCTGGTTGGGACTTTCAGAGCCTTCGGCTGCCACTAGCGCAGAGTATTATCGAACGCGGTCCGCCGCGGAGACGCGGTTGATCGCCCTTTGCGACCAAGCGCTTGCGACCAAAACCCGATTGCTCTTGGGATTTGACTTTGCCTTTGGCTATCCGGAGGGTTTTGCCAAAGCGGTTGCTGGCTCTGATGACCCACTGGCGCTTTGGGATTGGTTTGCAGCGCAGGTGGAGGACGGGTCAGACAATCGAAACAACCGTTTCGCGCTGGCAGAGCGGATCAACTCGGTCTTCGCCGGTGTTGGGCCTTTTTGGGCACGGCCGCGTGGTCTTGATTTGCCCGGACTTCCTGAGAAGGGCAGCGCGCGCCATGGCCATGGTCTGGCTGAGCGAAGACACGCGGAAAAGCAAGTGCCCCAGGCCCATTCGGTCTGGAAACTCTACACTACTGGCGCGGTGGGATCCCAAGTTATCATGGGACTGCCGATGCTCGCGCGGCTCCGCCAGCGATTTGGTGACGCCGTCGCGGTTTGGCCGTTTCAACCCTGGGATACCGCTCCGATCATTTTGACCGAGATTTTCCCGTCGCTTTTGGCAGATGAGGTCCGAAAAAAGGCGGCAGCCGAAGGCGAGACCATCAAAGATCGGGCGCAGGTCTTGCTTTTGGCTGAGACCCTTTGCCGGGCGTCTCAAGAGGGCAGTCTCGGTGATTTGCTGGAGGCCGTCCCAAGTGGTGCCCCGAGACAAGAGGAAGGGTGGATTCTTGGTGCTGGAGCAGAGGCGCTTCTGCGCGCGGCCGCACGGCCTGACCTCGCCCCACCGCAGTTAAAAAACGACTGTTTCGCCATGCCTCAAGGGGTCGAATGGACTCCGGTCGATGTGGCGCTCGCACATCTGAAAAGCGCTTTGGGTCCAGTCAAAAGGGTCGAGACGCTGCCAACGCCGGATTGCGCGGGTCGCGTCTTGGCACATGATGTTTTCGCGGCCCGTGCCAACCCGCCAGGTGCGAATTCGGCGGTGGATGGTTTTGGCTTTGCAGCAGCGCATCTGGGGCCCTCGGGGCGCCAAGTGCTACCGCTGTTAACTGGCCGCGCAGCTGCAGGAGCGCCCTACCGAAACACTGTCGCACCGGGCAAAGCCCTGCGTATTTTGACAGGCGCTTTGCTGCCCGCGGGTGTGGATACGGTCGTGCTAGAGGAAGATGTCGCGGCCGATGACCATGCGGTGGCCTTTGAGGCACCGATCAAACCTGGTGCGAATACGCGCAAAGCGGGCGAGGACATTGCGGTGGGTCAGCAAGCTCTCTCGGTCGGTCGCGTACTAAAGCCGGCCGATCTCGCCCTTGCCTCAGCGCTCGGCGTGCCAGAACTCGCGGTTCGCGAACGGCTTCGGGTTGGCATCTTGTCGACCGGCGACGAGCTTGCTGCACCCGGCAGCACAGAGGATCCGGCCAAGACCTATGACGCCAACCGCCCAATGCTCTTAGCGATTGCGGAACGATGGGGCTACGTGTCTGTGGATTTGGGGCATGTACGCGACGATCGTGCAGCTTTGCAGGCCCGGCTGGATGACGCGGCGATAAAAACAGATGCCATATTGACCTCCGGTGGGGCCTCAGCAGGGGATGAAGATCATGTCTCAGCGCTTCTCAAAGAGAGCGGCGCTTTGCAAACTTGGCGCATTGCCCTGAAACCAGGGCGACCCTTGGCGCTGGCCCTTTGGAACGGCGTGCCAGTCTTTGGTTTGCCTGGCAATCCCGTCGCTGCTTTTGTCTGCACCTTGATATTTGCGCGTCCCGCTTTGGCCATGATTGCTGGAGGTCACTGGTGCGATCCGCAAGGATATCTGCTGCCGGCCGCCTTTGAGAAACGCAAAAAAGCTGGGCGGCGGGAGTTTTTGCGCGCACGTGTCACTCGCGACGGCGCGGCGGAGGTTTTTGCATCAGAGGGGTCAGGGCGCATCTCTGGGCTTTCATGGGCCGATGGACTGGTAGAATTGCCCGATGATGCGGCACATATCAGCCCTGGCGACCCCGTGCGTTATCTACCATTCGGCAGTTTTGGGCTGTGAGCAGTGGGTGTTTTCGACCACCTGATCCCCAAAGCGCGCTGCTCCGGTTCGCGGGCACCAATGGCACATAGAGGCTTACCTCCTTTTGGACGCCAAAGCTGGTCGCTGTGCCTTCGGCTCCTTGCGCAAGCTCATTCGAGCGCATGGCGTTCACTTGCTCACATGGATTATGAAAATTTTTCTTCGTGTTGTACGGCGGCCAGAACAGCCTTCGTCCGCGCGAAGATGGCCCGTGTCGCTCCAGCGCTTCCAATGATTGTACAGCAACTTAGGCGGAACATAGGCTGCAGGCGCATTGCGCCACGCTAAACCCATTGCGATTGAGAAAGATAATGCCTTCAACGCGCACCCATCATCGACGCGTGGCTTGTCGTAAGACCTCGGAAAGAAGGGCTCAGGACGCGCCATCTGCGCGCAGATCAAACACAACTGGTCAGACATCTCACCGGTCGTTCTTCGACCCGCGAAGCACCCCCATCCTTCGGCAATCAACGGTGCCTGCGCCTAAACACTCTCTTCACTACACCTGATGGAGTGAGGGATTTAGCCGGTTTGGCCGAGCCTAACACAGTTCTCGGCGCTACTATCCTTCAATCGAAGATCCGCATGGAATGGCCCAATAGCATGAAGGCCCGTGTCGTACGGGTATCGGCTAGGATGGCTATCTGCTGATCGGAAAGTGTTGGTTCAAGCTCGGCGAGTGTTTTGTCGTAGCGGCGCAAGAAGTGGTGGGTGGCATCGCGAAACACCGCATCGTCGCGGATCTGCGCGCCGGTCATGGCGAGCGCTGCGCGATCACGAATGCCGGCCAGTGCGCCGATGGGGCCGCCGCGCTCACCTTGAGCGAAGCGGCGCCAAAGCTCCGGCTTTGACCGATCGGGCTGGAAGTCATCCATATAGAGCCCGTCCTGAGACAGAAGCGTCAACACGTCCTGCGCGGCTTGAATCAGCTGTGCCGCTTTGTGATCTCTCAGCGCCCGGCGCAAGGCGCGGAAGCCTTCGGTGTCATCCTCGGTTTGCGGAAAGTGGAGCGCTTGGATCAAAACATCGATGGGCAAAGGCGGCAGAGTTGTGTCGGCCTCGGGCAAGAGCGACAGCTGGCTTTGACCGACAAGCGGCGCGGACGACGGACCAGTATTGCCCGCTGCGCGTCGTGCGGCACCGAATTTTGGCAGGCTTGGCGCAATATCGCTCGTGGCAGCGCTCTCAGCAAATTCGTTTGGCTCAGCAGTTGAAGGCTTCGATGCCACCGGGGGTTTGGCCGGCGCGGAATTGCGTGCAGATATGCGGACGTCGCGCTGCGCGACAGGGTGGGTCCCTTTCGCAGACGCGGCCACGTTTCTCTGACTTTCCTGGATCGCTGCGATTTCTTTGCGGAGTGCCCGCGCCTCGGCACTGAGTTTCCGCATCCGCAGCAACAGAAATACCGCCAAAAGGAGCAGGCCCAGAAGGACGATGGCGGCGATGAGGTCGATCATGTCAGATCCTGGGCCCGGTCGTCAGTGGAGACGGTACACCTATGCTCTTACAAATAGGCGACGTCGAGGACCTCATATGCGCGCTCTCCTCCTGGCGTTTTCACCTCAATACTGTCGCCCACTTCTTTGCCTATCAAGGCGCGCGCCAATGGAGACTTCATATTCAGCTTGCCCCTTTCCAGATCTGCCTCGGGCTCGCCGACGATCTGGTAGGTCTTTTCCTCGTCGGTATCCTCATCCACAAGCTTCACCGTCGCGCCAAATTTGATCGCGCCGGAAAGGCTCGCGGGATCTATCACTTCAGCACGTGACAGGATCGCCTCAACCTCTTTGATGCGCCCCTCAATAAAGCTCTGTTTTTCACGCGCCGCATGATACTCGGCGTTCTCTGATAGATCCCCGTGTTCGCGCGCCTCGGCAATTGCTGCGATCACCGAGGGACGCTCCACGGATTTGAGTGTTTTAAGTTCTTCATCGAGCGTGGTGTAGCCCACGCGGGTCATAGGTATCTTTTCCATGGGTGCTCGTGGGTCAGAGCGCTAATCGCGCGGGACTTCCATCACAGGAACCTGTGGTAGATTACAAATCTTGACCAAAGGCCAGAGCGGTTTGCAAGCACTCCAAGGCAAAATCGGCAATTAAAGTCCGATTCCCGCTGTTTAACGCTGTTATCAGGTGCCTTTCGGTCGCTCTCGACCTTCCATGTAGACGTGTTATTTGCTTCTCTTGCTGCAACGCCGCGTCGCAATTGACCCTCCTTCAATCGCTCGGGTAGGCAGCACAAGGACCCAAAGCCGCAAACATCGGTTTGAGGCGCTAGGCACAGGAGCAGCGGATGGGTGAGATCGAACGCGAAGCGATGGACGTCGATGTGGTGATCGTGGGCGCGGGTCCCGCGGGGCTATCGGCGGCTATTCGGCTGAAGCAAATCAACCCTGATCTGGCTGTTGTGGTGCTGGAGAAAGGCTCCGAGGTCGGTGCCCATATCCTTTCTGGCGCGGTTCTTGATGTCTCAGCGCTCAATTCTCTGATCCCTGACTGGAAAGACAAAGGCGCCCCTATTAACGTGCCGGTGAAACACGATAATTTCTACGTGCTTGGTCCTTCGGGTCAGCTGCGTCTCCCCAACTGGGCGATGCCGCCGCTGATGAGCAATCACGGTGCCTATATCGTCTCCATGGGGAATGTGTGCCGCTGGCTTGCCGAACAGGCCGAGGCGTTGGAGGTCGAGATCTTTCCGGGCATGGCATGCTCGGAACTGGTCTATGGCGAAGATGGGCAGGTCGAAGGTGTGGTTGCCGGTGAGTTCGGTTTAGAGGCTGATGGCACCCCCGGACCCGCCTACGAACCTGGCATGATCCTGCGCGGGAAATATGTCTTTTTGTCTGAAGGCGTGCGCGGTTCGCTATCGAAACAGGCGATTGCCAAGTACGAACTCAATGCCGACAGTGAGCCGCAAAAATACGGGCTCGGCATGAAAGAACTGTGGGAGATTGATCCCGACAAACATCGTGAGGGCACAGTCACCCACACGATGGGATGGCCGCTCGGATCAAATGCCGGTGGTGGTTCTTTTATCTACCATCTTGATAACAATCAGGTCTATGTGGGTTTCGTGGTGCATCTAAACTATGCAAACCCGCATCTCTTTCCTTACATGGAATTTCAACGCTTTAAGCATCACCCGATGGTTGCAGATCTGCTCAAGGGCGGAAAGCGTGTTGCCTATGGAGCGCGGGCGATCTCGGAAGGGGGGTGGCAGTCCATTCCCAAACTCGCCTTCCCCGGCGGCGCACTTTTGGGCTGCTCGGCGGGTCTGGTGAATGTGCCGCGGATTAAAGGCAATCACAACGCCATGTGGTCCGGCATCCAAGCTGCAAATGCGGCGGCTTCGGCGATTGCCGAAGACCGCGCTGGCGATACGCTGAAAGCCTATGATCGCAAGGTCCGTAGAGGGGTGATTGCCGACGATCTCAAACCGGTACGCAATGTGAAGCCACTCTGGTCCAAGTATGGGCTTGCAGCTTCGTTGGGCCTTGGTGGTCTCGAAATGTGGTTCGCAAGCATCACTGGTTTGACCCTCTTTGGCACTATGAAACACGGTAAAACCGATGCTGAGGCAACCGAGCCCGCAGATAAGCACACGCCGATAGACTATCCCAAGCCCGATGGCGTGTTAAGTTTCGACCGTCTGACCAATGTCAGTTTCTCTTTCACCAATCACGAAGAGAGCCAGCCTGCGCATTTGAAACTCGCGGACAGCGCTCTGCCCGTCGAGGTCAATCTGCCCACGTATGCTGGGCCGTCACAGCGTTACTGCCCGGCGGGTGTCTATGAGTTCGTAGAAGACGATGACAGTGCGATCCGTTTTGTGATCAATTTCCAAAACTGCGTCCACTGTAAGACCTGCGATATCAAAGACCCCAAACAAAACATAACCTGGACCACACCACAGGGCGGCGACGGGCCAAACTACCCGAATATGTGAAGCACGGGGCTGGCTAAATTTACTTATATTACCGGGTTCCGTTTGCCTCTCGCTGGGCGAAACTCTAGTCTCCCCCTCATATCTAACTGAGGGGATCCCTTGTGCAGTTGAAATCATTTCTTGCGGCGGCTGTAGCCCTTGCCATTTCTGGTGCGACACCGGGCGACGCGCGAAGCAATTCGGGGGCCTACCTTGCAGCGCGTCAGGCCGGCATCCAAAATGATTTTGCCGCCGCTGTGGAGTATTACACGCGCGCACTGACGCTTGATAATGCCAATCCGGTGCTGCTGGAAAGTGTGGTTCTGTCCAACTTGGCCATGGGGTGGATCGACCGTGCTGTGCCCGTTGCGCGGCGCTTGCAGGGCACCGTGGCTCAAAGCCAAGTCGCTGAGATGGTGCTGGTTGCCGGAGAAATCGCGGAAGAGCGCTATGAGGACATTATTGCCGCCTATGCCGACGGCCGGAACGCTGGCCCCCTGATCGATGGATTGGTGCAAGCTTGGTCGCATATTGGAAAAGGGGATGCCGATGCCGCCTTTGAGGCATTCGATGCCGTCGCGGCTGAGAAGGGGCTGCATTCCTTTGCCTATTATCACAAGGCCCTCGCTCATGCGATGGCGGGGGACTATGAAGGCGCTGAAGCGCTGCTCTCGGGGGAGGCGCAAGGAGAATTGGTCCTGCCGCGCCGCGGGGTCATCGCGCATGCGCAAGTTCTGAGCCAACTCGATCGCAATGATGAGGCTCTTGCCCTGATCGGATTGCGTTTTGGCGCGACACCGCCGCCGGTTATGGCGGATCTAGCGGATCAGCTCGAAGCCGGTGAGAATGTCGATTTCGAGATCGCCACCACTGCGAAACAGGGTCTTGCAGAGGTGTTTTTGTCGGTTGCTGGGGCGCTCTATGGCGAAGCGGCACCGAGCTACACCCTGATTTACAGCCGGATCGCAGAGCATCTCGATCCTGAAAATGTAGATGCGATCCTTTTAAGTGCCACGCTCTTGGATTCGCTCGAACAGTACGATCTTGCGACCGAAACCTACGATCGCGTTGCCGCGGACGACCCTGATTTTATTTCTGCCGAGCTTGGCCGCGCCGACGCGCTTTTGTCAGCCGAGCGTGAGGAAGCCGCGGTTGAAGTGCTCAATCAACTGGCCAAGCTTCATCCCGAAACCTATGGCGTGCAGCTTGCCTTGGCCGATACTTTGCGTCGGCTGGAAAAATTCGAAGAAGCGACTCCCGTTTATGATCGCGTGATTGCGTTGATCGGAGAGCCCGGTGAGGATAGTTGGGGTCTGTTTTTCTCGCGCGGGATCACGCTGGAACGCACCGATCGTTGGGAAGAGGCCGAGCGGGATTTTCGTCAAGCCTTGGAACTGCGACCCGATCAGCCTCAGGTTTTAAACTACCTCGGCTATTCGATGGTCGAGTTGCAGGTCAATCTCGATGAAGCTCTTGAAATGATCGAGACCGCGGTGATCGGGCGGCCAAATGATGGCTATATCACCGATAGTCTTGGATGGGTGCTGTACCGGTTGGGGCGCTATGAGGAGGCTGTGGTTCACATGGAGCGCGCGGCTGAACTAATGCCGGTCGATCCCATCATCAACGATCACCTAGGCGATGTTTACTGGGCCGTCGGACGCCAACTCGAGGCGCAGTTCCAGTGGCGTCGCGCGCTGTCTTTTGACCCAGAGCCGGAAGAGGCTGAGCGCATTCGCCGAAAGCTAGAAGTTGGGCTTGATGTTGTCCTAGAAGAAGAAGGCGCAGAGCCCATTGCCGTTGCTGACGAGGGTTGAAGAGCCCGCGCTGGCTAAAGTCAACCTGTCGCTTCATGTCACGGGGCGTCGGGCTGATGGCTATCATCTGCTCGACAGCTTGGTGGTCTTTGCCGATTGCGGAGAGAGGGTGCGCGCAGAGATGTGCGACGGTCCGGCAGAATTGCGCGTGACCGGGCCTTTGGCCGATGGCGTGCCCGAAGATGAGACCAATATCGTGCTGAAGGCCGCAGCTTTGATCAAGCCATTGCCGCGGGTGTCTTTCCACCTCCACAAAACACTGCCCATGGAAGCAGGTATTGGTGGCGGGTCATCAGATGCAGCGGCGGCGCTCCGTGTGCTGACAAAGCTGACGGGCGCGGATTTGCCACCGCTGGCCAAGATCAGCGCGCTTGGTGCGGATATACCGGTTTGTCTGATGTCAAAACCACAGCGTATGCGCAGTATAGGAGAACATCTTGCTGACATCACAACGCTGCCTGACTTTTTCCTGCTCTTGGTCAATCCAGGCATTGCTTTGCCAACGGGCAAGGTTTTCTCTGCCATGTCGCGGCGCCGGAATGCTCCGATGGAACCTGTTCTGCCGAGATGGCAAGACCTGTCTGAATTCGCCGATTGGTTGAGTACGCAGCGCAATGATATGGAGGATGCTGCCTGCGCGCTCGCTCCAGCCATTCACGAGGTTCTTGACGCGATTGTAAGGCAACCGGGCTGTCTGATGGCGCGGATGTCTGGATCAGGCGCGACCTGTTTTGGCATATTTGAAAATCGCGTCCCAGCCGAAGCTGGGGCACGCGAATTGTCAAAAATGCCAGGCTGGTGGGTGCACGCAGCGCCCGCGGCGGTTACCTGACACGCGACACGACGTAATCAGACAGATCAAGAAGCATCGCGCGAAAGTCGCTATCTGGAAGTTCCGAAAGCGCTGTCTTTGCCCGCGACGCCCAAGTAATGGCCTCATCTCGGCTCGCTTCAAGCGCACCATGCTTCACCATGAGACCCATCGCGTGTTCTAGATCGCCTTCTTTCTGGTCGCCCTTCTCGATCACTCGGGACCAGAAGGCACGTTCTTCTGGTGTTGCAGCGGCAACTGCGCGGATCACCGGAAAGGTGAGTTTGCGTTCGCGGAAATCGTCGCCGACGCTCTTGCCGATCACCGCGCTGCTGCCACCATAGTCCAGAAGATCGTCGACGATTTGAAATGCGACACCAAGCGCATCACCGAACTCAAACAGGGCACGGACTTGTGGCTCTGGCGCACCGGCGATCACGCCCCCCACCTCCGTTGCCGCCGAGAAGAGCGCCGCAGTTTTGCCGCGTATAACCTGAAGATAAATCGCCTCATCGGTGGCGAGGTTCTGCGCTGCGGTCAGCTGAAGCACTTCGCCTTCGGCAATCGTCGCCGCCGCGTTGGACAAAATGTCGAGTACCCGAAGCGATCCTGTTTCAACCATAAGTTGAAAAGACCGCGCAAAAAGGTAGTCGCCCACCAAAACCGAAGACTTATTGTCCCAAAGCAAGTTCGCAGTGGGTCTGCCACGCCGTTTGTGGCTTTCATCGACCACATCGTCATGCAGCAGTGTCGCGGTGTGGATAAACTCTACCGTGGCGGCGAGCTTGAGATGATCCAAGCCCTGGTAGCCGCACATCCGTGCTGTGGCGAGCGTCAACATCGGACGCAAACGCTTGCCTCCCGCCTCGACCAAATGTGCGGTCACCTCCGGAATACGCGGCGCATGTTCCGATGCCATCCGTTCCCGAATAAGTACGTTCACAGCGTTCATCTCTTCTTCGAGAGCAACGCTTAGGCGTTCGTGAGGTTTTACCGCGGCCGTATCCAGACCCATGAATTTTCCGTGTTCCTGCTCGACAAGCCGGTCGGCCTGTAATTACGTCGATGTTATGAGAGAGCTTATGCGCACCAATAACCCGGCCGATTTTGCGTTTGCCTGCGCGCTCCTTCAAGGTGAGGATATAGAGTGCTTTCCCTTGGACGTCCACATGAGTGCCCTTGAAGGAAGCATCGGCATTCTGCCGCGGCGGCTGATGGTCCGAGAGGAGGATTTGTTCCGCGCAAGGACCATCTTGACCGACAATGGTCTGACCGTCAGTCAATGATTTCAGATGATGAAGAGTTGACCGAGGACCGCTTTCTTGGCGGTCGGCTCACGCTTTTACAGCCCAAACGCGGCTACCGCGCAGGCGTCGATCCGGTTCTTTTGGCCGCCGCAATTCCTGCGAAGGCTGGCGAAAGTCTGCTTGATCTTGGCTGTGGTGTGGGCATCGTGGCGCTTTGTGTTGCGGCGCGAGTGCCTGGGATCCGCGTCACCGGATTAGAACTGCTGAGCCAAAATACCGAATTGGCAAGGCAGAATGCTGACCTGAACGGGATCGCTTTCGAGGTCTTTGAGGGCGATGTCGCCAAGCCTCCGGTTAAGCTGCGACAGCAAAGTTTTGATCATGTGGTGGTCAACCCGCCTTACTTTCGACGTGAGGCTGGTTCGAAGGCTGCAGATCCTCACCGAGATACAGCCATGGGCGAAAGCGCGGCACTGCCCGTGTGGATCGATTGTGCGCTGCGCCGCTTGCGGCCAAAAGGCTGTTTCAGCGCGATCATTTCAGCAGATCGCCTGCCGGACATGCTCTTCGCGCTTGGGGCCAGACTGGGTGCGCAGCGGGTCCTCCCCATTTCAGGCCGTGTTGGGCGGTCCGCCAGTCGGGTCATCGTTTCGGGCCGGAAGGACAGCCGCGCGCCGTTTCAACTCTTGTCGCATTTGGTGCTCCATGAGGGCTCTGATCACGAATGCGACGCAGAGGACTATACCAAGACAGCACGTGCAATACTGCGAGAGGGTGCAGCTTTGTCTCTGAAATAGAAGAAAATTTCAGCTAATTTATCATGTTAGGCCGGTCTTCCCAAAGTTGTTAAAGGTGTCTTAACTTGTGGATTGTTTCGTCAAATAAGTTCAATTCGATCAATTCGCGTGACACGACTCACGGATCATGCTGCACTTGAAGGGTTGACGACACGAATAAGGAGACATCCATGAGCTTAACGACGCATCTTGAAGAACTCCGCAAGAAGCACGAACGCCTCTCCAAACAAGTCGAAGACGCAGAACGCCGACCTAGCATCGATGGGCTCGAGATCGCAGGCCTCAAGAAGCAGAAGCTCCTCCTGAAAGAACAGATCGCGCGGCTGACGCACCACGCATGATCCATCCACAGTGGCACCGAAGGTTGGACTACCGCGGTGCCGCCGCCTTGGGCTCAGCAAAAATCATCTGATCACCAAAAGCCTCAAGAGGCTTTAGCAATTTAATGAGCCAGGTCTCAAACGCTTGCACCGCAGGCGTTTTTTCGGCGCCCTTTGGGCAGACAAATCGATATTGTCCGGGCAGACACATCGCCAGCTTGAAGGGCGCGACCAGTCGCCCAGTGATGAGATCCTCATAGGCAAGGGAAATGCGCCCAAGCACAGCACCGCCGCCTGCTGCGGCCGCGTTGAGGGCATGGTCATGCTGTGAAAACTCCGGCCCAGTATAAGCTGGCAGCGGTTCTTTCGCCAACGTGAACCATGTGGGCCAATCGAGTGGTGGGTCCAAAAACGCTGTGTCGCTGACATGAAAAAGCGGCATCTTCGCCAGATCGACCGGCGTGTTTACTTGCGCCGCGCGATCGGGTGACATCATCGGCGTGGCCCAGTCACGGATCAAAATGCGTGAATAGAGGCCCTCATCAGAGCCCGATCCAAAGCGGACGGCAAGGTCAACACCATCGCGGTCGAAATCCATAATCTTTAGGCTTGCAGCAAAGCGGAGCTCAATATCGGGATGGGCAGAGGCAAATTCGAATATCCGAGGGGCGAGCCACCGCGCGGTGAAACCGGGCCCTGCGGTGATGCTTAACTCTGTGGCATGGGCGCGTCGCCGGGCTGACGCCCAAGCGGTACTGAGCTGCTGAAACCCCTCTGAGACGCCTGGTGCGAGCGCCTCTCCAGCTTCGGTCAGCGCCACAGCTCGGTTGAGCCGTTTGAAAACCGGCTGGCCAAGCGCTGTTTCCAAGGATTTGATCTGAAAGCTCAGTGCCGCAGGCGTCACATGCAACTCTTCTGCCGCTTTTGCGAAACTCATATGGCGAGCCGCGGCTTCAAAGGCGCGCAACGCCGTTAGAGGAGGCAGACGGTCTGACATGTATAGATAAGTATATCTTATCTGAAGCTTTGAATAGTCTCGTTTGTAGAAAGAAAGTTATGAGCGCATCTTGGTTGCAGACAAGGAAAACTCGTCTGAAGGAGAGAGAAGATGCAAGACGCAACCACCCAAACCCGTATCCGCAAAGCGATTGAAACAGCCCATCAAGCCCGTTCGGAGGCGTTTGTGAATGGGATTACGCGGCTCTTTGGGTACACCCCAAAATCCTAACGAAAAGGGCCGGTCCACTGGACCGGCCTGTTTTTTCAAGTACCCAGGATATCTGATTAAACGAAGAACTGAGCCCCATTGGCAGAGATCGTCGAGCCGTTGATAAAGCCAGCATCATCAGAGGCCAAGAAGACCACGCAACGCCCGATTTCCGATGGCTCACCCAACCGGCCTGCGGGGATCTGTGGAATAATCCTCTCGTTCAGGACTTTCTCCGGGATTGCGCGCACCATTTCGGTGCCAATGTAACCGGGGCAGATCGCGTTTGCGGTGATGCCTTTGCGCGCGCCCTCTTGGGCCAGTGACTTAACGATCCCGAGATCGCCCGCTTTGGTTGCTGCGTAGTTGACCTGACCGGCTTGGCCCTTTTGACCATTGATTGAGCTGATCACGATCACGCGGCCGAAGCCACGTTCCCGCATGCCGGGCCAAATCGGATGGATGGTATTGAAGACACCGGTCAGATTGGTGTCGACCACATCGTTCCAGTCTTGCGGTGTCATTTTGTGGAAAAGAACATCGCGTGTGATCCCGGCATTTGCCACAACCACCTCGATAGGGCCGAGGTCTTCTTCGACTTTTGCGAGCCCTGCCGCGCTGGCCTCATAGTCGGCGACATTCCATTTATAGGTTTTGATGCCAGTTTCTGCGGTGAAGGCAGCGGCTTTTTCGTCATTGCCAGCATAGGTGGCGGCGACTGTGTAGCCGGCTTCTTTCAGTGACTTGGAGATCGCTTCACCGATCCCCCGCGACCCACCGGTGACAAGTGCGACACGTCCCATGTGTTTTCTCCTCTTCGGGATTTTTGATCAGGCGCGTTCTGCGCTCTGATTATTGGGGGACTGGCGGTTGATGTCTCGACCGCCAGACCTCGATTTATATCTTGGACTTATGGACGTTCGACACAGAGTGCGACGCCCATGCCACCCCCGATGCAGAGCGTGGCGATGCCTTTTTTGGCGTCACGGCGCTTCATCTCGAACAGCAGCGTGTTTAGAACGCGGCAGCCCGACGCTCCGATCGGGTGGCCAATAGCGATGGCGCCACCATTGACGTTCACCTTGTCAGTGTCCCAGCCCATATCCTTGTTCACAGCGCAAGCCTGCGCTGCGAAGGCTTCATTGGCTTCGATGAGGTCCAGATCGTCGACACTCCAACCGGCTTTCGCCAGCGCCTTTCTGGAGGCATAGATCGGGCCTACTCCCATGATTGAAGGATCGAGTCCCGCCGTGGCGTAGGAGGCGATGCGTGCCAGAGGCTCAATCCCGCGCTTTTCGGCTTCATCGGCTTTCATCAGCAACACGCCAGCCGCGCCGTCGTTTAGTCCCGAAGCATTGGCGGCGGTCACAGAACCATCTTTGGTGAAGGCGGGGCGGAGCTTTTGCATCGCCTCAATCGTGGCGCCGTGACGGATATACTCGTCTTTCTCCACCAAAGTTTCGCCTTTGCGGGTTTTCACCGTGTAGGGAGTGATCTCGTCGTTGAAACGACCTTCGTTCTGCGCCGCTTCGGCTTTGTTCTGAGAAGAGACGGCAAATTCGTCCTGCATTTCGCGGGTGATCTGCCATTTTTCCGCAACATTTTCAGCCGTCTGGCCCATGTGATAGCCGTTGAAGGCATCCCAAAGACCGTCTTTGATCATGGTGTCGATGTATTTCATGTCGCCCATCTTCTGGCCTTGGCGCAGATTGGCCGCATGGGGGCTCATCGACATGTTTTCTTGGCCACCCGCGGCAACGATTTGGGCGTCGCCAAGCATGATGTGCTGGGCGCCAAGGGCGACTGCCCGCAGGCCAGATCCGCAGACTTGGTTAATGCTCCAGGCTGCACTTTCTTGCGGCAGACCGGCGTTAATATGGGCCTGGCGCGCTGGGTTTTGGCCCTGAGCGGCTGTCAAAACCTGTCCCAGAATGGTTTCTGAGACTTCAGATTTGTCGATCCCGGCGCGTTCGATGACAGCGTTCAACACGGTTGCGCCCAAGTCATGTGCCGGCGTGTTGGCGAAAGATCCAAGGAAGCTGCCTACCGCGGTACGGGCTGCAGAAGCGATAACGACATCGGTCATGTGAAGGTCCTCTCCCGAACTTTTGCGGACTTTGGGCGCGATTTAACGCTCTGTCCATGCTGCCGCAGTGCTGCGGCTGCAAGCACCCGTAGTTGTGAACCTATGACGGGGGCAACAGACAGGGTGTCTCAGCCGCCGGTTTCATAGCGGGGTTGCAAAATACGCAAATGCGCGATCAGGCGAGAAGACGGGCCGGATCTTGGTCAGTATTGGGTGTTTTGAGCACGGGACGTCCAAAATGGAACCCCTGTAGACAATCAACCCCGAGCCCGGCGAGGACCGCAGCGTCGCGGCCGCAAGCGACATGTTCCGCAACGATCATCATGTCGAAATGCGCACCAAGGCCCACAAGTGCCGTGACCAAAGCGCGATTGTCTGGGTCCGTTGCGATGTCCCGACAGAAGCTGCCATCGATTTTCACAAGATCGAAGCGGAAGTCGCGCAGATGGCGAAAGGCGGTTTGTCCAGCGCCGAAATCATCCAGCGCAATGCTGATACCGCGCGTTTGAAGCTTTGCCAAAGCGTCCTGTGATTTGATCGGCGACTGCATCACCGCGCGTTCGGTGATTTCCAGGACCAGCCGCTCTGCCAAGGTGGGGTCGCCCGCAAGACCCGCCTCAAGCGTTGACCACCAGCCTGCGTCTTGGAGCGATTTGGCGGAAAGATTGACCGACAAACGGAGATCTGGCGCATCTTGCAGTGCCAGGAGACCCAGGCGCAAGGCTTCCGCATCCAGTTGGCGACCCAGCGGCAGATCTTCGACGGCCTCGATGAAGAACCCTGCAGGAACGACGCGGCCTGAGGGGTCGATGACCCGAACAAGTGCCTCGTGAAATGCAACCCGCCTTGTTGCGCGGGCCATCACAACTGGCTGAAATGCCAGATTGATGCGTCCTGCGGCTAGAGCCTGCGCGACCAGATCAATCACGCCTTGGGATATCTTGGCAGTCTCTTTCATGGTCGTCTCGTTCACTTATCACTAAGCGCGGACTTGCGCCTCAGGCCCTCTTATGGCTGGTCAATTCTTACGTGTTTGTTAAAATGTTCGATAAATGTTCTTGAAAGGGAGCTCATGATGGCAGTCGATTTAGAACAGCTTGGCCCCTGTTTGTGGAGCGGAGAGGATCCTCTCTATGTTGCTTATCACGACACAGAATGGGGCGTACCGGAGTGGGACAGTCGTGCGCTTTGGGAAAAGCTCATCCTGGACGGGTTTCAGGCTGGGCTTTCCTGGATCACCATTCTGAAAAAGCGCGATAATTTTCGGCAAGCATTTGAAGGCTTCGTGCCTGAGCGGATCGCCACTTGGGGCGAGGATGAGGTTGCGCGCTGCTTGGCTGATCCCGGGATTATCCGCCATCGTGGCAAGATTGAGGCCACCATCGGAAACGCCCGCGGCTATCTTGATATCGAGGCAAAACAGGGCTTTGCGAATTTTTGTTGGGATTTTGTGGATGGCGTACCGTTGCAAACCAACGCAAAAACCGCGGCCGATGTGCCAGCGCAGACCGCGCTGTCGCGCCAAATCTCGAAAGAATTGAAAGAGGCTGGATTTAAGTTCTGTGGCCCAACAATCGTTTATGCCTGGATGCAAGCCTGCGGGCTGGTAAATGATCATCTGGTGGGCTGTCCGCGCTATGCCGCAGTGAAGGCGCTCGCCCGGCAGGGGAACCGAAAGGAGCAACTCAATGGGCGCAATGATCAAATGGCTTGATATTCCGCCGATTTGGCTTTTGGTCTTTCTCGCGCTTGCTTGGGTCCAGTCGAGCCGTTTGCCTGTACCGTTCTCTGGTGGTTGGTTCACGGATCTCTTGGGCGGGCTTTTGGCGGGCGGTGGACTGCTTTTGGCGCTGCTTGCGGTCCTGGAGATGCGCAAAGCCAAGACCACAGTGATTCCGCATTTGGAACCTAATGTCTTGGTCGATAGCGGTGTCTTTGGGCTGACGCGGAACCCGATTTACCTCGGCGATGCGATGATTTTGGCCGGTCTCATCCTTTATTGGGAAGCTTGGCCATCGCTGATTTTGCTGCCGCTTTTTGTCTGGCTGATCACCGACCGATTTATCCTGCCTGAAGAACAGCGGCTTCATGCCGCTTTTAGCAACGGCTTTGAGGCCTATAGACAGCGCGTCAGGCGCTGGATCTAGCATTTGCCGGCCATGCGTTCATGGAAGTCGACGATCGGGTGAGACGCCTTACTATCAGGTGCGGAAGATGTCCGCCCCAGATCGTGAGGCGGCAACAGACCTGACAGGGACGCAATCGTAGGGGACGACACACGTGAAGATCGGGGTTCCAACCGAGCTGTTTGACGGAGAGCGCAGGGTCGCATTGACGCCGGACAGTGCAAAGCAACTTGCCAAATTAGGCTATGAAACTGTGGTGCAGGCGGGCGCTGGGATCGGCGCCGGGATCACCGACGCCGCTTATGCCGATGCCGGGGTCGAGGTGCTGCCTGATGCATCTGCCGTCTTTGCGGCGTCCGACGTGGTCGCCAAAGTGCGCCCACCGGAAGAGACCGAGGTCGAGATGCTCCGCGAAGGGCAGCTTTTGATCAGTTTCTTTTATCCAGCGGCCAATGAAGCGCTGATGGAACAAGCCCGTGCCAAGGGCGCAAATGTTATTGCCATGGACATGGTGCCCCGGATCAGCCGCGCGCAGAAGATGGATGCGCTGAGTTCGATGGCCAATATCGCGGGCTATCGCGCGGTCATCGAGGCGGGCAATAACTTTGGACGCTTCTTCACCGGTCAGGTGACCGCTGCGGGGAAAGTTCCGCCCGCCAAGGTTCTGATCGTGGGGGCGGGTGTCGCTGGTCTTGCCGCGATCGGGACCTCCACGTCGCTGGGTGCGATCACCTACGCTTTCGATGTGCGCCCCGAAGTGGCCGAACAGATCGAAAGCATGGGCGCGGAATTTGTCTTTCTCGATTTCGACGAAGAGCAAACCGATGGCGCGTCCACCGGTGGCTATGCGGCGCCATCGAGCCCTGAGTTTCGCGAAAAGC
>JBCDGN010000035.1:0-36487 GCA_038751255.1 Pseudomonadota bacterium
CCCAATCAGGATGAAATCCCCAAGTCCCCCCATTTCCAGAGCTCCGCGGTAGGCCGTTTGGCGCGATAAAGGCATAGCCACGCTCCAGGAGAGGGGGTGAAATCCGGCCATTGGCCAAAGCGTTTGCGCCTGAACTCCCCCAACCATGCAAAAAGACCATCACGGGCATCGGTGCCTGGGACGTTTCCGGCAACGCGATATGATAGCTGCCCCCGTCGATCTCGCAGGCGCTGTCAGACAAAGCGGCACATCCAGCGATGGCGGACCCACCCGTGAAAAGAAACGCGCTTAGGCTTGCTGCGAGATATTTCATGAGGGGTCTCCTACAGGCAGTGCGCGATCCAACCAGCCGGGGCCATCAAAGGACCCCAGCATCCCTTCGGGCACATCTATGATTTGAGTGAAGCCTGCCTCGGTCAAAGCCTTGCTCATCCGCGCCGACCGCACGCCACGCGCGCATATCAGGGCAATCGGCGCCCCGCGGTCACCCTCTGCCAAGGCATCGAGCGCGGCGACAAAGTCATCTCTGCGCATATCGAGCGGATTGGCGCCTTCGCCGATACCTGTCGTCGCCCATTCCTCTGGCGTGCGAATATCGATCAAAAGAATATCGCCGTCCAACGCAGCGGTATGTGCTTCTTCCGGGGTGAGACGGCCACCATAGTAGCGCCAGCGGACGCCGAAGAGGTAGCCTGCTCCCCCAAACAAGACCAAACCCGCCGACCCCAAAAGGGCACGGCGGGTGATCTTAGTTCGTTTCTTCGACGGCATGCGCACACCCCATACAAACTACGTCAGGTGCAGTGTGCCGTTTGATCTGGCCTCAGACCAGATCAGTTTGTCAGCGGTGCCGAAGACGTGAATTTCGGGATCACGTTCTCAGAAGCGCCGTCGGGCTCAATGGACACCCAGTTGTTTTCTGCGGTGTTGATGTTGCCGGGAATATCTTCTTCCCAGAACTCCACGACAACCGGCGTGATGTTGAGGTAGAGCTTGTCATCGACAATGCGCCACAGGTTCGGGTTGCCTGGGACTTTGCCGCCGCGCGATACACCGTAGGCGCAGTGACCGTCATATTGCGGCGCGTATTTCGCAGGGTCAGCCAGGAACTTGTCGCGGTTCGATTCGCTCGCGAAAGCGAAGGTTGCACCGTTATAATCTGCCGTGATGTCTTTACGGCCCGGAACACCTTCGGGCTGTGCCTCACCCACGGGCGCCTGGGGAAGGTCGAAATAGGCGACAACATCATAGCCCGACACGGCGTATCCGGTGCCATCAATGTACTGAGGGCCCGCAAATCCGGCCGTTGTTGTCAGCAGCGCAATGCCTGCGGCAAGAGCGAAGGTTTTCATGATCGGTGCTCCTAGAGGTGAAAGCGATGCGCTGCTTCTACAGGGGAAAGGCCCGGCGCACATCCCAAGCTCTCGAAGAGGTGACGTAGCGTGCGCCACCGTCAGAAAACGGTAAGAAAACTCACATCGCGGTGCCTTTAAGAGAGCGATTTTTCACGCCCTCTCACCAGACAGTGACAGAATGCAGGTAGCTGTTAGTCTCGGGTCGAAACGTACTACGGAGGAGCCCCATGGAAAGCGCCCAAACCCTGCTGATGGTTGGACAGATCTATCTTTGGATCGGTGTCGCTGTGGCGGTTGTGTTTTTATTCTGGGGTCTGGACCGGATCGACCATAAAGGGCCGGGCGCCTGGACGTTCCGGCCTCTCTTGGTGCCGGGGATCCTGCTGATATGGCCAATGGTGCTTTGGCGTTGGTGGGTTTTGGAACGCGGGCAGGAAAACCTGCAAAACAGACATCATCCACCAATGACACGGCAAAGGCTCACCGGGCTCTTGCTATCGTTGGTCATCGCGATTGTGGTGATCGGCGCACTTCTTTTGCGCCAGAATGGCCCTTTTGAACGCCCCGCAGTTCAACTCGCCCCCCCCATGGAGACCTCCCAGCAATGAGCGATCGCTACGTCCCTGTTCAGTGGAACCGCAACAAATGGCTTTACGACGCGGTTCTGGTGATTTCAGTCGCAGCCTATATCCTGATTTTCCTCCGTCTGGGCAATCTCGAGGCCGATGTGAGCCGCCCGGTCGACGGCGCGATCGTCCGCATGCGGGCCTTTGGCACTTGCGCCTTTTTTATGCTCAGCGCGATCCTTTGTATTGGGCCCTTGGCACGGCTCGACCGGCGCTTCTTACCCTTGCTCTATAACCGCAGGCATTTCGGAGTGCTTACGGCCGTCGTCGCCGCGACCCATGCGACCTATGTGCTGTCATGGTACTTTGCGTTTTCACCCACACCAGGGCTCGAAGCGCTTTTGGGATCGAACACAAGCTACGGGCAGATCTTAGGCTTTCCCTTTGAAGCGTTTGGAATTTTTGCCCTGATTGTCCTGGCGGTGTTGGCGGCAACGAGCCATGACTTTTGGCTCTCTTTCCTCACCCCGCCGGTCTGGAAAGGCCTGCACCTGATGATTTACCCGGCCTATGCAGCCGTGGTGGCGCATGTGGCGCTCAGCTATCTTCAAGATGCCGACAATCCCGCCTTTGCACTATCTTTCGTGGCCTCTGCTTTCGCGGTGGCAGGGTTGCACTTGGCGGCACATCTCAAAGACCGGGTGGGCGACGCGGCCAAAGGGACCTGGTTGCCCGTTGCAAAACCTGAAGAGATCATCGACCAACGTGCGCGCATCGTCGCCATGCCCGATGGCCGACGTGCGGCCGTTTTTCGTGATGGGGCGAAATTTGCCGGGGTCTCCAATGCCTGCGCCCACCAAAACGGTCCCCTTGGCGAAGGCCAAATCGTCTATGGCTGCATCACCTGCCCTTGGCACGGGTTCCAATACCGAATGGAGGATGGCTGCTCACCGCCACCCTTTACCGAGAAAATTCCCACCTACGCGTTGCGACTAAACGACGATGGCCTGATCGAGATCGCCGCTGAGGCCAATGCACCCGGCACACCGCAACCCCCGCTTATGGTGCCTGACCTGGAAAAGGAGGCCGCCCATGCCTGATCTCAATCAGCGACGCGAAGCACCTTTCTTCATCGGTTGGGCCGACGTGCCGGACACTCTGCGATGGTTTTTGATCGGGGTCGCACTTGGGCTGATCATCTTAATGGCGGGGCTGTCCTATCTGGTCTCATCCACACAGGATGACCCTGGGATTGGGGGCTTCATGGGCCGCGCCGAGGCCATTGGCGTAATGCAAGCCGAACCCTACCCCATCATCCATGTGCTCGAGAGCGAGATTTTTGAGCCTGGTTCTGCGCTGTTGCTGACCGGCGGTGGCAAACGCGGCGTGCAGGCACGCGCGGCGGACTTTGATGGTCAAATCGTGAAAGTCTCTGGCGCGAGGATCGCGCGAGGCGATATCGCTGCGCTACAATTGCGCGGCGGAACAAATGGGCTGGACAGTGCAGAAGGCCCAACGCCAGGACTGCCCGAGCAAGTAGATCTGGGACGCTGGCGTATCACAGGCGAGATCTGCGACGGCAAATGCTATGCAGGCGCGATGCGCCCTGGACAGGGTCTGGCCCACAAGGCCTGCGCCAATCTCTGTCTGATTGGAGGCGTTCCACCGGTTCTCGTGGCCACGGATAAGATTGACGGGACAGAGTTTTTCTTGCTTGCCAATGCAGAGGGGGGTCCGGTGACCGATGTGATCCTGGATCACGTTGCGACTTTGATCGAAGTTGAAGGCCAGGTTGAACGTCACGGCGGCATGGCCGTGGTCAAGATCGATCCAGATACGCTGAGGCTTGCCCAATGATCCGCCGTTTTTTGCCCCCGGTCTTTGCCGTTTTGGCCGCTGCGGCCGCCCTTTGGGGATATCAAAACATCACGCTCTTGCGCGGAACCGATTTCTGGGAGTTCAGGCTAATCGTTCTGCTGATCGCGATCGTTTTGGTGCTGAGCCTTCTGGAGTTCCTTTTGTCCAAACTTCCGCCGCCCCAGTCCGGCACAGCGGAGGACAAAGATCAATCGTCATAGGGATAAGACGCCGGGAAAAGCCTGATGCCTTCTTCGCTATTGGCAACCCAGTAACAGGTCCGGTCAATGGCCAGATGCACGTCCCCGCGCAGCGAGATGCAGGACCGGCCTTCCACGAAGACCCATGTACCCGTGAAACGTTCCCCAAGATAGACGCCTGAAAGCGTTCCACCGGGTTCCACATCGACCTTCATGCCGGATCCAAGCAGGGTCTGACCCACCACCTGTTCCGCATACTCTTTCGGCGTCCGAATGACATCAAAACCACTGGGACGCAGCGCCGTTTCGCGCGCAGTTTCGCGCGGCAGCGGCGAACAGCCTGCCGCGACCACGGTGGCAAGCCCAATCAACAGATGGTGTCGTGAAAGCGGCATAACGGCGTCTCAACAAATGGCAGCCGTCATGCCTCTATCTTAGGTATGGTTTCAGTCAGGTTACGGCCTGAGCTGCCCCCGTAGAAACTGACCTATCCGGTCACATAGGTATAAGGCGCACCGCTGCCGCCGCGGGGGATCACCAAAAGCTCGCTGGGACGGGATCCAAGTTTTGAGCATCCTTCGCCACCGGCGTCTGCTGCCAGAAAGGTCGTACAAATTTGATCGTTTTGCCAGATCCATGTTCCGGTTACAGCCACGCCGTTGATATCGCCTGAGAGCCCGCCGTCGGCATCGAAACTGACCTTGATTTCGTCATTCGTCCAGCGCGGCCCCACAGCGAAGGCGACAAATCCTTCGCGGGTATTGATCGGTTCGAACGCATCGATGAGTGCTTGCTCATCTGGGCTCCTCTCCATCGTGCAGCCTAGAAGTATACCGCTCGCCAAGAGCCCCAAGATTGTGATTTTCCCTGTCATAGCTGCCCCCTGTTGGCGCCACTCTGTTGCCTCTGGGCGACTGTTCCATGCCTCTTCTCGCCTGTCAAAAGACAAGCGCCTAGGGTGTGACCGCAGCATCGTTTAGGACATGTTGGATAGGAGGCGCGGTCAGAATGCAATATGAATACCGGGTGGTCCCCGCTCCCACCAAGGGTCAGAAGGCGCAGGGCGCAAAGACGCAAGAGCAGCGATTTGCCGCCGCGTTGGCGGCGCTTTTGAACCAAGAGGCCGAAGAGGGCTGGGAATATCTCCGCACCGAAACACTGCCGAGCACCGAACGACAGGGGCTGACCGGCAGCAAGACCGTGTTTCAAAACCTGCTGGTGTTTCGCCGCCCTGCAGATCCCAACGCAGTGGCGCCTGAGGCCACAACCCGCGATGCCTTGAAATTGCTTGAAGACCGCAGCGCCGAAGAGGTGCTGGAAGAGGCAGATCGCGCACAATCGGAAGAAGAGACGCTGCCGAAACCTGATCGATGATGCACAAGCCCAACCCGTTTCATTTGCCGATCCTGAGTATTGGGACCAGGTGAACGGGGAAATCTTGCAGCGATACGCGCAGAAAGAACCAGCGAAAAGACCCGCTAGGGACAAGGAAAATCAAAATTGTATAGTCTTTTTCCGTCGCTATCCCGGTTCAAGTGAACCTCACCCGCATACCCCACGAAGTCTCCGGTACCAGCGTGCAAGGCAAAGGAGAACTCTGGTGCGGCCTCAGGGAGTGAACTCGTTATATTTGGCCGATGATATGTCCCACTCACGCTAAGCGCGCCGCCGGGAAAAACCATCCGACCTGAAGTTAATAATTGATGCCGATCATCGCTGCCACCGGGCACAACAGTGTTTTCAGCAAAATACTCTGCGACTTCTTTTCCATCAGAATCCACCAAAGAAATATGAAGAATGCGCTTGTCGCCAAAGCTGACCTCCTCGTCACTTGCGGTAATGGTGTCGACTGTAACGTAGACAGGAGAGAGACTGAACGATCCGCAAGGCGTCTCAGCACTCTGAGCGCTTGCAGCCATCGGCGCCAACGCAAAAAGAGCCATTGAGATAACAGATTTAAAAGAAGTCATCGGTCTTCTCCATCCTGCAATTAGTCAGTGGATTAAACCGTAAACTGTCAACTTCTCCATGTCGATTTGAGACAGCGTAATCTCATAACAAGTCTATTTGTGCCTTCCACTGCTGCCAGCAGGAACCGCGCTCATGCCAGCCTTGGTTTGCCTGCATCCAGTATTTGGCTTTTGAGGAGAAAGATACGCGGCTGCCCCGGGGTTTGGCGTCCGCAGCAACGGCCAAGCTCCAGTGTGCTGAACTTATCTGTTTGCGAGCAAACCGGCAGATCTTTACCCACTGATATCTAGTGCCAGCGCGTGGATTCGCCCCACCAGGTCCTCTCCAATCGCTTGATGCACCGCACGGTGTCGCGCGATACGGGTCATATCGGCAAAAACCGGCGCCTTGATGGTCACCGAAAAATGGCTCTCGCCACCTTCTTGATAGCCCGCGTGACCCCGATGGGCTTCGCTGTCATCGACCACTTCGAGCAGCTGTGGCGAAAACGCCGCGCTTAATCTGTCCCGAATCTCGGAGGCAACACCCATTTTTTGCTCTGACCCTCTTTTTCTTCCCGCCGGAAAGGTTAGACTTTCGCGTCCTGTAGTCAGGCTAACGCACAGGTTTCGAGTCGGAAAGGTGAACCCATGGCCAAAAGCGATCCCTTCGGGTTCGACATGTCGGTGTCGTCCGCAAAAAAGAAAAAGACCCGCGGCCGGCGGGGCATGTCAGGGGCCTTTGAGACCTCGACCCGAGTTTGTGATGCAGAAGGCTGCAACAAGCCTGGCCAGTATCGGGCACCCAGGTCGCCGGACCATCTCGATGAATTTCTATGGTTCTGCAAAGAACATGTCCGCGAATACAATCTGAAATGGAACTTCTTCAACGGCACGACAGAAGAAGAGTTCCAAGCCCAGATCGACAAAGATCGCGTGTGGGAACGCGAAACCAAGCCGCTCAATCCCAACGACTCTGAACAACGTGCTTGGGCCCGGTTGGGGGTGGATGACCCCCATCAGGTGCTGGGCGAGAATGCCACCCAAAACCCGGGCAAATCGATCACTGGCACCCGTCGTTTGCCTCCGACGGAACGGCGCGCCTTGGAGATTCTTGAAGCACGCGATCACTGGACCAAGGTTGAAATTCGCAAACAGTACAAAGCCCTGATCAAAATATTGCATCCCGACATGAATGGCGGCGACCGCTCCGATGAAGAGCGTCTGCAAGAGGTTGTCTGGGCCTGGGATCAAATCAAAGAGAGCCGCAGCTTCCGAGATTGATGCGGATTGCCATCTTGCGTTGTTGGCGCTAACGCGGCAGGTGGCTTGGGACAACATTAAACGCTGGGGGACGCGATGATACTCTGTTGCGGCGAAACCTTGATCGACATGCTGCCCAGGAAGACCATCAACGGAGAGATGGCCTTTCAGCCGTATTCGGGTGGCTCAGTCTTTAACACTGCGGTCACACTGGGCAGGCTCGGCGCATCCGTTGGCATGTATACCGGTCTCTCGACCGATATGTTCGGAGAGCAACTCGCGGCCTTTTTGGAAGAAAGCAATGTCTCGCTCGATGCCGTGCATCGGCGAGATCGACCGACGACTCTGGCCTTCGTGACCTTAAAGGATGGGCACGCAAGCTACGCCTTTTACGACGAAAACACCGCAGGACGCATGTTGTCGATGGATAGCTTGCCTGAATTGACCGATGAGGTTGTGGCGCTTTTTTTTGGGGGTATCTCCCTTATGGTGGAACCTGCGGCAACCACTTACGAGACCTTCTTCCTGCGCGAAGCCGCGCTCCGTCCGGTTATGATCGACCCCAATATCCGGCCAAGTTTCATCAGCGATGAACCGGCTTATCGCGCTCGATTGAACCGCTTACTGGACGCAGCCAGCATTGTGAAAGTGTCTGATGAGGATTTGGCGTGGATCATGGGCGATAGTGACTTGGAAGACTCTGCTCAAGCCTTGCTGGATCGAGGGGCGCATGTTGTCTGCGTCACCGAAGGCTCAAAAGGGGTGCGTGCTTTCTCACAACACGGCGTGACGACGGCGTCGGCAACAAGGGTTGATGTTGTCGATACCGTTGGAGCTGGCGACACATTCAATGGCGGGTTTCTGGCATCTCTGAAGGCTGCCGGGGTGCTTTCGCATGACGGACTCGATACGCTATCGGAAGACATCCTGGCCGAGGCCCTTCGCTCGGCCGCCCGGGCCGCAGCCGTCACTGTGTCTCGTGAAGGCGCCAACCCACCCTGGGCCCATGAGTTGAGCTAGTGCGGGTTCTCCTGCAACGGGTGACCAAAGCCTCCGTTTCGGTCGAAGGCGCTGTAATCGGCGATATCGGCGGGGGCATATTGATCTTGGTTTGTGCAATGCCAAGCGACACGGAGGAAACCGTCGCGCGCCTGGCTGCGAAATGCGCCAAGCTGCGCATTTTTCCCGATGAGTCGGGCAAGATGAATCGTGCGCTATTGGACATCGGGGGCGCTGCTCTCGTGATAAGCCAGTTCACGCTTGCTGCCGATACCAGTCGCGGCAATCGTCCGGGTTTTTCAGATGCAGCCGCACCCGCAGAGGGCGAAAGACTCTATGAGGCCTTCGCGCGTGAACTGACGCTCCTTGGTGTGCCGGTGGCCACTGGCCGCTTTGGCGCGAGTATGGCGGTGAGCTTGGTCAATGACGGGCCGGTCACGATTTGGATCGACAGCGACACACCCTGAAGGAGAGATTTGATGCATCTTGGCCTCATCGGGGGCATCGGCCCAGCCGCCACCGCATACTACTATCGCGGCTTGGTGCGCCACGGTGGTGACATCGCTCTAACCATCTCTCATGCTCAGATCGCGCGGCTATTGGACAATCAAAAGAGCGGTGATGTGCAGGCCCAAGCAGAGATTTTCGCATCGCATGTTGCATCGCTGAAGGCCGCTGGCGCCCAAATCGCGGCGGTCACCTCAATTGCGGGGCATTTTTGCCACGATGCGCTGGAGCCGCTCTCGCCCCTTCCGCTTTTGAGCATCCTTGATGTGCTGAATACCCATTTCGCAGCGGAGGGCGTGACACGAATTGGTATGATCGGCTCGACCGTTGGGATGGAGACCCGGCTTTTCGGCGCTATCACCCAGACCGAAGTCCTGGTGCCGTCGCCAGAAGACCTCCCCAACGTTGGCGCGGCCTATGGAGCCTTGGCCGAACGTGGGTCCGCAACACCGGAGGAGGCAGAGATCTGCCTCTCCGCTGGGCGCAAACTCATGGAATTGGGGGCAGATGCTGTGCTTTTGGGCGGCACAGATCTTTTCTTGGTCTATGAGGGAACCGATCCAGGCTATCCGGTGATCGACGCGGCAGCCCTGCACATTGCCGCCCTAGATCGCATCGCGCGCCAAGCCTAGAACAAAGCGCGCTTTCTTTTTGGCACAATCATCCGCGGGGAATTTGCCCCAACGGACAAAAGGGGGCAGCGCCCCCCTTCGCCTAGCCAATCATTGTAAGGCAGCTACAGGGTTACCTCGCCGGCCAATCCTTGCGCTTTGGCAAGCTCCGCAGCGACCGCAGCGACAGCCAAATCCTGCAACCCCACACCGGTGCCATCGAATAGTGTGATCTGATCATCACTTTCACGACCCGTAGCAGTGCCATTGATAACTGCGCCGATAGGCGTGATATCGCCTTCGGCGATTAAGCCAGCACCAATCGCATGCTGAGTCTCGCCAATAGTGGTCGATTGCGCAATTTCATCGGTGAAGGCTTTGGCCGCGGCAACAAGGTGGGGATCAACCTCTTGCTTGCCCTTCGTGTCGGTGCCCATACACGCGATATGTGTCCCGGGCTTGATCCAATCACGCATCAAGAGCGGCTCAAACGCCGAGGTGATTGTGATGATCACATCCGCCGCTGCGCCAACTTCTTCGGCACTCACCGCTTCGAACGGCAGACCGATCTCCTCTGCCACAGCACCCAGCTTTGGCAGCATTTCGGGATGGGGGTTCCAGGCTACGACGCGTTCAAAATCCCGTTGCCGTACGGCGGCGCGTAGTTGGAACTGCGCCTGGTGGCCCGCACCAACCATGCCCAGGACCTTGGCATCTTTTCGCGCCAGATGGGCAATCGACACGGAGGACGACGCCGCAGTGCGGACTGCGGTTAGATAGTTGCCTCCGACCAGCGCCGACAACCGACCGGTGTCTGGATCAAACAACATCACCGTCGATTGGTGGTTGGTCAGGCCTTTCTCTATGTTGCCTGGCCAGTATCCGCCGGACTTTATGCCCAGGTTCAGCCCCGCCCGGTCAAAGCCAGACTTAAACCCGTATACCGCATCGGCATGGCCCAGTTGCTCGCGCACGACGGGGAAGTTCCAGGCCTCGCCCGTCGCCATTGCGGCAAAAATCTTCTCGACAGCGTCGAAGGCAGCGGCCTCGTCAACTGTGGCTTTGCAGGCGTCTTCGCCCACCATGAGTATCGTTGCTGCTGGTGCGTCCATCTTGTTCAACGACTTCCCTCCCACACATATGAAACAGCCCGGACCAAAGCCCGGGCCACATGATGCAAATCAATCGGCGCTGACTTAGTAGGCTTTGCCGCGCGCAGAGACCGGCCAGATGGTTTCGACCTTGCCGTTGCGCACGCCGACATACCAATCATGCACATTGCAGGTTGGGTCACAGTGACCAGGCACGAGACGCAGTTTCTCGTTGATCTTCAGAACCCCGTCGAGATCTTCGACCACACCATGCTCGTCAGAGCACTTCACGTATGTCACGTCATCCCTGCCAAAGATCACAGGCAGACCGCTGTCCACCGATTGGGCTTTCAGCCCGGCATCGACGATCGCCTTTTGCGGCTTCGCATGGGACATCACACTGGTGAGGATGAAAAGCGCGTTTTCCCACTCACCCTGATCGATCCGCTTGCCGTCTTTGTCGAGGATACGCCCATAATCAGCGTCCATAAACGCATAAGAGCCGCACTGGAGCTCATTATAGACGCCAGATGTGCTCTCGAAATAGTAGCTGCCGGTGCCGCCGCCGCCCACGATATCACATTCGATACCTTCGGCTTTGAGCGTATCAACAGCGTCTTTGACCATTGCAACCGCGATATTGATCTTCGCCTTACGCTCTTCGTAGTCATCCATGTGCTGCATCGCACCTTGGTAGGCTTGCAGACCGGCGAATTTCAGACCAGGTGCCGCGTCGATGGCTTTGGCGATTTCGACCACTTCCGGCGTGGTGGTGACGCCACAGCGTCCCGCGCCGCAATCGATCTCCACCAGACACTCGATGGTGGTGCCATGCTTCACAGCCGCAGCAGAAAGGTCCGCCACATTGGTCAGATCATCCACGCAGCATATCGTGCGTGCGCCGAGCTTTGGCATCCGCGCCAGACGGTCGATTTTCGCTGGATCACGCACTTGGTTCGACACCAGCACATCCTTGATGCCACCACGGGCGAACACCTCGGCCTCGGACACTTTCTGGCAACACACACCAACGGCGCCGCCCAAAGCTTCTTGCAGCTTCGCCACATCGACCGATTTGTGCATCTTACCATGCACGCGGTGGCGCATGCCGTGGGCCTTTGCGTAATCGCCCATTTTCTTGATGTTGCGCTCAAGCGCATCGAGATCAAGGATCAGACAAGGGGTCTGGATCTCGCTTTCGTCCATACCAACGGCCGCCGGCACGTCGAAGCCGACTTCCAAGTCATCGATTTTCACAGGTGCATTCATGCGCCCAGCTCCCTCATTTGATCCACGGTAATTTATCGAGATCGACATTGCCGCCGGTCACGATGACGCCCACGCGCTTGCCTTTGAAGACCTCTGGGTTCTTCAGGATGGCCGCCAGCGGCGGGGCACAGGATGGCTCCATCACGATTTTCAAACGATACCACGTGAGCTTCATCGCATCGATGATCTCTTGCTCAGACGTGGTCAGAATATCGGTGACGAAATTGCTCACAAAATGCCAGGTGTTCTCCTTGAGCGGCACTTTCAACCCGTCTGCGACCGTAATGGGCGCATCATCGGCAATAATATGCCCCGCCTTCAAACTGCGACAAGCATCATCGGCTTGTTCGGGCTCTCCGGCATAGATTTCAATCTCTGGCGCGATGGTCGACAGCGTCAAACACGTGCCAGAAATCATGCCGCCGCCGCCAATTGGCGCGATGACGGCATCAAGCCCATCGACCTGCTCGCTCAATTCGCGCGCGCAGGTCGCCTGCCCCGCAATCACGCGGGGATCATTATAGGGATGAACAAAGTCTGCACCGGTCGCTTCTTGCACTTCGGCAAAGGTCGCCTCGCGCGACGTGGTCGACGGCTCGCATTCGGTGATCTTACCGCCATAGTATTTGACCGCGTCCTTTTTTGCCTGAGGCGCAGTGCGCGGCATCACCACATGACAGGGGATGCCCCGGCGCATTGCCGCGTAGGACAGGCACAGCGCGTGATTGCCCGAAGAGTGGGTCGCGACCCCGTTTTTGGCCTCTTCATCGGAGAGCCCAAAGACGGCGTTACAGGCCCCACGCACTTTGAAGGCGCCAGGGGGCTGAAAATTCTCACATTTGAAGTAGAGTTCCGCCCCGGTCAGCTCGTTAAGATGATCCGACGTCAGAACCGGTGTCCTATTGATATGCGGTTTGATGCGCTCATGCGCTTCAACGACGTCGTTAAAGGTCGGTAACGGACGATCAGCAATGTCTTTCATCTGCGTTCCCCCTACGCCGCTTCCCGAAGACGTCCGTCCCGGGTGCTGCGATAATATTGCTGAGCGGCGGCAACGCCGCTGCCAAGCTCGATCGGGTAATTCAGATCTGCCATGGCCATCTCTATGGTAGCAAGACCGCTCAAAACAACAACGTCGGTCAGCGCACCAAGATGGCCAATGCGGAAAGCTTTGCCGCTTAGCTCCCCCAGACCAACACCAAATGACACGCCATAGGCTTCATATGCGTGATTTGTCAGCAGATTGCTGTCGAAGCCCTCTGGGACGTAAACGGCGCTGACGGTGTTTGATTCCAACTCTGGGCTCATGGCGACCAAGGACAAACCCCAGGCACTCACCGCGCGACGGACGCCTTCAGCCAACCGGTGATGGCGAGCATAGACGTTTTCCAGGCCCTCTTCGAACAGCAGATCCAGCGCCGCCCGCATCCCGTGGATGAGCTGCACCGGTGGCGTATACGGAAACCCGCCCGAGGCATTTGCGTTCAGCATTTCCCGGATGTCGAGGAAACAACGGGGCAAGGTCGCGGTTTCCATCGCAGCGAGCGCCTTATCGCTCAGGCAAAGGATCGCCAAGCCAACATTGATCATAAAGCCTTTCTGAGACCCGGTAATCGCAATATCCACTTTCCATTCGTCGAACTTGAACGGCACAGAACCAAGCGAACTGACGCAATCGACGAAAAGCATCGCGGGATGGGCGACCGAATCAATCGCGGTGCGCACAGCCCCGATGTCCGACATCACTCCCGTTGCTGTTTCGTTATGGGTAACGAGCACGGCTTTGATCTCACGCGCTTTGTCAGTGGCAAGGACCTCCGCGAACAGCTCTGCCGGGGCACCCGATCCCCAAGGACGCTCCAACACGATGACCTCAAGACCAAGGCGTTGGCACATATCGATCCAGCGATGCGAGAAGGCGCCGTAGCGCGCGACCAAAACCTTGTCGCCCGGTGAGAGCGTGTTGGTCAAAGCCGCTTCCCACCCCGCGGTCCCAGTCGCAGGATAAAGCAACACTTCACCGTCACGCGTTCCAAAGACATGCCGCGTATCGGCCAGGACCGGCAAGAAAAACTCTTTAAAGTCTGGCGCACGGTGATCCATGGTCTGATGATCCATGGCACGGCGCAACTGGTCCGGTACATTTGTCGGACCCGGTATGAAAACGGGGTTGAGATCTTTGTAAGGGACGTGCGCGGTCGGCATGATCGGTCCTCCTCTTTCAGGATGGCGGTCTAACCCATGCTCCAGCCGGTCGCAATTTTCTTGAAATCCGTTTCCAAAAATGAGAGAAAATACACAACCCTATGATTTACATGTGTTTTGTATTTTTTCATCTTTGAGCCCGCCTCATTTGTCAAAAGTTTTTTCAACTTTGGTACGCGCTGATGGAGACCCGGTTTGGCAGATGAAGCCCCAATGAAACGGTCGCGAGGTCGACCCAAATCTCCGTTCACGGAGCCCCAAGGCACGATCCAGGCGCTTGAAAGGGGACTTTTGGTCCTGCGCACTCTCGCTGAAGGGGATTCCGCCACGTTGAGCGAGCTTGCAGAGTATTTGGAAATGCCCGTCGCAAGTGTGCACCGCATCCTCTCGACGCTTGAGAAAAGCCGCTTCGTCCGCCTCGACGAGAGCACACAACGCTGGAAGGTCGGGGTCGAAGCCTATCGCACGGGCGCGAGTTTTTTGCGTCAGACAAACCTTCTAGAGGTTGGCCGCCAAGTGATGGCAGGCCTGATGGAGGATACCGGAGAGACCGCCAATATTGCCGTTCGTGAGGGTCTGAATGTGGTTTTTGTCGGTCAGGTCGAAGCGCATACTCCGATCCGCGCCTTTTTCCGGCCGGGTACATTGGGGGCGCTTCATGCGTCGGGCATCGGCAAAGCGATTTTATCCTGCATGCAGATCGCGGAGGCAGAGGCTTTGGTCAGCAAGGCCGGTTTAAGGCAGTTCACCCAGCATACGCGCACCAGTCTCGCCGATCTTCGCCAGGATTTGCATGCGAGCGCAGAGCGCGGCTGGGCGCTTGACGATGAAGAGCGTCATCTCGGCATGCGCTGTGTCGCTGCGCCGATCTTCGACAACTTCGGTGAGGCCGTGGCCGGGATCTCGGTCTCTGGTCCAACGGTGCGTCTTGACCGCGCCGCTATGGAAGCCATTGGCCCACGCGTGAGATCGGCAGCGCTTGAGGTACAAGAAGGGATCGGCGGGTTCCGGCCAGCGGACCCTTAAGGCGAGGTCCCAAGATCACGCGGCAGGATCAGCATGCTTACTGCAACGATCAACAAAAGACCGGCAAAAACAAGATAGAGTGCAGAGGTTTCCAGCCAGATGTCGATCGCACCGGACAACACCGGCGAGAAGATCTGACCCGCAAACATGGCAGAGGTCAGACGCCCGGCTGCCCGGCCCCTTTGTTGCGCGGGGACCAATGACATAAGCCATGAGGCCTGATTGGGAAAGGTCAGCCCAAGCCCCAAACCCGCGATCATTGCACCAACCACTGCCAGACCAAAAACCGAGGCCATCGAGATTGCAATAAACCCTGTTGCCATCGCACCGTACGCCAGCGCAAAGACCTGCGCTGGCGACAACAGACGACGAAACTGGCCAAAGCTGTATGAGGTCACGACACTGGCGATGGACATCGCGGCAATCGCAAAGCCTGCCGCACTGGGCCTCATGACCCCGATCTCGTGCAGCAAAAACGGCAACCGTGTGGGCACCAGGTAAAACATCGTCATACCGAAACAGGCCAACCCGCCGATCAAAGCAAAAGCCGTCCAGGGGAAGGCAATTGGAACCTGGTCCTCGCTATGCTCTTGAGCAACCGCCGCTCCTTGTGGGACAAACCGCATTGCGGGCAGAATCAGCGGCCAGGCGCAGAGATAGATCAGAAATGGCGCCCGCCAATCGATTTCAGCCAACGCGCCGCCTGCGAGAAGAAACAGAACACCTCCAGCAGACATTGCCGCGGTCTGGCGGCCCATGAACCTTTCTCGCGCGGCGCCCTGCCAGTAATCTCCGGCCAAGGTGGTGACGAGCGTCATGGTGCCCGCGACCGCCACGCCAAGGCAAACGCGCCCCACAAGAACCCCTGTCATGCTGCCCACGAAAGCGCCCGACGCCCCTGCTGCCCCATAGAAAACGAGACAGAATATCATCAGGCGCTGGCGGTCCATCTGATCTGCGGCACGCCCGAATACAGGCGCGGCAACCAGGATGGAAAGTGACGGTAGGCCTAAGACCAAGCCGGTAAGAAAGGCAATGCCGGGCGTTGTGGCGAACGCTGCCGACAGACCTGGTAAGGATGGCGCGATGGTGGCGTTGGACATCACTGTCAGCGAAGACACCATCAACACGGTCACCGCTAATCCGGTGCTGGGAAGTCCAGGATGGCTTTGATTTCGATGCAGCTCTTCCACCTTGCCCCGTTCTGCCCGATCACATTGTTCGCATCCATCGCCCGCGCGCCGCACGGGGCACCTTTTCACCGGGTCAATTTCATGTACTTGATAGATGAAAAACCGGAAGTGAAGCATGGATCTTAATGCACTCAGGGAGTTCACAGCGGTCATCTCGGAGGGCTCTTTTGCGGGGGCGGCCCGCAGGCTGAACACACCGAAATCAACAGTCTCTAAGCGAATTCAAGACCTTGAGACAGCTCTTGGCACCCGTTTGATCGAACGGACCACGCGGAAACTGCGCCTTACGCCTGAAGGGGCTGTGGTGCTTGGCCGCGCCGAACGCATCCTTGCGGATGCCGAAGAAATAACCGAAGCGCTGTCGGGCGATCACAGCACCGTAAGGGGCCATTTGCGGATCGCGGCACCAACGCTTTTTGGACAATCGGTGCTTGCCCCAATCGCTGCGGAGTGTCGCAAAGCCTATCCAGCGCTCACCTTAGAATTTGCGCTCCAAGACAGTCAGCCCGATCTGATTGAAGACGGCTATGATGCGGCAATCCGGATCGGTGCCACAACAGGTCCAGGGATCAGCACGCTGCCTTTAGGAGAAATCCGCCGCTGTCTGGTTGCTGCCCCTGAGGCTCTGACCCTACCGCTCCGCGAACCAGAAGATCTTACCGATGCGCCGACCTTGGCTCAAGGACACGGGCTGATCCAAACTTGGCATTTAGAAGGACCTGGCAACACGCGGTCGGTGCGGGTGGTTGCGGGGCTTTCCATGTCATCGCCTGCCGCGCTGCGCGAAGCGGCGATCGCCGGTGCCGGCGTTGCGATGCTACCCGCCTATGCGGTGATGGAGGATCTCGCCCAGGGGCGCTTAAAAGAATGCTTGCCGGGCTGGTCTGGGGTGCCGAGCCCTTTGGCGCTGACCTATCCAGGCGCGCAAGCGCTCACACACCGCCTGCGCGTCTTTTCCGAGCTTTTGGTCGCGGCGATTTCGCGTCGCTTTGGCACGCCAAAACCAAATGCAAATACTGTAACGTAACATGTTGATCTGAAGGACCAACTGCCCCAGCGTCACATTGCACATTGGCGCGACTGCTTCGTCGGAACTTAAATGAGGTCGACCTGAGAGGGTGGTTTATGAGACTTCTGATCTACGCGAGTGCTTTGGCTCTCATCGCCATGGACGCGTTGGCTCAGGATTTGCCGCAGGCCAATGACGCATGGTTCACCGAGGCGCAATCTGCGATCCGCGAAAGACTTGCGATAACGCCCAACACCAACACCGCCAAAAACGTCATCTTGTTTATTTCCGATGGAAATGGCGTTGGCACCAACTATGCCACACGGCTCTACGACGGTCAGCGGAATGGCAATTTCGGCGACGAGAATGTGCTGCATTACGAGACTTATCCCTATCTCGGCTTGGCGAAGACCTACAACGTGAATGCACAGACCCCCGATAGTGCAGGCACCGGAACGGCCATGCATACGGGGATCAAAACCAGATTGGGGGTGTTGGGGGTGAACGAGACCGTCATTCGTGGCGATTGCGCTGCCGTGGCAGGCGCTACCGTTGCCTCGATCTCTGATGTGGCCACCGCGATGGGTAAATCGGTGGGGATTGTCTCCACTGCGCGCATAACCCATGCAACCCCTGGTTCGGTCTACGCGCATACCGCAGACCGAAGATTTGAAAACGACACAGATGTCCCAGATGGCTGCGACGTGCCTGATATCGCCTCACAACTCATCGGTGAAATGCAAGCCGGAAGAATTGATGTTGCATTTGGTGGGGGACGTCGAAATTTTTTGCTCGAAGGGGATGGTGGACGCCGCAGCCAGGACGATCTGGTCGAGATCGCCACTGCACGCGGCATCAAATATGCATCCAACGTGACCGAAGCCGATGATTTGCCGCTGGATGGCAGTGCGCCATTGCTCGGTCTCTTCGCATGGAGCCATATGAGCTACGAGGCCGACCGTGATCCGGCGCAGCAACCCTCGCTCGCAGAGATGACAGAAATCGCAATCACGGCGCTGCAAAATAACAGCAGCGGTTTCTTTCTGTCTGTCGAGGCAGGTCGGGTCGACACAGCCAATCACGCCAACAACGTCGCGCGCACCGTTACGGACGGCGTAGCCTTCACAGAGGCGATCATAAAGGCCGATGAGATGACCGACGATGCCGATACTTTGATCATCGTCACGGCTGATCATGCGCATGCCATTGCCTTTAACGGTTATTGCGGTCGTGGCTCTGACATTCTTGGTCTTTGCTATGGCGTCGCGCATGACGGAATTGCCCACACTGACGCTCCGGAAATTGCCAAAGACGGCAAGCCTTACACAGTGGTGGGATATCTCAACGGGCCTTCGTCGATCCTCCGCGAGGACAAAGACTGGTCCGGCAAACGGCCCGATTTGGATCAGGAAGAGGCCACGGATCTCGACTATGTTCAGCAGGCCTTGATTCCAAAATCCGCTGAGACCCATTCCGGTGAAGACGTGGCAATCTATGCCAAAGGGCCCTATGCCCACTTGATGACCGGCACTGTGGAGCAAAACTACGTCTTCCATGTCATGGATTACGCTATGAAAGCACAGTAGCCCCAATCCAAATTCACGCAAACGCGAAGCCGCCCCTGCTGCGGGCCTTCTTTCAATTGCGGGTCAAGCTTGCGATATTGGACCGCGAAGGCACCGATAGTTTAAGGATACGCTCTGATGCAGCGCCGTCAGTTCATCACCCGAGCCAGCGCCGGACTTGCCGTGCCGTTTGTCGCGGCCCCGGGCTATGCGGATGATAAGACACTGAAGCTGCGCGAGCTTTATGCACGGACGGGAGGCTTTTCAAACCTTGCGCAAGAACTTGAAGGCGCACGCATTCGCGTCCATGGCTTCATGGCACCCCCGCTGAAGGCCGATGCGCGGTTCTTTGTGCTGACTAAAATGCCAATGTCGGTATGCCCGTTTTGCGAGTCTGCGGCAGAATGGCCAGAGGACATTCTGGCCGTCTATACCAAGCGCGCGGTCGATGTGATCCCGTTCAACGTGAAGATCGAAACAGCGGGCATTCTGGAGCTGGGTGAGTTTCTAGACCCTCAAACCGGGTTTCTCAGCCTGGTGCGCCTAGCCGATGCAACTTACGCCTAAATCCTGATGCCACTGTCCCTAGCGGTTCATGATCTCAAGGTGATGGCCGGCAATGACCGGCGCGCGTTGGTCTCGCTGGATCACCTAAGTTTGGCACCAGGGCATCGCTTAGGGATAAGCGGACCCTCAGGGGCAGGTAAATCGAGCTTGCTCTATGCCTTGGCGGGCATGGCCGAAAAAGTCTCGGGACGCGTCCTTTGGGGTGAGACAGACCTCTTGAGCCTGCGCGCTGGCCAGCGCAATCGCTTTCGCGCCCAACATATTGGCATGATCTTTCAAGATTTCCTGCTCTTTGACGGCATGTCCGCGACGGCAAATGCCGCAATTGCCGCCAGCTTTTCACCGCGATCAAAGCGCCAGGCGATCCACACGCGCGCGGCAGACGGGTTAAAACGCTTCGGTCTCCGCGATCCTGATCGGTCCGTGGCGAGTTTTTCTGGTGGTGAGCGTCAACGCGTGGCCATCGCCCGGGCATTGGCAGGTGCACCAGATGTTTTGCTTGCCGATGAACCCACCGCGAGCCTTGATCGTGCCGCCGCCGATATCGTGATCGAAGATCTTTTGGCCGTCAGTGCAGAACAGGGTCGCAGCCTCATTGTGGTTAGCCATGACCCAGCCCTGCTTGAACGGATGGACACGGTCTTAGAGCTCAAAGACGGTCGACGCTCCATCGGGGCCGCCGCATGAGCGAACTTTGGCAGATCCTGCCAGCCAATGCACAAGACGCGGCAATCCTCGTGGGAATGCTGGTACCCACACTTGTCTTGGGCGTCGTTATCCGCCGGGGCTTCGCACCCGGACCGGTCATCCGCGCTATGATCCGACGCTATGCTTGGACCAATGGACTTTTTGCGCTTTTGGTCGCGCTCGCGGTTGCGACGGGTGTGGGTCTCTTGGCGCAAGAACGCGCGCTGCGGACCGCGACCGCCCATTCCGCCGAAAAGTTCGATTTGATCATCTCCGCCCCTGGCAGTGAGATCTCTATGATGCTTGCAACGGTGTTTTTGCAGCCCAGCAATGTGCCGTTGTTATCGGGCGAGATCTACGATGCGGTTGCCAATAGCCCGCGGGTGATCCTGGCTTCTCCGCTTGCTTACGGGGACAGCTATGCCGGTGCGCCGGTCGTTGGGACAACCGCCGAATTTGCGCACCACCTCGCGGACGGCGGCATCGAGGGGACGATGTTTGCCGCCATCGATGAGGCGGTCATCGGGGCCAAAGTACCGCTTGAGATCGGCGACACGTTCGAGCCCGCACATGGCCATGGCGATGCCGCCATTGAAGGCGTTCACGGCGTGATACTGACGGTCACCGGACGCATGGCGCCCACTGGCACACCTTGGGATCGGGCGATCTTGGTCGCTGCAGAGCAAGTTTGGGACGCGCACGCCCTGCCCACTGGGCATCCTCCGGGCTCAGACGCGCTCGGTCCGCCCTTCGACCCCGAGTTCTTCCCTGGTACCCCGGCGATTGTTGTCCATAGCACCTCGCTTGCAGGTCTCTACACCCTGCAGTCTCAGTTCACGCGCGAGGCCGAAAGCATGGCCTTCTTCCCAGGCGCTGTCCTGTCGCAGCTTTACGGGATCATGGGCGATGTGCGCCAAGCCATGTCGCTTTTATCCATTGTCAGCCAAAGTCTTGTGGCGCTGTCTATTTTGGCGGGGCTGCTGATCCTGACACGTCTTTTCAACCGACAATTGGCGCTGTTACGCGCGCTCGGCGCCCCGGCGCGCTTCATCTTTGCGGTGGTCTGGTCCCAGGCCGCTTTGCTTTTGTCCGTCGGTGCGGTTTCCGGGCTTCTCCTCGGCTATGGCGCGAGCGCGATCTTGTCCGAGATCGTCTCTGCTCGAACCAATATGCTGGTCTCGGCCAGGTTGGGCTGGCCCGAGCTTCACGCCACCGCGGCGTTTATTGCTTTGGCCAGCATTTTGGCGCTGATCCCGGCAGTTGCTGTTCTGCGACAGCCAACAATCACTGCCCTGCGCGCCCAATGATCGGCATATTTGCGCCGAAGTCTTAACGAATACCCTTGCAGAGCCCGTTAATATTCATAGTTCTGTTACAGTATGTCCGAGATTGAACTCAAATTCCTGCTCGACGAAGCTGGGACCCGTAAACTTAAAAATCGGTTGAAAACGCTCGGAGTAAGCAATGGCACCCCGCGTACACGGCTATTACGCACAATCTATTATGATACCCAACGCCATGATTTACGTCGCAATGGGATAGCGCTGCGTCTGCGCCGCGATGGGCGCCGATGGATCCAAACCGTGAAGATCAAGGCGCGCCATAATGGAGGTCTGGCTGAGTCGGCAGAGTATGACAGTGCGGCACCCGGGGGGCAGCTGCACCTCTCTGCGATTCCCGACGAAGCGGTGCGCCAAAAGGTGATTGGGCTCGTCGGTGACAAAACGCTTGAGGCGGTTTGTGAAACCGCGATTCGGCGCAGTTCCTCTCAACTCCGCTTGGAGGACGGCGGGCAAGCAGAGCTGGCCATCGATAGTGGGGAGATTAAGGCCGCGGATTTGGCGGAGCCGTTCCGCGAAGCCGAGATCGAGCTGGTCTCTGGCGGGGTTGGCACGCTCTTTGATCTAACCCAATCGCTCTTTCCATCGGGAGGCTTGCGCTTTTCGATGATGTCCAAAGCGGAGCGTGGGTATCTTTTGGCAGCCGAGGGCCGGATTGACGCCCCGCTTGCCTCGCGAAACGCCAAATCGGTTGCTCTCACGCGTGACCAAACCGCTGAAACCGCGGCGCGCGACGTGTTGCGAGAGTGTTTCGAACAAGTTGCTGCGAATGCCGAGGTGGTCTTAGCGAGCGATGACCATGAGGGCCCGCACCAACTGCGCATCGGGCTTCGCAGGCTGCGTAGCGCATTTTCGGTTTTCATGCCGCTGATCGGCAATCGCGAAATGGAACGCTTAAACGGCGAGGCGCGCTGGCTTGGACAGGTGATTGGCGGGCTGCGCGATCTCGATGTGGCCATCGAGGACATTCTCGATCCTGCCCACAAAGAGCGCCCTGATGAGCCAGGCTTTGCGGTTCTGCGCGAGGCGATCCTGGCCCGCACCGGCGACACCCGTGCCGCGGTGCGCGACACTCTGACGGGAGAGCGCGTACAAAGCTTTCTCATTGACCTAGCGCGCTTTGTTGAGACGCGCGGCTGGCTCGTGGCGGAAGACTTCTCGCAAACCACCAAACTGGCAGCCCCTGTCACGGCTTTGGCTGGTCTCGCGCTGGACAAGCGCTGGAAATCTGTTCGACGGCACGCAAAAGGGATTGAAGAGCTCGATATTCCTGCTCGCCATGAGCTGCGCAAGGAACTGAAAAAAATGCGCTATGCCGTGGAATTTATGGGCCCGCTCTGGCCAGCTAAGAAATTTGCTGTATTTGTCAAACGGCTCAAAGCCTTGCAACAGGTGTTCGGCGATCTGAATGACGCGGCCATGGTGGAAACACTGTTGATGGCCCCCGATGCACCGGGCGCTGGCGATCCAGCTGCAGCACGCGCCACGGGCTGGCTTTTGGGCACGCGGATGACCCGCGCCGAAGCCGACTGGCCGCACGCGCAAGGGTTGTGGCACGATTTGAGAAAACTCGGGCCCTTTTGGGTCTGACAGAACCGCACGACGCCGGTCAACGGCGCGGCGGTGGGCGCGCCGTGATTTTGTCCCCAAGGCGATTGGCGGCGCGCCCCAACCCCATCAAAAATCGGATAGCTTTCGCCGTGCGCTACGTCACATGCAAGTGGCATGGGCGCTTGCGGCGCAGAGGCTCAGGCGCTTAGACTGAGTTAAGCTACCTGAAACAAAGACTTCTCATGCGCCTGATCTTCACACTTCTCATCCTCATTTTGATTGTTGGCCCGATCGTCTTTGTTGTGATGTCCTTCACGCCGGACCCAATCTTGCCAAAAAACGCAGCCCTGTCACCGCAGCAAGCCGTGAAGAGCCGCGCTCTGATCAAGCGTGCCAAGGATGTGGCCGACGGCACCAACCCCGATGGGGCGATTCAGGCGACCGAGGCGGAGTTGAATGCGCTGATTGCCACCGGCGCGCGCGTGGTCAGACCGCTTTTGGGCAGAACCGAAATCGACCCAGAAGGCGTGCGCATGCGCATTTCGGCCCAAGTCCCAGGCATGCCACAGCTGGGATGGGTGAATTTCGATGCCAAAGCCTCGCCCTCTGCTGACGGGTTGGAAGTCGACTATGTGCAGCTTGGTCGCATGAGCCTCCCGCCGGGTCTTACAATCATGCTTTTGAGCCGGGGGATCGACGTGGCGACACCGGACAAGCTCGGCACGCTTTTGTTGCAGAGCATCGAAGGGTTGCAGGCCGATCACGGCGTGGCCGTCCTGACGCTAGATGCAGGCGGAGAAGGTGGCGAGTCGCTTCTATCACGGGTGACATCGCAAATCAGCCAAGCAACTGGGCGCCCGGACACCGCGGTGATCAAAGCGCATTACGATGCGATGGCAAGCGCTGCTGCAGCGCGCGCATTGCCGGGTGGCGGCAGCGTCAGTCCTTGGGTCGCGTTCACCGTCGAACGCATTGCAGAGACCAGTTATGAGAACCAGAAAGCCGCGCGCGAAGACATGCGCGCCGCAATTGTGGCACTCGCTGCCCATTGCGGCGGCAATCTCAAAGCGCTGGAGGCCGTCATAGGCGAGATCCATGACGGCCCAGCCTCGCGCTGCGACGGAACAAAGCTTTCGGGACGGATCGACTTGCGCAAGCACTTCACTCTGTCAGCCGGCTTCCAAGCCATCGGCGGAAGCGCCGTATCCTTTGGCCTCGGAGAGGTGAAAGAACTGGTCGACGCCGGACGCTCTGGCGGTTCGGGCTATTCCTTCGACGATATCGCCGCAGACCGGGCAGGTATCTTTTTCGCGGAATTGGCTGTTTTGGACACGCCGGATCAGATCTCGGCCTTGGCCACAAAATTGGGCAAAGAGCAGGATTTCATGCCATCAATCGCAGGTCTGCCATCCCGGATGAGCGAACGGGCGTTTCAAGCGCAATTCGGTGAAGTCGACAGCCCCGCCTATAACGACATGATCGCTGACATCGATAGCCGGATCACAGCGCTCCCTGCCTATCAGAACTGAACATCTGCGCGGTTTCGGCCCGCGTGCCAGCCATTGCCAGCGGCGCTAGGCTATGAAACTGTCTGTGTGCTTCTGAATGCCGAGATACTGATGAGCCAGTCTGACAATCCCGCTGAGCCGTTTAAGAAAGCGCTGGCCGATGCCACGCGCGTGATGGCCGACGATCCAGATATCGCGGTGACCTACTCCGTTGATCCTCCGGGAATGACCAGCGACAGCATGCGGCTGCCGCAGGTTTCGCGGCGCTTGACCAAATCGGAAGTCCTGCTCGCCCGGGGGACTGCCGATGCCTATGCTCTGCGGCGCAAATTCCACAATGAAGCGACCCATGCGCGCTACGAGCCGCAAGGACAGATGGCACGCGACCTCTACGATGCGATGGAAACAGCGCGCTGCGAGGCGATTGGCGCCCGCGCAATGCCGGGGACCGCGGGCAATATCGATGCCAAGATAGGGGCAGAGGCTGAACGCAAAGGATACGCTCAGGTCACGGAAGCGGCTGGCGCGCCGTTAGCTGTGGCCACCGGCTATTTGATCCGTCACCTTGCGACCGGTCGCGCGCTGCCAGCGGCGGCACAAAACGTGATGGAGCTTTGGCGCGAACATATCGAAAGCGAAGCGGCAGAGACGCTCGCCAATCTTGAAGACACGCTCGCCGATCAAGCCCAGTTTGCAAAATTCGCGCGTCAGATCATCGAGGATCTAGGCTATGGTGATCAGCTCGGCGACGATCCTGACGCCGATGAAGACGAAAACGAGGAAGAGTCTGAGAGCGGCGAGGACGACGCTGACCCCGATACCGATCAGGCCGATAGCGAGGAGGAGCCCGACGAAAGCGAAGCCGCACCCGACAAATCCCAAGATGACGCTGGGGACAGCGCAGATGCGCAGGTCACCATGGATCAGAACGCCGATGGCGAGCTGACCGAAGAAAGCGATATGCCGGACGGCGATTTGCCGATGGAGCCGCCCCCCCCTGCCCCGGTGAGCGAAGCCGACCCGGACTATCAGGTCTATCGGACAAATTTTGACGAAGAAATTCGCGCTGAAGATCTGGCGGAGCCAATAGAGTTGGAACGCCTACGCGCCTATCTCGATCAGCAGCTCGATCCTCTGAAAGGCGCGGTCAGCCGTTTGGCGAATAAACTGCAACGCAGGCTGCAGGCACAGCAAAACCGCAGTTGGGAGTTTGATCGCGAAGAAGGCATTTTAGATGCTGGACGCCTTGCACGTGTGGTTGCGAACCCGACGACGCCGCTAAGCTTCAAGGTCGAGAAAGACACCGATTTCCGCGACACCGTTGTGACGCTGCTTTTGGACAATTCAGGGTCTATGCGCGGACGGCCTATCTCCATCGCAGCGATCTGCGCCGATGTGCTCGCCCGTACTTTGGAGCGCTGCCAAGTGAAGGTGGAAATCCTGGGCTTTACCACCCGGGCTTGGAAAGGTGGGCAGAGCCGCGAAGACTGGCTCGCCGCAGGACGGCCACAACAGCCTGGGCGTCTCAACGACCTCCGCCATATCATTTACAAATCAGCTGATGCCCCTTGGCGGCGAACCCGCGATAATCTGGGTCTGATGATGAAAGAGGGGCTGCTGAAGGAAAACATCGATGGTGAGGCGCTGGAATGGGCGCATCGCCGTATTTCCTGTCGGCCCGAGGCGCGCAAGATCCTGATGGTGATCTCTGATGGGGCGCCTGTCGATGACAGCACATTGTCAGTGAACCCAGCAAACTACCTGGAAAAGCATCTGCGCGATGTGATCGCGATGGTCGAAAAACGCCAAATGATCGAGTTGATCGCGATTGGTATCGGCCATGATGTTACGCGTTACTATGAACGCGCGGTCACTATCACCGATGTTGAACAGCTTGCCGGTGCGATGACCGAACAGCTCGCCTCGTTGTTTGACAGCGATCCAAGGGCGCTCGCGAAATTCGCCGGGATGAAAAAGGCTAGCTAAGGCCTCCTCTCAACAAGATCATGGTTTCGGGTCGTGTTCCCGGAAGAGAACTCGACCAGTGCCATGCCCTGGTGGGCCACCGCATTGATGCTATGGTTTAACGAAGTGTTGACATCAGATCGCTGCAGGCAGAATAACAGCGTTTAGGTCCAGCCTCCGACATCGCCCGCGAGACCGACTCTTCCCTTTTCTTTTCCGTGGCAATCCGCACACGGACAGTCGCAAGGACAGGACCAATGACTCGGTCAATATTTCTTCGCGCGGGCACAACGCCCGTTTTTTTGATGGCGTCTACAATCGCCGCAGAGGCAAGCTCCCTTCCATCCTTTCTGTTCTCAGACCAATCCGAAGACGCCGTCGTGTTGGTCCAAGACACCAATGCAGATGGGGACGGCCAGGACCCTGGCGAAGCCACCATTTTCTTTGATGAAAACAACGCCTCTGGCCTGGTGACACCGACCAGCAATGTGTTCACGTTAGAGCAAGACCGTTCCGGCACCGTCTATGTCGGCGATGGCAATACAGATGCCGTCTACGCGGTGCGCGATAAGAACGGAGATAGCGACGCCCAGGACGCAGGAGAGGCCCAAGTCTGGTTTTCGGCTGCCGGAAATGCAGATGGCCGTTCCCTTTTGACCCCGAATGGCTTGGCCGTTGGCAACGATGGCGCGATTTATATCACCGAGGCCGATGTCATTTCGACCCAAAGCGGGGATTTCATCTATCGCACAGAAGACTTGAACAATGATGGCGATGCGCAAGATCTAGGCGAGTCTTCGATCTGGCTCGACCTCAAAGCGCTCGACCCAGCATCCTCGGCTTTTGAGATCGCCTTTGATGGCGATGTCGCCTATGTGATCGATAGCGCAGGTGGAAGCCCTCGGATCTATCGCGCCGAAGACACCAGCAACGACGGCAGCATCGACATCAACACCGAGGTGACCACATACATCGACGACACCAACGCCTTTGGGGTCGGCTTCTTCTTCGCCATGGATGTCGCCCTTGGCAGCGTTTTTGTCGCTGATTTCGGCGTGATCACTCAGCTCACCGACCTCAATGGCTCCGGAACAATAGACCAAGCGAACGAAGCTGTGGAAGTCTGGGACGAAACATTGATGCCCCTGTCCAACCCAAACGGTTTTAACTTTGGTCTTGCCGCCAATGATGAGGGCGACCTTTTAATGGTCTCCAATGGAGGTACTACCAGCGATTTGGTCGTTTATCTCAGTGACACGAATGACAACGGCCTGTTTTCCGCAGATGAGACAACCGTTGCCATCAGCCGTGATCAAAACGGCACCTTTCCAAACCGCGCGCGGACCGCGTTGTTTTATGATGCACCTGCGCCCGTTTCCGTCCCCCCTGCTTTGCCGCTCTTGGCAGGGGCCTTAGGGGTCATGGGCGTCCTGCGCCGTCGCCCGCGCCCTTGATCCACCCAGACCGTCGCGATAGCCCTGCGGTGACACATAGGGATATCGCGATGTTTCAAACCTTCACAGCCACCAGCGCACCCGAGCAAGGACCGCCTCGCTTAGCAAAACTGCGCAACGGGATGGCGAATGAAGGGCTCAAAGGCTTTTTGGTCCCACGCGCCGACGTGCATCAGGGCGAATATGTAGCGCCCGCTGATGAACGGCTGGCTTGGATCACAGGGTTTACCGGCTCCGCGGGATTTGCGGCAATCCTGCCAGAGATCGCGGGGCTCTTCGTCGATGGCCGGTACCGGCTGCAAGCGCGCAGCCAAAGCGATGGCGAAGCCTACACCATTGTCCCGTGGCCGGAAACGAAATTGGGGCCCTGGCTCAAAGACCATCTGCCCCAAGGCGGCACGGTTGGGTTCGATCCTTGGCTTCACAGCGCGGGCGAGATCGAGAGCTTGCGTAAGTCCTTGATTGGATCCGCCATTGATCTCACCGATTGCCCCAATCTGGTTGATGCGATTTGGACAGACCGACCTGGTCCTCCGTTGGGTGCGATGTCGCTTTATCCCGACGAACTGGCCGGGCAGAGCAGCGCAGACAAACGCCGCGCCATTGCCGAAGATCTGCGCGCCGCGGGCGATGACAGCGCCGTGCTAACGCTTCCCGATAGCATCGCGTGGCTGTTGAACATTCGCGGTCATGATATTCGCTGTATCCCTGCACCACATGCGTTTGCCGTGATCCACGCCGATGGCCAAGTCGATCTCTTCGCGGAACCGGAGAAGACAGCCCCGCTCGGAAAGGCGTTGGGCCCTGAAGTGCGGATGCGCTTGCCAGAGGATTTCCTGCCTGCATTGGCAAAGCTCGACGGCCAAGTGAGGCTCGACAAACAAACCATTCCCTATGCGGTTCCCATGCGCTTGGCCAAGGCCAATGCGCGTTTTGACAGCGATCCCTGCCGCTTGCCAAAAGCATGCAAAAATTCCGCTGAGCTCCGCGCGGCGCGCGAGGCGCATCTGCGCGACGGCGCGGTTATGGTCGAATTTCTGTCCTGGCTCGATACCGAGGCGGAGAGGCTTCAAACTGGCGATCTTCGCCTCATGGAAATCGATGTGGTCAAAAAGCTCGAAGGGTTTCGGCAGGCCACAGGGAAGCTGAAAGACATCAGTTTCGATACGATCTGTGGATCGGGGCCACATGGGGCCATTGTCCACTACCGGGTGAGCGAAAGCACCAACCGTCAAATCTCTACTGGTGAGCTTCTATTGGTCGATAGCGGTGGGCAGTATCTCGATGGGACCACCGATATCACCCGCACAATTGCCATAGGCAGCGCCGGTGCAGAGGAGCGCGCCAGCTACACTCGCGTGTTGCAGGGCATGATCACCGTTAGCCGGGCGCGCTGGCCAGAGGGCCTCACAGGTCGCGATTTAGATGCTCTCGCGCGGTTTGAACTTTGGCAGGCCGGGCGCGATTATGACCATGGGACTGGCCATGGGGTGGGCCAATTCCTCTCCGTCCATGAAGGCCCGCAAAGGTTGTCGCGCCAATCCATGACACCGCTTCGCCCAGGCATGATCCTGTCCAATGAGCCAGGCTACTATCGCGAGGGGGCTTATGGAATTCGGATTGAAAACCTGGTGACCGTGGCCCAAGCTCCAGCTTTGCCAGGGGGCGATGAGCATAGAAAGATGCTCCATTTTGAAACCCTGACCTATGTCCCCCTTGACCGCCGGCTCATTCTTGCAGAAAAGCTAACGCCCGACCAAAGGACCTGGATCGACGACTATCACCGAGTAACTCGAGAAAAGCTCGCATCGCGCGTCTCGCAACAAGCAAAACTCTGGCTTGAGACCGCAACAGCCCCGCTGTGACACGGGATCGTTACAAAAACAGGGCTCTTTGCCCGCAATAGCGCCGCCCTGCCCGAAGACCTCCTGTGGGTGCGGCACCGAAACGAGGGAGTGACGCCGTATGGCCGACCATATCAAGATCAGACAAGCCAACGGCACCTGGGTCGTGCGCGCCGGCGGCGCCGTGATCGCAGAAAGCAATGTTGCATTGGAATTGACCGAGGGCGACCTGCCTCCGGTGATCTATTTCCCCCGTGGCGACATTGCCATGGCGTTTCTAGACGCCACTGATGAAACGAAGCGCTCTGCCGAAATGGGCGAGGCCAGATACTTCACCGTTGTCGCCAAAAGCGCGACGCTCGAGAACGCGGCCTGGAGCTATGAGGACCCTGCTGAAGCCGAGGCGCGGATCAAAGACCATATCGCCTTTTCGACCGCCAAGGTAACGGTAGAACAGCTTTGATCCGTTGATCGCTGGCCGCGGGATCTCTTTTAAGGATCAAGGTTACACTTTCACGAGCTAGGAATGCTCCTCCGCTGCCGTGGCCGCCAGCGCGTGATTGTAGGCCTCTAACGCGTCTACATAGTGAAGCGCGCCCACAAGCTCCGCGCTTTCGGCGCCTTGGGCTTTAGACGTCACCGCAAGAAACTCACGCTTGCCTTTGTCAAACAACGGCATGGCTTCTTCCAAAGTTGTCATGCGATCGATCCGAAAGCCTTGATTATAGAGCTCTTCAAGCTCGGACCGCGGTGGTGCTTTGGGATGCGCAAGACTGCGCATGACGCTCGACACCCGTTGCAGGGCAAGGACATAGGCTTGCGGTCCCGCAGCCAAGTGTTGTCCACGTCGCTCGAGTTGAGTCAAAAAGAACGATCGATTGACCAGAGAACTGGCCAACGCGCTTGAGAGAGACACCGCGGTCATCACCGCGATCCCAGTTTCCCAGTCGCCGGTCAGTTCAAAGACAATCAGTGTCGTAGAAATCGGGGCTCCCAACACTGCTGCGGCCACGGCCCCCATGCCCGCCAGCGCATAGATTGACTCGTTGCCTGAAACCTCGGGAAAGATACCAGTCGCGATAATGCCAAAAGAAAGGCCGGTTAGCGCCCCGATCATCAGTGACGGCGAGAAAATCCCTCCGCCCATTCGACCAGCCAATGTGATCGTGACCGCAATGGTTTTTATGATCGCGAAGACGATTGCCTCGCGCAGCAGAAGATCACTCGATAAGGCACGCAAGGTCGTCTCGTAGCCGACACCGATGATATGGGGAAATCCAATGGCGATCGTGCCGAGAAGCGCGCCTGCGAGGGCCGGGCGCAAAAACCGAGGCATCGAAAGCCTCGCTTGCACTTTGCTGACGGCGTCCTCTGTCAGAAACACAGACCACATCAAAGCAGCGGCAACCAATCCACAAATCAGCCCCAGGATCAAAAACGCAGGCAATTCGACGTAGAAATCAAGCGCGGCGACATCGGTCAGTTCAAATTCATGGACATCGCCATATTCCAATCGGCTGATCACGGTGCCAGCGACTGAGGCGATTGCAATCGGGGCAAAGGCATGCACTGCGAAATGACGTAGAACCACCTCCAACGCGAAAAGCGCCCCCGCAATCGGCGCATTGAATGAGGCGGAGACCGCGGCGGCGACTGCGCAACCCAACAGATCCCGCCCAGTAATCCCATCGGCATGCATACGTCGGCAGACCCAGGTGGAGATGACACCTGCCAAGTGAACAACCGGTCCTTCCCGACCGCTTGACCCCCCCGATGACAGCGTGATCAGCGACGCCGCGGCAGAGGCGAGCCCGGCACGCATCTCGACCCGTCCATTTTGCATCGAGGCGCCTTCGATCACATCGGCGACCGAGCGGACACGGCCGTCTTCGGTGAAACGGTCCAGGATGATCCCCACGATCAAGCCACCGAAGATTGGCAGAACCAAGATCCACCACCAGGGCAGGCCCTGCGCCACGCTGGCCATGGAGACATCGCTGGTGCCATAGAGGAAGGTCTGCAGCGCGTAGATGGCCTTGCGGAACAAAAGCGCCGCAAAGCCTGCGGCGATCCCGATCATCAGTGCGATGAACCAAAACGACAATTGTCGCGGCGCATTGCGTCGGATCAAGCGGAGCGCCCGCTTAATGTCAAGCTTAGCGGCCCGTGTCCAAGCGCGCGCCGGGGCTGTGGTCTGATCGGACAAAGCGGCCGACACCATTGACAAACGGGCCCGTCAGAAAGACCGGTTGCGCCTGCCCGCTGGCCGCCACCGCCCCGCGCACCAAAAGCGCGCATATCTATCCTGAGTGAGACCGCTTTAGGTTGCAAACACGATAACGCCGCGGGCTCAAGCGCCGGGGGTTAAAAGCGCTCTCGCAGCGGCCCGCGCCTCATCTGTGACCCGGTCGCCTGAGAGCATGCGTGCGATTTCATCGACCCGTTCAATCTCTGACAGAGGTGCGACCGTTGAGCGGGTTTGATCATTCTCAATTTCTTTCGCAACGCGCCAATGATGGGCGCCCACCGCCGCGACCTGAGGCGAATGGGTTACCACAAGAACCTGGCCGCCCTGGCCAGCAAGGGCCGCCAATCGTCGTCCGACGGCATCGGCGGTCGCCCCACCCACGCCACGGTCGATTTCATCAAAAATCATCGTGCGGTCGGGGACGGTCGAGGATAGGCAAACCTTTAAAGCGAGAAGAAACCGAGAAAGCTCACCGCCCGAAGCGATCCGCTCGAGCGGTCCAGCAGGAGCGCCGGGATTTGTGGCCACTCGGAAAGCCACGGTGTCAGCGCCAGTGTTGCCCGGCTCTGCTTCGCGGATCACCGTAGTGAACTCTGCGCGATCCATTTTCAGCGGTGCGAGTTCAGCGGTGACCGCCGCGTCGAGCCGCTCTGCCGCTTCGCTCCGGGCCAGGCTAAGGGCCTCTGCCGCTTGGGTGTAAGCGACCTCTGCCTCCGCTACGGCCCCTTGCGCCTTGGAAAGATCCTCTGCGCTGTGATCCAAACCGGCAACCTTCTGAGCCAGCTCCGCTGCCACATCGACAAGGTCATCGGGCAAAACGCTGAATTTCCGCGCAGCTTCCCGCAACGAAAACAACCGATCAGTTGCCCGTTCAAGCGCGAGTGGGTCAACCTCAAGTCCGTGAAGCGCCGCATTGACAGCTTCCGAGGCCTGGTCGATCTCGGCAATTGCGCGGTCAAGCGCGGCAAGCGGGGCATCCAGTGCACCGGCAAGGTCGGGGGCGATGGGCTCCAACCACCGGATGGCACGGGCAAGCGCGGCTTGCGTAGATTCTCCTTCAGCCTGATCGCCCGACAGCAGTGCTGCCGCACGGGCCACATCGCCACGAAGCGCTTCTGCCGCTTGCATCCGACGGCGCTCTGCATCGAGAGCCGCATCCTCGCCGGGCTGCGGATTGAGCGTGGCCAGTTCCTCGGCGTTGTGGCGCAGTGTCTCCTCTTCCGCCCGAGCTGTGGTCACGGCCTCTTGAAGAGCCTTCATCCGTCTCAGCGCCGCAGACCAGTCGCGCCAGGTTGCTGCGGTCCTTGAAAGAAGCGCATCATGCGCGCCATAGGCATCTAAGAGCGCACGATGCCCCTTGGCATCTAAGAGCCCCCGATAATCATGCTGCCCATGCAACTCAACCAACGCTTCGGAAAGTTGCCTTAGGACGTCCGACGACACGCGCCGATCATTCACACGCGCGGATTTGCGCCCGTCGGGCGTGTTGGTCCGTCTCAACACCAATTCATCGTCAAGCGGCAGATCGGCATCGGCTAAAATCGCGTGGGCCGGGTGGTCCGGTCCCAATTCAAAGACCGCCACAACACTGCCTTGGTCTGCGCCTTGTCGCACGAGATCAGCCCGACCACGCCACCCCAAGACAAATCCGAGCGCATCGAGCAAGATCGACTTGCCCGCCCCGGTTTCACCCGTAAGCACGTTCAGACCCGGCTGAAAGGTTAGTTCCAGCCGATCGATGATGAGAATGTCTTGGATTTCAAGGGCGCGGAGCATCCGCTTTGCCCTCTTGCGTGTCGCCCAACCTCATCCCGACGTTACAGCCACTGGCCTTTGATCGATTGGCGATAGACCGAACGCAACCAACCGTCGCCTGAAGGCTCCAGCGCCAGCCCTTGCCCGGTTAGCAGGGTGAAGGCATCCGAGTACCATTCGGTGGATTGATAGTTGTAACCCAAAATTGCGCCCGCGGTTTGCGCGTCTGAGACAAGTCCCAAGGCAAGATAGCACTCCACCAAGCGGTAGAGCGCCTCGGGTGTGTGGCTTGTGGTCTGGAAATCCTCGACGACAACGCGGAACCGGCTGGCGGCTGCGGCGTAGTGCTGGCGTTTGAGGTAGTACCGTCCGATCTCCATCTCTTTTCCGGCTAGGTGATCGAAGGCCAGATCAAACTTCAAGATTGCCGAACGCGCATATTCGCTATCGGGATAGCGTTCGATAACTGTACGCAGCGCCTGCAGGGCCTGAAACGTTAGCCCTTGGTCACGCCCCACATCATCAATCTGATCATAATAGCTCAGCGCCAGAAGGTATTGCGCGTAAGCCGCATCATCGTCAGCGGGGTAGAAGTCGATATAGCGCTGCGCGGCACCACGGCTGGCCTCGTAATCCTTGTCCCGATGATAGGCGTAGGCCTGCATGATCAAGGCCCGCTTGGCCCATTCCGAGTAGGGATAGAGCCGCTCGACCTCGCCGAAGTAGCGTGCAGCAATCTCTGGTTCATTGATTTCAAGCTCGTATTCGGCGCGATCATAAATCTCTTTAGGAGTAAAGTTCTCAAACGGAGGATCTTTGCCGGAACCACAGGCGGCGATCAGCAGAACGATCCCTGCCAAAGTGCCCCGTCCCAGTAACGCTACGCGCTCGACCATATTGCCTGCACCTTACCCCGTTTTAACAGGTCCGATACCACCCCCTGACGGAGGGTGCTAGCACAGATGATCTCCATCAAGAACGAGTGCGATAAAAACCTTGCGACGAGAAAGCCAGCTGCTCTAGGCAGCGAGGAGCGCAAGGTCCTCGTACCGGACACCGACACCTGGCAACCGCGCCGCGATGCGCTGGTCTGCCTCGATCATGCAAGCAGCGCCTGGACGCTCAAGCACGGTTTTCAGCAATGCACCGGTCAGCGCATGGCCAGCCCGATGTCCCACATAGCTCCCCAGGATCGGTGCCCCAGCCAAATAAAGATCGCCAAGCGCATCGAGCATCTTGTGGCGCACTGGCTCATCAAGATGGCGCAGGCCACCGGGCGACAGGACCTTGGCCCCATCGACGACAACCGCGTTCTCCATCGTCCCGCCAAGTGCGAGACCATTGGTCCGCATGAAATCAACATCGACCTGGCGGCAGAATGTCCTGCTGTCACACAGCTCGCGAATAAACGTCCCGTTCGACATATCGAGCGTTTTCGACTGATCCCCAATCGCAACGTCCGCGAAGGAAATGTCAAACTGCATTTTAAAGCCCTCGCAGGGCTCTAAGCGTGCAACGGCATCGCCTTCCCGAACTTCGACCTTCTCGAGGATGCGCAGAACACGCACGGGGGCGGCTTGCCGTTGTAGGCCAGCCGAGAGGATCGCACGGACAAAGGGAGCCGCACTGCCGTCGAGGATTGGAACTTCGGAGCCGCTGACGTCGATCAGTGCATTGTGAATCCCAAGACCCGAAAGCGCCGCCATGATATGCTCGATCGTGGACACCTCGATGCCGTAGCTGTTCCTGATCCGCGTACATAGCCTCGCCGGGACTGCCGCGTCCCAGCGAGCGGCAATGAGGTTGCAACCGTCTTCAATATCGGTGCGTCGAAACCAAATACCGTTTTCTGCCGGTGCAGGACGCACGACCATTCGGACCGGTAAGCCATTATGCAGCCCAGTTCCGGCGAAAGTGACAGCGGATTTGACAGTGTATTGCACGACCCGATTCCAGCGCTTCTCGTTTTTCGGCCTTTTTCACAGGCCCTTCTGCTCCAGCTTAATTAAGGGCGCGGTGTCCGTGACAGCAATTCAAAGATTGCAACGGTCTGAAACATGGGCCGGATTGGCTTCGGCGAATTTTCGCCTATGCAGAAAAAATTGGGTCTATATCGTTGCTTTTAAATGGAAAAAGGCCAGAGAAATCCGGCCTTTTTTAATGTTATTGACATTGCGTCAGTTCGCTTGGCGACGCAAAAATGCAGGTATTTCGATACGATCCATTTCCGGATCTTCTTCTAACTGCTCTTCAATTGCGGTCTGCGCAGGAGGTAATGGACGGCCCGAAGGACTACGTGGATCGCCGGCCTGACCCGTCATACGATTGATCAGCGAATTAATTCCAAAACGTGCACGATCACCGCCCTCTTCGGCTCCGGCATCCGCATCACTGTCATTTGGTTCTTTACGCACTGCCGCGTGAAGGCGCGCCATCACCTCTGGCGTTGGGGTCCCTGGTGCTGGCGCGGTTGGCGCGACGAACTGCGCGGCTTCGGGTGCGGGCTCGGGCGTATAAGCGGGCGGCGGCAGTCCGTCCTCCTTGTCGGCCTTGGCAGTTTCTTGTGTCTCATCGATCTGAGCGAAGAAACTTGGCTCTGCGGGTGCCGGGGCAGGCTCCGTCGCTTGCATTGAGGCAGCAGCCTCAACAGCAGGGTCAGTTGCTTCGGTTTCACTGCGTGTTTCTTCGACCGTCACGCTGTTTTTCAACGGCGAGGCAAGACTCCGGCGCGGCACCGGCATTTCACCCTTGTCGGTCGCCGCATCTATCCCGGTGGCCACGACCGAAACACGCATCATTCCGTCCATGTCCGTGTCGAGCGTAGAGCCGACAATGATGTTGGCGTCTGGATCCACCTCTTCACGGATCCGGTTTGCTGCTTCATCCAATTCGAACAAAGTCAA
>JBCDGN010000036.1:0-35010 GCA_038751255.1 Pseudomonadota bacterium
CCCAAATCAAATGATCGTCGCGCCCGGATCCTGGTGATTGGATCCCAGTTGCGCACTGTGCTGCTCCAACCGAATTCCTCAAAACCTATCGAGAGCCCCTCGGTGGCGATGCCTAAAGCGAGGAAAACATCCATGTTGCCGCGGTTATGAGCAATGCCTTCCCAGAACCCGCGTGGATTGGCGGCGATCTCCATCGGGCCCACAATGGGCATTAGGAAGAGGCTTGCGAAATCGCCGGCGATGCCCCGGCCCTCGAAAGTGCGGGCCAGTACCTCCCCTAAGCTCCGATGAGCGCTCAACCCTCCGGGATCGACATTGGCCACAGGGTTTCCATCGCCATACGCGAAACGATTGAGGTTGGGACGCGGATCTCGTGAGATGAACTGTGCGTGTTCCGGATCATACCAGCGGGCGCGTAAATAAACGCCGCCCCAGCCAGGATCGGTGTATTCACCGGCAAACCCTTCTGGCGGGTCCGTTAGATTGTATTCCGATTCCTCTGACAAGGGCGGCACCGGATCGCCGAACGGCCCATAGGACTGGCCCACAAGACCATCGCCCGTCCCATTCAGAATGCCGGTGACGTCTTTTCTGGGGGTCAGCAGGGATTGCTGAGTGCCATCGCTGAGATACCTGTTGGGTCCCAGGCGCGCTGAAAGCCTTTCTTTGCCGTCAACTTTTTCGGCTATGTTTGCGGTCTGCGGAAACTTGCCCCGGTTGTGATAAAATCGACGTTCCCCATTGCCCAGAGTTGTCTCGCTCAAAATGCTGTCCGGGTGATAATCGTATAGCTGTCGCCGCGCGCCCTGACCTTGCGCGATCAACCTGGCGCGTGTGTCAAACACAAAACTTGCCTCGCCACCCGGCTCATCACCCAACGACACGAGGTTACCATCGCCGGTCGAAAGGACGCCTGAACTCGCGTCAGTTTCGTTCGGTATGAAGTTGTCCCAGGTCAGAAAGGTGGTGGTCTTTTGACCGCCGGCCTCGGTGACTTCGATGGATGTCAAGGCGCCGTCTGGGTTGTAGGTGTAGACTGTCGTCTTCTGGTCCGCGAACGCTGGTGCCATTCCGCCAAGGATCATCGACAGAGCCCAGAGGACTGAGGAAGGGTTCATATCCGCACCAAACTACCGCTTCCGTCGCGGTGTCAGAGAAGCATCGCCCAAATAAGGACTTCAAACAAGCGTGGGCAGCCGGTTGCAGAACCGATTAAACGCGACGGGCTCTAAATTGAGCTTCTCGATAGGTGCGACTCAAGCAAGAGCACCCATCCGATTGTGACCAGGGTTGAAAAGACGCCGATCGGCAGCACGTCCCGCATAAATTGTGTGAAGGTCACTTCCTTGGCCCCAAGTCGATCTGCCATTTGAAGAACGATGACATTGCTTGCGGCACTGATGATGAAGACATTTCCGGCGAGGGTGGATACGGCCGCCAACATCATCAGGTTGGGCACCTCAAAAGACGGCAGCAGCTTTAGGTACATATCCACAAGCGGCACGTTGGAGAACAGTTGGCTTCCAAAGAAGCTGATCCCGGCAGTTACGAGTGGCTCGTTCATGCGCGCCTGATGATCCCCAAGCATGGCTTGAAGCGATCCGGAGTTTAACAAGGCGCCGGTGACAATAAACATCGACACGAAGAATACGAGGGTCGGCCAGTCAAGTCTTACAAAGGTTTTGAGACGCGCCCTGTCGAACAGATAAACCGGCAAACAAGCGATCGCGGCGGCAACCCCCAAAGGGTAACCCAAATCAGATCCTATTGCAGCCAGAATGCTTTCGACAGTCACCAAGATGACCAGGATTACGATTGCCAAATAGACCGGCCATTGAGCGGTCGTGACGTCCCTGGCAAGATCTCCCGGCGGCGTTTCCGGCGTTGTGCTCGCCATGCGTTTGGACAACCAGAACGCACTGGCCGCGAGGCAAAAGAGCGTCGGCACAATCAGCCAGTGGACAAAGGTCACCATCGGTGCGGGCACTTCACCGCTTGCAGCGATCAGAAGGTTTTGTGGATTTCCAATAGGCGTCGTCATGCTGCCGATTGTGACAGCCACGCACAGCGCCACAAGAAACGTCCTCTGATCTGTACCCGTTTGCTGCGCGAGCATCAGGGCGATTGGCGTCCCGATAATCGCTGCAGCGTCATTCGTGAGAACCGCCGCGATAGTTGCAAACAACACCATAAACGCGACCAGGGATAACCCTGGCGTGCGCCAGCCCACCATCCAGCTGGCGATACGATGCGAAATGCCGTTCTCATACAGAGCTCTGCCAATCGAGAAGACCGCGAAGAGATAGAGCATCACATTCCAGTCAATGGCAGCGACGGCGCTCTTTGGGTCAATTGTTCCGGTCGCAAGCAACGCAATGGCGCCCGCGCTCATCACATGCCAGATCTTCAAATAGGAGGGCAGCCATTCCCGGATGGCGATGAGTGAGAAAACAGCGATGGAGACCAACAGACTGAAGGACAAGAATGATACTCCGGAATTGTCGCTAGTTTCCTAGCCTGGTTGCTCTGGTGGTGGGTTCTTCCTGGCACTTCTGTTTCGGCGTGCGTGTTGCGCCGTTTCCGGCATCAGTGTCGCGAAGACCAGAGCGCCTAGAAGCGACACGCCACCCAAGAAGTAGAATGCCATGTTGTAGCTGCTCACCTGCACGATTTCTTCTGCGATGAGATTGCTGGCCGATGCCCCGACGCCGACCAGGGTTGCCAACGCGCCCTGCGCGACATTGAACCGTCCCGTCCCATTGGTCACATCAGACACAATCAGCAGAAACAAAACGGCAAAAATCCCATTGGCAACGCCGTCCAAGGCTTGAATGGCCACAAGCAAGACGCTGTTGTCGGTCAGGGTATAGAGGATCGCCCGGATCGGAAGAATTGAAAATGCGATCAGGAAAAGAGGTTTTCGACCCCAGCTATCGGCTGTGTAGCCACATAAAACCGCCATTCCGATCATGATAAACTGTGCCGAGATGATACAGGCTGAAGTAAAAGCGATCCCTGCCCCAGTATCGCCGCCACTGGCCACCTTCTGACTCACCAAGGGAAGCATTCCAGCATTCGCGCAGTGGAAAAGCACGATGCATATCCCGAAAATGATCAGACGCCTGTCATTCAATATAGTTCTGAAACCATTGGGTTTTTCTGCACTATCATCAGGCTCAAGAGTGCCGCCACGCGCCGTGTTATGATCAATCTCAGACGGCTTGATCAGGAGTGTGCAAAAGATCATCCCAAAACACATCGCGGTGATCAATATGAAGACTCCATCGACATAGCCCGCGAGCGCAAGAGCGGCGGCAAGAGCTGCTGCAATGACGTTGCCCGCATGATTGTAGGCCTGATTGGCGCTTGTTTGGCGTGTGAAGGCATCGCGCCCCACAACACCCAGCGTGATCGCGGCAATCAGAGGTCCCAAAAACGCCAAAGCAACGCCCATCGTTGCCTGCGCCCCGTAAATGGCCAGTTGGTTTTCGAAGAACACCAGCGTGAGCGCTGCAGCGCCCACCGCCGACACGCATATCACCATCAATCCGCGCTTTGAGTGCGTCCAATCGATCAAAGCGCCCGCGGGTGTCTGCGCCAGAACGGTCATGATTGAGCCGAGGGCGAGAGCAAAGCCGATGTTCTGCGGCGACCAGTGAAGCTGTGCCAGAAGATAGATTGCCAGATAGGGACCAAAGCCCGCCGTCACATCGCCCGCAAAGAAATTGATCCCCAGTAGGGGGCGGTTCAAGTTTGCGCGTTGCGATTTATGAGTGATCTCGTTTGCCAATAGATTTCACTTCTGAAGGGAAACGAGGGCTCATCAATGTGCCAATGCCTTTTCCGAGTCCACAGAGCGGTTAATAGTCGGACCTCTTTGCGGTATCTGAAGCAAAGCTTCGCGCAGGCCCTAACCGATACCGTAGTACGCAAGAACCTTGTTGTACCAGCGACCCTCAATCTGGTCGGTCATTTCATGCAAATCAGGCGAACCGGCCACGGTAGCGGCCTCGCATTTCAGGCGAACCTTTCCAAGATCCCAGTCAACATGATCGACCAGTTCAAACGGAACAACCCGCTGATGTTCAAGTCCGATCAGTCCGGTGTGAAGGATCAGCAAAGCAATTTTGTGTTGCTCGGCGTCAATCACCAGGTCCATAACGCTGCCTATGGCCGAACCATCTGGGGCTTCAACCGCTTTCTCATGAATGGCCGACAGGCTCGCGAGCGGTCCTGTTCCATCAGCCGTGGCGACCTCTTCCGGAGTGAGCGCTTCGTCGGTGGAGCAAATTGTGGCGACCGGTTGGCGGTTTTCTCGGATGTGACTTTCGCCAACCTTAGCTGGCCAGAGATCGCCCGAAAGATCAGGCGTTCCAAAGGCTTCGGCGCGAATGGCACACATATGCCGATCCAGCCAGCTACCGAGCTGAACGATGATATGAGAGACGTCTGGAGCATCGCGCTTCACCAACAAATCAATAATTCGGTGTTGCGCGCCGTCGATGTCCTCGACACTCAACGTGGTAAGATCGCGTAAGCGAATTAGCATGTCAGCCCTGCCTCTTTCCGTTCCTGTAACCGCACTTCGCGGCTGCACTCGTTTGCCGAATGAAACGAGTTCCGTCACCCGATCCCTCTGATCTTATAGACCTTATAAAAGCATCTCTCGCCCGGGCAATGTGACGTTAATCACCAACTCATACGGAATTGCCGCTCTCATCGTTGCGTTCTATTATCAACGCATCGCCAGCGCTCTACACTCAATGCCCTTTTCAGCAGAAATCGAACAACCCGATGGGGCACGCCAAAACATCTTCGCTCTCTGTCTGGGCTTAGTGAATTTCTGGATCGTTTTTCTCAGCAGCAACTCTCAGACGATACGGGGTCGCCGCTATAGAGCTCATCGGTGACGGCCAATGGCCGACAACACTTCACGGGTTGATCGTGAAATGTCTTCACGCGCACTCTTAGTTTTGATGGGATTGACTGCTGAAATGTGAGCGCGAGAGGCTCTGTCGTAGGAATGTTGATCACTCTTAATGTCCCTAAGATCGTGACCAAGAGTTTGCCCAAAGCGGGCACGATCATAGGCCAACTTGAAGGAGCAATGATCAGTGTTTTGCTGCCGATCCAACAACCCTAAGCCATTGGTATTCTGATAGCCGCCACATCTGTCTAGCGAATTGAGGCACGCAAAGAGCAGAAGACCAGCGAATATGTTAACACTGGCACCTGGGCTTCGTTCGGCTGGGCGTTGGCCTTTACCTACTGACCCGGCTACAGATGGAACCGACGCGGCCCCTGCTTGTCACAATTAGCCAAAGAGCCGCGACGCTCCTGCCGCCAAGCGTAAATCATGACCGGCAGAAGCAATCAGTGTCACATTCCCCGGGCGCCCGTCATCGCGTGGTTGAACCGGCACTGCGAGCGCGCAAAGATCCAAGAGATTCACGAAATTTGTGTACGTCCCCAGGTTCGAGTTCGGCGTCACCGGATCGTCCTCTAGATCGGCCAGGGTATAAAATGTCGGGACCGTCGGCACGAGCATCATGTCTATCGCTTCTAGGATCGGTTCGCATTCCCGCCGCAACTCTGCCAGCCGATAGATCCCGCGAAAGGCATCTGCGGCGCTCAACTCTTCCGCCTTGCCGATGATCGCCCGGGTCACCGGATGCAAAACATCAGGCTCCATACGATAAACGTCTTCGATTGCCGCAAAGCGCTCTGCCACCCAAGCGCCTTCATACAGCATCTCGGCGACATCGTAGAAGGGCGTCAGATCAATCTCGATCATCTCCGCGCCGCGGTCTGCCGCCTGCTCTACCGCTGCCGCAAAAGACGCCGCCTGAGCATCGTCACCGAAAAACTTTAGGCTTGCATGACCTGGCACGCCGAGCCTGAGCGGCACGTCTGACTGCGCGGCATAATCCAAGCGACGCGAATAGGCCGCGGCGGCATCATAGCCCTGGGCTGCCTTAAAAACCGCCCGTGCATCAGCGACGCTTTGGGCAAAGACGGAAATCGTATCGAGCGTCCGACAGGCCGGGACCATCCCGCGAGGCGACAATGCCCCCAAGCTTGGCTTGAGCCCAACAATATCGTTCAGCGCCGCGGGCACCCGGCCCGACCCTGCGGTGTCCGTACCCAAAGAAAACGGCAGTAGCCGATGACCGACGACAACGCCGGACCCCCCAGAGGAGCCCCCCGGCACAATATCAGGATCAAGGCTGTTCTTTGGGATCGGATAAGGCGACCGCACGCCCACCAGCCCGGTCGCAAACTGGTCGAGGTTGGTCTTGCCCACTGGGATCGCGCCCGATGCGCGGAGGCGCGCCACGACAAAGGCATCCTCCGCGGGCTGATAGGCATAAGCCGGGCAGGCCGCGGTCGTCGGCATGCCTGCCACATCGATATTGTCTTTGACCGCGAATGGCATCCCCCAAAGCGGTTTGTCCGGATCGAACGAGCCCAAAGCCTCCGCCGACGCGATTAGATCCTCATGCTGAGGCAGATGGATGAAAATGCCGGGATCATTCACCGCTTCAAGACGGGCCTGAAACTCCGCGATGATCTCTGCCGGGGTTACGCCCGCTTGATAGGCTGCCCGCAAACCAGGCAAGGTGAATGACAGCCCTGCATGGGGCCGTGCGCTCAGATCTTTCATGTCACACTTCTTTCTTCGATGGTCCGCCTGGTCGGCGGTTTTCCTTGTTGGGTCGCCTACTCGGCAGCCTGGGATTTCGGAGGCGGGGAAGGAGGCTGCGGTGCAGCAGCCAGCAGATGACGCGTGTAAGGATCGCTGGGCGTGGTCATGACCTGGGCGGCGGCGCCTTGTTCGACGATCTGGCCCCCCTTCATGACGATCACATGGTCACAAAGGAGCCGCACCACATTCAGGTCATGGCTCACAAACAGATATGTCATGCCAAGCCGCGCGCGGAGATCTGCCAAAAGATTCAAGACCACCGCCTGGATTGATACATCAAGCGCCGCCGTGGGCTCATCCAGGATCAGGAATTTCGGGTCCAGCGCGATCGCCCGCGCGATCCCCACCCGCGCCTTTTGTCCGCCCGAAAGCTGATGCGGCCACCGGTCCAGCAAAGCGTGCGGCAGGCCGACCAAATCGGCGAGTTCTTCGACGCGCGCCGCCCGGCTTGCCCGGGACATTTGGCCCAATCGGCGCAAAGGTTCGGCAATCGCATCCCGCGCGGTATGGCGCGGGTTCAGACTGTCGGTCGCGTCTTGGAAAACCATTTGGATCTCGCCGCGCCTGGGGTCACGAATGAACTTGTCCGCGGGGATCGCGCCGATCTCTTGACCGTCAAACAGGATCTCGCCACCGGTCGGGTCTAAGAGCCGCACCAACATGGACGAGGTCGTGGATTTCCCACAGCCGGACTCACCCACCAGACCTACGCTCTGCCCGGCGTGAATGGTAAAGTAGATGCCCTTGACCGCCTGAACGGGCCCGGATTTGCCGGGATAGGTCTTGGTCAGTTTGCGCACTTCCAGGATCGGCTTGTTGCCTATCTCATGGGGCGCCAGGGGCGTCCTTGCCTCAGCGGGCAAAAGATCACGAATGCCTGCCCCCGGCCGCGGCGTGGCATCAACGAGCCGCACGGTGTAGGGATGTTGCGGCTTCGCGAACACGTCTGCCGCTGGGCCTGCCTCGACGATCTGACCATCTTTCATGACCGCCAACCGGTCACAATATTCTGCCGCGAGCCCAAGGTCATGGGTGATCAGGATCGAAGACATCCCGCGCGCCCGGATCAAGTCCCGACAAAGATCCATCACCGTTTTCTGTGTCGTGATATCGAGCCCCGTCGTCGGTTCATCAGCGATCAGCAGATTCGGGTCACAGGCCAACGCGATGGCGATGACGATCCGCTGGCACATGCCCCCTGAGAGCTCGAACGGATAGGCGTCATAGCGCGCCTCGGCGTCATTGATCCGCACATCTTTCAACGCTTGGATCGCCTTTTCGCGCGCATCGGCCCGGGTTGCGCGGCCATGCTGGCGCAACACATCCTCGATCTGAGCGCCAACTTTGCGGATCGGGTTCAGCGCCGCGCGCGGGTTTTGGAAGATCATCGAGATCTCGCCGCCACGGAGCGCGCGCATATCTCGCTCGCTCGCATGCCTCAGATCGGTGCCGTTATAGGTCACACCGCCTGCGCTGATTGATCCGCCTGCGTCTAGGATGCGCATCAACGCGTAAGAGGTTACCGACTTTCCCGACCCGCTTTCGCCAACAATGCCCAGGGTTTCGCCATTCTCCAGCGAAAAACTGATCCCCCGCACCGCATGTACCGTGCCGCGCCTGGTTCGAAAATCGACTTGAAGGTTGCGAATATCGAGCATCGCCTAGGTCCTCCGCCTTGGGTCGACGAGATCGCGCAGACCATCGCCCATGAGGTTGAAGGTAAAGACCGCCAGCATTAGCCACAGCCCGGGGAACAAAGCGACCCACCACTGGCCTGAAACGATGAAATTCGCCCCTTCCGCCACCATGATGCCCCATTCCGGCGTCGGTGGGCGCACCCCCAACCCGATGAAGGACAGCCCCGCCGCGTTCAGGATCGCCCAGCCCAGATTGAGCGAGACCTGCACCATCATCGGCGGCAGCGCGTTGGGAAAGATATGGAACGCCACCACGCGGGGATGCGAGTTGCCCGCCAATCGTGCTGCCTGGACGAACCCGGCCTCGCGGCGAATATTAACCTCTGCTCGGACCAGTCGCGCATAGAAGGGGATGTTGATGATCGCGGTGGCGTAGATGATGTTCTCCACCGTATTGCCGAGCGCAGCGACGATCCCCATGGCCAGAACAAACAGTGGAAAGGCCATGATCGTGTCGAAAATCCGGTTTAGCACGATGTCCCACCAGCCGCCCCAATAGCCTGCGATGGCGCCCAGAACCCCGCCGATCACAAAGGACAGCGCCACCGCCGCGATGGAGATCGTCAGGTCCAGTCGCGTCGCCACGATCACCCGGCTGAACACGTCTCGGCCCAGACTGTCGGTGCCGAACCAATGCGCCCAGCTTGGCTGTTGTAACGCGTTGGCCGCGTTGGTCTGGAGCGGATCATAAGGCACGACATATGGCCCGATGATCGCCGACAGCAGAAAAAACCCACACATGGAAAACGCGATCAGTGTAACCGGGTTGTCGCGCAGCACATAGACAATCTGCGCCCAGGTGCTCTGGTTCGGGGCAGTCGCATCACTCATTTCGCACCAAACCCGATCCGGGGATCGATCAGCGCGTAGCTGAGATCAATCAGAAGATTGAGAAGAACAAACAGAACCGCCATCGCCAGGACAAAGCCTTGCACCGCTGCGTAGTCAGAGGCGACCAGCGCTTCGACCGCATAGGACCCAATTCCGGGCCAGGCAAAGACCTTTTCCACCAGCACATTCGCGCCAAGGACAAATGAGAATACCATGCCCAGCGTGGTCACGACGGGCAGAAGAGCATTTCTCAAAGCGTAGCCGAACAGCACCGTTCGAGGCCGCAGCCCCGCCGCTCGGGCGGTGCGGATATAGTCAGACGACAGTGCTGTCAGCATCGCCGCGCGGGTCATCCGGGCAATCGGCGCGAGCGTGAACAGCGCTAGGGTAATCGCGGGCAAAGCGAGTTGCCGCAGCGTGGCAAAGAACGTTTCCCAATCTCCGGCCAACGGGGCATCGATCAGGTAAAACCCGGTGACATGCGGTGGCGACAAATAGATGAAATCGAGCCGGCCTAAAGGCGATGGCGCCCAGCCGAGCAGATAATAAAAGATATAGATCAACAGCACCCCGGTGAAGAAGGTGGGTAGGCTCACGCCTGCGGTCACAAGAACCCGGCAGAGGTGATCCACCCAAGACCCTTGTCGCACTGCTGCCCACACGCCCAAGGGCACCGCGATCAGGCAGGATAGCACCAGCGCACTGAGGGTCAATTCCAGGGAAGCAGGCAGCCTCTCTGCCAGATCGGTCAACACAGGACGCCCGGTATTGAGCGACACGCCCAGGTCTCCACGCAGCAGATCGGCAGTATAGACAAAGAACTGTTCGATGAGGGTCTTGTCGAGCCCAAGCTTCTCTCGGGTTTCGGCGATGGAGGCCTCATCGGCCATCACCCCGGCGAAATAGGCCGCCGGGTCACCTGGCAAAGCGCGGGTCAGAATGAAACTGATGATCACCACCCCGACCAGAACAGGCAGGGTCTGAAGGACCCTGACTGCAAGCGCTTGGAGACGCGGGCTCATGCGGAGCCGCGCGCCAATGGCCGGGCATCAAGCTGGCGGTGGAACCAGAATTCATATCCCGCCGCGTCGTTCACCGCGACATTCAAAGCTGGCTGATAGAGCGGGATACGCGGGATGTCCTCAATCGCGATCGCAAAGAGGCGTTTGACGTTTTCCGCATAGGCCGGATCATCCATCGGCATATGCAGTGTCTCGGCGACCAAGGTCTCGACCTCTTCATTGCGGTAGTTCGACGAGTTGAAGAGATTGCCCTCGATATAGGCCCAGAAAAAGTAATAGTCGGGCGTGTCGAGCCAGCCACCGAAGTTTTCCAGATGCATCGGTAGGGATTTCTCAACCAAAGCCGCCGTCCGCCAATTCGCCCCGGGGATCTTGTCGATTGTCGCTTTAATGCCGATCTCGCCGAGCGACTCTTGCAGCAAGAGCGCCGTCGGCTCCATCCAATCGGCGAGGCCCAGACTGATCGAAAGCGGTACCTCGAACCCATCCGGATAGGCCGATTTCGCCAGATGTTCCTTCGCTTTGGCCATATCTGTGTAATAGGGGAACGGACGCGGCCAAGTGATATCGTTGATCTCTTCCGGCCCGCCCCATAATGGTGTCCCACGGCCATAGGCGGCGGCCTCGAAAATTGCCTCATAGGGCACCGCATAGGCCACGGCTTTACGCACATCCGCGTCCTGGAAGGGCTCGAAAACCGTATTCAGCGCCACGCAATGGATGCAATTGGCAATGGGCGTGGAATAGACGGTCAGTTTGTCAGCCAGTTCGGCAGCATCCCGGTTCGGGATGTCAAACGACATCTGCACATCACCCCGTTCGATCAACGCGCGGCGGGTCGCGGGGCTTGGCACCTCACGGACGATCACCCGCTTCACCGCGGGGAGCGGCCCGCCCGCCCAATCATCGTTGCGCTCATAAACCAGTTGCTGGCCCTGGTCCCATCGCGCGACTTTGAAAGCACCAGACCCGGCGGGGTTCAGATGCAGGTACTCCATCGCCCATGGGTCATCTTCGGTGGCGTTGGCCATGGCGACTTTCGAATTGATGATGAATGGCACCGGGACCGCGAGATCCGGCAGCGCCAGTTTCGATGGTTGATCCAGCGTGATTGTAAATGTCTCGTCATCCACTGCCGCGAATTGATCGGGCCGGGTCATACCGCCGGCTTTCATTTGTACGCTGGGGAAACCGCCGACGCTTACCGCACGATCAAAGGACCATTTCACATCTTCGGCGGTGACCTTGGTGCCGTCCCAGAACTTGGCATCTGGGTCGAGTTTAAAGGTTAGGACGGTGCCATCCTCAGACACCTCCCAGCTTTTGGCGAGCTCTGGCTCAAGCGTCGCGTAGTCAAAGGACACATCGCCATTCGGCAAGGTCTTGCTGCCAAAACTTAACAGCCGATCATAGACATTGATCGCCACCTGATAGCTCGCACGGTTGGTGCCGGTCCGGTGCAAATCAAGGCTGTTGATCGTCTGGCCGGTGACAACGACAAGCGTATCGGCGGCCTGCGCGCTGGCGGGCAGCACTTTGAGAAACGGCAACATTGCAGCGCTGGCACTGGCGGTTTTGAGGAAAGTACGGCGGCTGGTGGTCATCTGGACGCTCCCTGGTTGTGGCGTTGTCAATGACCATGCCGCGTTTACAGATGTTCCGGAAATGCTATTAAATCACAAGAGCGGTGAATTTAATGCAACGCTTGAGGGGCTATGCGCCATCTAGAAACCTTTCGTCTGATCGCGGCGGTGGCGCGGGCCGGCTCGATCCGCAAAGCCGCGGAAGATGCCAATATCACCGCTTCCGCGCTGAACCGACGGATTGCCCGCTTTGAAGAAGAGTTTGGCGAGACCTTGTTTGAACGCCTGCCGCGAGGCGTGCGGCTGAACACCGTGGGCGAACTGGTACTGCAGCACTACCTGACGCAGAAATCAGATCTGGCCCGGTTGCGCAGCCAAGTCGCGGACCTCACCGGAGAACGGCGAGGCCATGTGACCATCGCCTGTAGCCAAGCGCTGGTGCCCTATTTCCTGCCTGAGCAAATCGCGATTTATCGCCAAGATCATCCCGGTGTGACGTTTTCCATCAATGTCCGAGACCGCGAACAGGCCGAACAGGATCTGGCGCAGTTCGCCTCTGATCTCGCGCTGGTGTTCGAACCGGTCCACATGGTGGATTTCAACGTGCTGCATTCGGTGCCGCAACCGATCTATGCGATCCTGGCACCAGATCATCCTCTGGCGGCGCAGCCGGAATTGAGGCTCCGCGACTGCTTGGACTGGGGGCATATTGCACCATCGGTGAAAATCGGCGTGCGGGCGCTGCTTGATCCGGCGGCAAAGAACAAGAACAGAGCGGTGGCCCCCGTGGTCGAGACGGATTCCTTTGAACTGATCCGTCATTACGTGCTGCACGAACACTTGGTTGGGTTTCAAATCGGCATCGGGTTGCAACCAGATCATGGATTTGTGATGCGCAAAATCGCGGAAAAAGACCTGCCGCATGGGCATTTGCTGCTGGGTCAGATGAAAGGCCGCGCCTTGCCCGTGGCGGCATACCGGTTTGCAACGCAACTGGCCCGCGCTCTCGAAGCTTTGCCCGCGGCCCTATAATGCTCAGCGGTTGGATTGTGGCTCAGGTGCCCCACCGATACAGACGGCACCAAAGGACCGCGGAAACTGGCCTCGCCATTGAGATTGATCTCATAAAGCGTCGGGTCGAGGAGGGTAAGCGCATTCAGCGCGGCGGCGATCTCGCTGATGAATGGTTCAGGGCTCGAAGAACCGCCCTGAGCTCAAACCCCCGGAAAATCTCCAGCCGGGTGGTCCAACAAAGGGGAGCGCGTCAATTGCGGGACAATCTATCCCAGTTGGTGGACCACTTTCAGGGGGCTACTCCAGCAAGTCGACGGGCACCAAGCGAAGTGCACTAACTTACCCGAAATGCCAGCACCTCGCCCCTTGAACGCAAGTCCGAGCTTGAAAACACGCGTAAATTCGCGAGGGCTGGACAAGGTCGCTGGAAAAAAGTGGGACTGCATGAGAAAAGTGGTATTGCTCCAGCGATTGAATATTTAAGACTCTATTGAATGGTGACGGCATGCAACGCCCCATTGGCCCAAGGTCAAGAACAGAAGTTCGAACGAAAGATCAACGAGCACAGCGCAAAACTTGCCTTGATCAAAGACAGACTAGACGTCGATGGATACTTGCCAAGGCGGCCATCGCGCTCGCTTTTCTTCCGACATACGCATCGGCCGTTCCGATCTCTCTGGTCATCGACCAATTCGTGACGCCTATGGTTGCAACGGCGGACGGTCCACCGCCGACAGATGTGTCGGATTTCGGAGCCGCGCCTTCTGCGGTAGGAGGCACACGAGAACTTTTCGCAAACAAATCGTCCGGCGCGCCGTCTGCAGCGGTCAGCGGTTTCACCAATGTCGGTCCAAACCTGCTGCGCGTCAGTGTTGGGGAAGCGCAAGGTTTCGTGCAGATCATCTGGGATGGCTCAGCAGACGACACAGTCAACCCGGCCGGGCTCGGGGGACTTGACTTCATGATCTATGACGCGCTGGAAATTTTCGTCACGAAGTCCGACATAGGCGGTCCGATCAGGTTCGGTTTCGCGAACGCGTTGGGCCACCTTGCCGAGACCACTATCGATGTGCCCGGCGGAATTCCGAACAATAGTTTGGTCCTTCTGTCTGTTGCGCTTAAGCCAGTCAATTTCACCCTGTTCGGATCGAGCAGCTTCGAAGACATCCTTGGGAATGTGGGTGCTGTTAGGATGACCATCGACGCTGAGTCCGTTGCTCAGGAGACATGGGAGTCGCGCTACGCGGTGGTTGCGCTGACAGGCACGCAAGCTCCTGACACGGCGGTAATACCGTTGCCGATGCCAGCGCTCCTGCTGCTGACCGGGCTTTGTGGGTTGGTGCTAGCCGCGCGCCGTTGCGTCTGAGTTCAGCGCCGCAAGGAATAGTCTCGGGTTGAGCAGAGCGGCCTTCGCGGGTCGCATCGGGAAAGGCGGCAACCACAACGCGCGCCAAAAGTTTGTCTTTGAGGTCGAGAAAGGAAAACCCAAACTCAGCGTCGCGAAAATCCGGGCCATTCCCGCCCTTCTGTGGCGTGCCCCCATCGGGTGGTCCAGCGAAATCATAAGGGTCACCGAACGCGTGGTTGATTTCCCTGTTATCGACAAAGACCGAAAAGTTGCCAGAAGACAGTCTACTGCTCAGCAGATATGCGGCGTAAAAGAACTCGCCGACGACCGGCGCTGGAAGCTCTGTTCCAGCCACGCGCTTTGTGCCAAATGGAAACCGGTGAGCTGGCCTTGGTGTCGCAAAGCGTAGAACGCGCTTAATGTCCTGTTGTGTGGCGGACGGTCGCCGCCCTCCAACTTCAAGCCGAGTCAACAAAGCCCAGCACCGAGTTTCAACGCGGTTGCGCCGACCAAGCCATAAATCTCAGTGAGCGCCGCACCAAAAGCGGGTGCGTTTGCGATCAGCGCCGCGACTGTCACCAGTCCCATAGCACACCCCAGATCATCCCGGGCAGTTTATCGACGAAAATCACACCACCAGCCTCTGACTTAACGGCCGATCGAACGCTGATGCAGAGCCCCAAAGATATCGGCAGCAGGCCCGCCGGAAAGAAGCCCAACGCGCCGGGATGGGCTTCGCCAATGTGATCTCGAACTTCTCCGGCGGTAGGCCGATGATCTCAACCGGCGCTTGGATGCCAGCGAGATCACCCACCCCGAACCAATCTTGGCCGGCCAAACTGATCGTCCCAATCCCGGAGTGCGCGCGCACGGGGTCGCTGGGCCAATCGACATAGACCAAAGCGGCAGGATAGAAGACAGGCTTCGAGAGTTCAGCTAATAAGCCCGCGTCGACTATGCGATCAAAACTGATCATGTGCCAAAGAGGTTCAAATAGGTGATTGTTTCCAAGTATTCCGCTTCGAAGACTTCGTCGAAGTTAAATTCCTAGGTATGATCGCGCGAGCTTTCTTGGACGGCACGCGGCCAATCGTTGACGTGGAAAATGCGTTCTTGCTCTCCGATTGTGACCAAGCCATCGCCGAGTGCGGCGCTGAGATAAATCCGTGCGGCGCCGCTCGCATCTGAATAGGCCGGTCGCGATGACCACACATAGGCGCTTTTGGCCGTGATCTGAGAGCCCCGCGCCACCACCAGCCGAGAGGCCGCGAACCCCACGCGATAGAGATAGGGCCAATCGTCAGCACCCGCCGAGCCGGTCATTGCGCCACATCCCGACAAATGCTGGAAGTTCCTCAAAGCTGCCGGATATGCCTCAGATGAATTGCAAAATGCTCTAAATCACGCTTCTTGACGTCTGCACCCGTTTGCAACTTGTGGTGATCGCGCCATCTGCCCTTGCAGAGCGAACTGTGCGGCGCCACAGTCGCGGCGACCAATGAAGGAGCCTCCGATGATCAATCCGCCAAAGCCCGTCTTCGATGCCAACCCCTCCGGTGCGAGCGACGATTTGGGGGATTTGCCGGAATGGGATCTGACCCATCTTTATGCCTCGCCCGACGCGCCGGAGCTGGAAAAAGATATGGCGTGGTTATCAGAGGCCTGTGCAAGCTTTGCCAATGATTACAAAGGAAAACTCGACACACTTGATGCGGCAGGCCTTCTGGAGGCGGTTCAACGCGATGAAAAACTGACCGCTATCGCGGGCCGGATCATGTCCTATGCGGGCCTGCGCTACTACCAGATCACAACCGATGCAGAGCGCGCCAAATTCATGGCCGATTGCCAGGATCAAATTACGGCTATGACATCCCAGCTCGTGTTTTGGACGCTGGAGCTGAACCGAATTGACGACGCTAAGCTCGCGGCAATGCTTGCTGAGAATGCCGACCTGGCGCGCTATAGACCGATCTTTGACCGCATTCGGGCACTGAAGCCCTACCAATTATCCGACGAGTTGGAGGAGTTTCTGCATGATCAATCCACGGTCGGCAGTGCGGCTTGGAACCGCTTGTTTGATGAAACCATGGCTGGGTTGCAGTTTAAGATCGACGACCAAGAGCTTGGTTTAGAAGCAACTCTGGATCTTCTGACCGAGCAAGATCGCAGCCAACGCGAGGCGTCTGCACGCGAACTCGCGCGGGTCTTCGGCGATAACATCAAGCTCTTCGCGCGGGTTCACAACACACTCGCGAAGGAAAAAGAAATTGAAGACCGCTGGCGCAAAATGCCCACCGCGCAGACCGGACGGCATTTGTCGAACCAGGTGGAGCCGGAAGTGGTCGAGGCGCTGCGCGATGCGGTGGTCAAAGCCTATCCAAAGCTGTCGCACCGCTACTATACGCTCAAAGCTAAATGGCTGGGGCTCGACAAGCTGCAGGTTTGGGACCGCAACGCGCCCTTACCCATGGAAAGCGATCGTAAGATTGGCTGGGAAGAGGCGGAAGACACTGTCTTACAGGCCTACGCGAGCTTCGACCCGGAAATGGCTGATATCGCAAAGCCTTTCTTCAAAAAAGGCTGGATAGACGCGGGCGTGAAGCCTGGCAAAGCTCCAGGCGCCTTTGCTCATCCAACCGTCACCGCTGTGCACCCGTATGTGCTGCTCAACTACCTCGGCAAACCGCGCGATGTGATGACGCTTGCGCACGAGCTCGGACACGGCGTGCATCAAGTCCTTGCGGCTGATCAAGGGGAGCTTCTGTCTTCCACCCCGCTGACACTGGCAGAAACCGCGAGCGTCTTCGGAGAGATGCTGACCTTCCGCCAGCTTGAAACTGCGGCCGACTCTGAGTCAGAGCGAAAGGTTCTACTTGCTGGAAAAGTCGAAGACATGATCAACACGGTGGTCCGGCAGATCGCGTTTTACGATTTCGAATGCAAGCTTCATGCAGCGCGGCGCGAAGGCGAATTGACACCAGAAGACATCAACGCGCTCTGGATGAGCGTGCAAGGTGAAAGCCTGGGCCCGGCCTTCGAGTTCATGGACGGCTATGAGTGCTTCTGGTCCTATATCCCGCATTTCGTGCATTCGCCCTTCTATGTTTACGCCTATGCCTTTGGCGACGGTCTGGTGAACGCTCTCTACGCGGTTTATGAAGAAGGCGATCCGAGCTTCCAGGCGAAGTATTTCGACATGCTCCGCGCGGGCGGGTCTAAACACCACAAAGAATTGCTCGCACCCTTTGGCCTTGATGCCTCAGATCCTGCGTTTTGGGACAAGGGGTTGGCGATGATCTCTGGTATGATCGACCAACTCGAAGCAATGGAAAGCTGACCGCACCGGTTGTTCTGTCACGCGCGGCTTCGCGCTCGGCGCTACATAGTTAGAGCCTTGCTAGCAGGTTAGACCTGCGAGGCCCACTTGAACACTTGATGCGATGCGTCGGATCAATCGATCTCACGCCACGGAAACGGTTTTTCGTCAGTCACGCCAGAGAGATACATAACCGCGCGCTTCACCCAAACCCCAAGGCGTGCGCCAAACTCTGCAATGTGCTCATTGGCCTGACTGCCGTTGAAGATCATCCAGAGAAACTGGATGATGGCCAAGGCCCAAAGGATATTCTGGGCCATGGCCGAGAGGATCAGCAGGATCAGGCCGTAGATAAACCTCTCCCAGATCGCGTCGCGCTTTTCGAACCCATCATCCTCATTGGTGCTCATGGCCCGTCCTTTCGTTAGACGGGCCTATTCTGACATGGGTGCGCGCGACGGACCAGCCCGGGATTACCCTGCGATCATGCCTTTGTCAGAGGCCAAGCTGCGCATACGTTTTTGCAGCTTTTCAAAGGCGCGCACCTCAATCTGGCGGATACGCTCTCGGCTGACGTCGTACTGACCGGACAGCTCTTCCAGTGTCAGAGGCTCTTCCTGAAGGCGACGCTTCATAAGAATGTCTTTTTCCCGGTCATTCAGCACATCCATCGCTTCGGCCAGCAATTCGCGCCGTACCGAGAGCTCATCGGCGTCCTCATAGTGTCCGGCTTGGTCGGCGTCTTCGTCTTCCAACCAGTCCTGCCATTGCGTGGCGCTTTCATCGTCTGATCCAACCATCGCATTGAGTGACGCATCGCCCCCTGCGAGGCGTCGGTTCATCGAGACAACCTCCGCTTCGGTGACATTCAGATCTTCGGCGATTTTCTTGACATTCTCTGGTCTTAGATCGCCTTCTTCAAGTGCTCCAATGCGTGATTTCGCCTTACGCAGATTGAAAAAGAGCTTTTTCTGAGCGCTGGTGGTCCCGAGTTTCACCAAGCTCCACGAGCGCAGGATGTATTCCTGGATCGAGGCACGGATCCACCACATGGCATAAGTCGCCAAGCGAAAGCCTTTCTCTGGGTCAAAGCGCTTAACCGCCTGCATCAGGCCCACATTCGCCTCTGAAATCACTTCGGCTTGGGGCAAACCATAGCCGCGATAGCCCATGGCGATTTTGGCCGCCAAGCGCAGATGCGAGGTCACCATCTTATGCGCGGCCTCGGTATCTTGATGATCCACCCAGCTCTTGGCGAGCATGTATTCCTCTTCCGGCTCCAGCATTGGAAACTTCCGGATTTCCTGCAGATAGCGATTCAATCCCTGTTCTGGTGATGGGGCCGGCAGATTGGCATAGGTGCTCATGGGGTCTCCTTGGCCTCAATGTAAAGCGTCTTTACATTAGATAGGGTCCGCTAGGTCAATTACAACGCTCAGTGACCTAGGGTCGGTTTAATAGCGCAGTCTTGCCTTAGCGCGAAATGGATTTCAGTGCGCTCAATCACATGTGATGCGCGGAACTGCTGCGGAGAGTGTTGAGCAAACTGTCCATGGCCGGGGGTAAGTCAGACGTAAACGCGAGTTTCTCGCCAGTGATCGGATGGGTAAAGCCCAGAACCGCTGCGTGGAGCGCTTGGCCTGCGTAGTTGGCCGCCGCAGTCACCGCAGCTGCCCCGAGCGATTTTTTTGCAAGTTGACGAGCGCTGCCATAGATCGGATCACCGATCAGACCATGCCCCACATAGGCCATATGCACCCGGATTTGATGGGTGCGTCCGGTCTCGAGCCGGCACGCGATCAACGACGCTGCGGGCGGTTGGCCGTAGCGTTCCAGCACCCAGGCCCGCGTCACCGCGCGGCGACCGTGGTCGAAGAACACCGCCTGCTTTTGTCGATCGCTCCGATGCCGATCAAGGAGCGTGGTTACACATAAGCTGCCATCCGCCTCGCGCCGCACGCCGCGGAGCCCTTGCAAGCGGGGATCGGACGCCTCCAGTGACCCATAGACCAAAGCGCGGTATTCGCGGGTCACGCTATGTTCGGCAAACTGCACAGCGAGCCCCTGATGTGCCTTGTCGGATTTCGCGGCCACTATCAGCCCAGAGGTGTCCTTGTCGATCCGATGGACAATGCCGGGACGCTTCGCACCACCGATGCCAGAGAGACTGTCCCCGCAATGGGCCAGAAGCGCGTTGACGAGCGTTCCCCGGGGGCTGCCGGGTGCCGGGTGAACCACCATGCCCACGGGTTTATCGATCACGATCAGATCACCGTCCTCATAGACAATGTTCAGTGGGATCGGCTCTGGCCGGGCTTCGATCTCAATCTCTGGCGGCACCGTCAGAAAGAGCACATCGCCCGCCCGCACCTTGGCCCTTGGATCGCTCAGAATGTCTGCCCCGCGCCGCACCTGTCCAGATGCGATCAACCGCGCAAGCCGCGTCCGACTGAGACCCTCTTCTTCTGGCGCATCCCGGGCAAGCGCCTTATCAAGACGCGGCGGCGGATCATCGGCGATGGTGATCTGTAACGTGGTTTCGGAATTTTCAGGGTCGGATGTCATGGATGAGGATCAAAGCCAGGTTCCGGAACCGGCCAATCTAAGGTTTCTGCGGCTTTTGGTGACGGTGCTGACGGCGGTGATGATCCTGGGCGTCGTCACGATCATTGTGCTTCTTGTCATGAAGCTGGGGCAAAGACCAGCAATACCCGCCCTACCTGAAGCCCTGGTCCTCCCCAGGGGGGCCGAGGCCAGCGCTGTGACCTATGGGCCGGGCTGGATTGCGGTGGTGGATCGTGGCGCGCGCGTGCTGATCTACACGCCCGATGGGCAGTTTTTGGGGACAACCGAGATCACGTCGCCCGCGGACTGAGTTCGACGGGTCACCACAGAGGCACAGTAACATGATAATGCGCCAAAACCCGGGGATGTCAGATGCCCGCTCTGACTTAAAAAACTTAGCGCCGGGATCGACGCCGCCTGGGAAGCGGCGGGGCCGGACATTGAAGGTTTTGCTCGGACCGATCCCGATCAACACGACGGGTTGGCGTTTGGTCGCTCGCCCTTGGGCAGACCGTTGGCCGTGGTGGGATCTAAAATATTTTCGACCCACTTATCCTAACTTGGGAAAACGCGTTCGATTGCGACCCATGTTTTGCCTGTCTCACGCAGCTTCACGGTTAGCCTGTCATCGACCTAGGTTATGCTTTTCTCTTCAGCGCCAGCGACAGGATGAAATGCGTCCTCAAGCCAAAGATCATGACCAATGTCCTAGGCCGCGAAGAGATTGGCATCACCCCTGGAGACATGGCCCTGCCCTATCTTGGCGCGGTGGTATTGGCCCCGCATCGCTAAGAACGACCAGCCCAGAGCGGGCAAATATTCTGGACTAGTCAGGGCATTCCATATCGTAGTCGGCTCTGTAGAGACCGTCACCGATCGGAACAGCAGAAACCGTGCCGGTTGCGCGTGCGAAATCACCCGTCCCACCAACGATGGCAAAATGGGCCGGATCCTTATGCGTCACAAATGTTGCGTGTGCATTGGGAACATGCGCGAAGCCGCGGCTGATTATGGTGCCGTTGGCAAAGACCGATATGACATCAACGATCAGCGGGTCACCCTCCACCTCGTCGAGACCGACAACGGTCGACTCGATGTATCGCTCGCCAACGACCTCTCCGGTATCGTCAAAGTATTCCCAACGGTTCAATCGTCGATCGCCAATTTGTGGAGGATTGCTGCCAATGACCACAGACCCCACCATTTTGCGTTGGAGCGAGAATGACCCGCAGTCATGTGGCTCGGCGTTCAGAGTGCCTATCGGGCTCGCCATCGCAATGGCCAACAGAAAAAAATGAGCTAATCGGATGACTGCGGGCATTTTAACGGCGTCTCCAACATGCGCGAAATAGCGTGCGTCCGGCATCAGGCTCACCTAATCCTGTCTTAAGATCAAGTATCTTACGATCCTTGCAGTCTATGAGAATGCCTCCGCGAGTGAGCATGAATAGTCCGCTCACCAGGGGCTTCGGCAAAGCTGAGTTTTCGACCCTGCGTTGCCAACGCCGACAAAGGCATCGATCCTGTCCGCGGAAGCGAAGGCCCGTACCCTCAAAGTCGCCCTGGCTAGGTCGTTGGGATCAATCGGGGCGCAAATGTCCACTTTATGCGCCTGACCTAGGCCAACTAGACGCGACCTAAGTCATTGTCGCGAAGACCGATCTTTTCCAGTCACTGCAATGACATAGAAGCTTGTTAAAGCGCCTCAGACTCTGAGGTCTCGCATGCGCGCTTTGACACAAAAACTCGGCAATTGGATCGATGCTGCCTGGGAAGCAATGGGCCTAGACTTGGAAGGCTTCGCCCGGGTGGAGCCCGATCATGCGCGACGTGTGGGCGTCTGGTTGCTCGCTGTCGGGCAAACCATTGGCTACGGCGGGATTTACTACATTTTCGCCACCTTGCTGTTCACCTGGGAAAACACTCTCGATTGGGGAAAGGGAGCACTGACCCTCGCCTTCAGCTTGGCGATCCTGACAAGCGCAGTGGTCTCTCCCTTTGCCGGAAAGCTGATCGATCGAGGTCTAGGGCGGTGGCTGCTAAGCGGCGGTCTGACACTCGGGGGCCTAGCCTTGATCCTCCTGGGTTTCGCGCAAAGCTATCCCGCTTTTCTCGCAGCCTGGGTTTTGCTCGGCGTGGCGCAAGGGTCCTGTCTTTATGACCCCTGTTTTGCGTTTTTGACCCGAACGACGGGCGCAAAGGCCGCGCAAAACATCACGCGGGTGGCACTGGTGGCAGGGTTTGCGTCAACGTTGGCCTATCCGAGCGGCACCTACCTGGCTGAGGCCTATGATTGGAGCGTCGCGGTATGGGTCTTCGCCGCAGTTGTTATCCTTGCCGGCGCGCCTGCGCTGTTTGCCGGAGCGACGCTGATCGAATGCTGTCCACACCAATTTGACCCCGACGCAGCACGTGCACAAAACAAATCCGCCTTTCGTCGTGCCAGAGAAAGGCGCGCCTTCTGGCTAATCTTCACAGCCTTTCCGCTGATTGGCATGGCCGTCGCTCTGACATTGGCACATGTGATCCCCATCCTCATCGAAGGCGGTCTGAGCCTCGGCCATGCCGTCTTGGCGGCCTCGCTCATCGGCCCGATGCAAGTTCTGGGTCGGCTGGTGATGCTGCGGGTGGCAGGCCATGTCGGGCCGGTGATCATGGCGCTGCTGTCGTTCACCAGCATCTTGATCGCGATGCTGATCTTAACCCAACTCAATGGCCTGCCAGCGATCGCCCTGGCATTCGCGCTGCTCTTCGGTGCCGGCTACGGAATGGAGAGCATCCTAAAGCCCATGGTCATGGCAGATGTCCTGGGCCGTGACGGGTTTGGCATCATATCTGGTTTCATGGCGATGCCTTACCTTGCGGCGGTGGCGATGGCACCGCAGATCGGATCGGTGCTTTGGGGCGTTGGGGGGTATAACCTTGCGCTCTTGGTTGGCGCTGGCGCCGCTGCCGTTGCGCTGAGTATCATGTCGGCGCTCTACTGGCATCTGAACGAAACCCGCGCCTAACCTGGCCCTGTGGGGCAAGTGAGTGAGTACAAAGGAGCTTTGGAAAACCGAGGAGCGGCCATAAGAGATCTTCTTCCAAATTCTTGCGCTCAATGATCGTTTGTGGACATATTTCTTATCGATCAACGTCGCGGCGCTCGGCATTTCATTAAATTATGACGGCACCTTTCTAGCGGTTTGCTCGGGGATGATCTCACTCGGCTATGCAGGCTTCTTGATTTTTGACTGCGCCGCGCTCGCATTACGTATGATATGGCGATCGATCTACAGAAGCAGATGTCAAAACTAGAACAGCGCTTTGGTTTTCTTTCGTCCTACAAAGCTGCGGAAAAGGGTGTTTTCCGTGCGACATTCATGAAGAAGGCAATTTACCTTACACATCTGCTGCCGCTTTTGTTTGTCGCGCTTCGCGTCTATCACGTAACCGATTTCTCAGCGGCGAACATGTCCTCGGTCATTTGAGAATGGAACGCAAATTCCTTACGAAAAGGCGGGATGCAATCCGCACCCCGCCCAAAAGCACCACATAGCGGAAAAGGTGGCTTAGCCGACCAATTCCAGGCCGGAGAAGAAATAGGCGATCTCAACCGCCGCGGTTTCCGGCGCGTCTGAGCCATGGACGGAGTTTTCACCAACGCTTTCTGCAAATTCCGCGCGGATGGTCCCAGAGGCTGCGTCGGCGGGGTTGGTCGCGCCCATCACTTCCCGGTTTTTGGCGATCGCGCCTTCACCCTCAAGGACCTGAACGACGACCGGAGCCGAAGCCATAAATTCACACAACTCGTCATAGAACGGACGTTCGGCATGGACCGCATAGAACACTCCGGCCTGCGCCTTGGTCAGTTGGATGCGCTTTTGCGCCACGAACCGCAGGCCAGCCTCTTCGAATTTGGCGTTGATCTTGCCGGTCAGATTCCGTTTGGTCGCGTCCGGCTTGATGATCGAAAGTGTGCGCTCAACGGCCATAGTGGTATCCCTTGTCACTCTGGGGCATCGCGACCCCGTCCTCTAGATGGCGCGGGCCCTAGCATGCGGCACGGGGGCTTGCAAAGCGGCGATTTTACCAGGCGTTGACCACTCCTTGCGGATGCTGCACGAGGGCGACATGCTGAAGCTGCAGGATATCTCTTATTCGGTCGAAGGTCGGCCCTTGATCGAACATGCTAGAACCGTGATCCCGACCGGCCACAAGGTTGGCTTGGTCGGGCGCAATGGCTCGGGCAAGACGACGCTTTTCCGCCTGATCCGGGGCGAATTGACGCTTGAGACCGGCCAGATCGAACTGCCCGCGCGCGCTCGGATCGGCGGGGTCGATCAAGAGGTGCCGGGCTCTGACGTGTCTCTCATCGATACGGTGCTGGCCGCCGACACGGAACGGGCGCGTCTTCTGGCAGAGGCCGAGACTGCGACCGACCCGGCTCGCATCGCCGAGGTTCAGACCCGGCTCGCCGATATCGACGCTTGGTCGGCCGAGGCGCGCGCCGCCACGATCCTGAAAGGCCTAGGGTTCAGCACCGAGGAGCAGACAATGCCCTGTTCGGCCTTTTCGGGCGGCTGGCGCATGCGCGTGGCCCTGGCCGCGGTCCTCTTTTCAGCGCCAGACCTGCTGCTGTTGGACGAGCCGACCAACTATCTCGACCTTGAAGGCGCGCTGTGGCTGGAAAGCTATTTGGCCAAGTACCCCCATACGCTTTTGATCATCAGCCATGACCGCGGGCTCTTGAACCGGGCGGTGGGCGCGATTTTGCACCTGGAGAACCGCAAGCTCACGCTCTGGAACGGACCGTATGACCAGTTCGCCCGGCAACGCGCGGCGCAACGGGCCGTCTTGGAAGCCCAGGCCAAAAAGCAGGAAGCCCGGCGCGCCCATCTGCAAAGCTTCGTCGATCGGTTTAAAGCCAAGGCCAGTAAGGCCAAGCAGGCGCAAAGCCGGGTGAAGATGCTGGAAAAGATGGAGACCATCACCCCGCCCGAAGAAGCGGCGCTGAAAGCCTTCAGCTTCCCTGCGCCAGAAGAATTGTCGCCCCCGATTGTGCAGTTGGAAAGCGCCTCTGTCGGCTATGACGAGACGCCTGTTTTGAAAAAACTCACATTGCGCATCGATCAGGACGACCGGATCGCTCTGTTGGGCCGCAATGGTGAGGGCAAGTCCACACTGTCAAAGCTGCTCTCTGACCGGTTGCAGGTGATGGGTGGCCGGATCAGCCGCGCCGGCAAGCTTAGGATCGGGTATTTCGCGCAGCATCAGGTGGATGAGTTGGAGGTAGGCGAGACCCCTTTGCAGCATCTGCAACGTGAACGACCCACAGAGCCGCAATCGAAGCTGCGCGCCCGATTGGCTGGTTTTGGGCTGATGGCGGACCAAGCAGACACCGAGGTCCGTCGGCTTTCTGGTGGGCAGAAGGCGCGGCTTTCACTGCTGCTTGCTACCTTAGATGCTCCCCATATGCTGATCCTCGACGAGCCCACCAACCACCTGGACATGGAAAGCCGCGAGGGATTGGTGGAAGCGCTTACCGCCTATTCCGGGGCGGTGATCTTGGTCAGCCACGACATGCATCTGCTGAGCCTTGTGGCAGACCGGCTGTGGCTTGTGAATGACGGCGCGGTCACCCCATTCGAGGAAGATCTTGAGGCCTACCGCAGGCTTTTGCTGACACCGCCCGAGAAAGCGGCCGAGAAAGCCGCGGCAAAGGAAGCGCCCGCCAAACCGCGGAAAGCCTCTCGTGATGAACTGCAAGCAGCACGCAGTGACGTGCGCAAATGCGAGGACCGGCTGGAAAAGCTGAACGATATGCGAGACCGGCTGGCCACAAAGCTGGCAGACCCAGGGCTTTATGAACCCGGCCGCAGCGGTGAGGTCGAAACCTGGCAAAAGAAATATGCCGAGGTTATGGACGGGCTCGATCGCGCTGAGGCGCTCTGGCTTGCCGCCCAAGAACGCCTCGACGCGCTGGAGGTTTGAGCCTATGGACCTGGCCCTCGCCCTCTCTGCATTTGCGACGCTTTTCGTGGTGATCGACCCTGTGGGCACTGCGCCGATGTTCGTGGCGATCACCCAAGGCATGGACGGTCGTCACCGACGCGGCGTAGCCATAAGAGCCTGCGCGATTGCTGCGGGGATCTTACTGGTCTTTGGCCTTTTTGGACGTGCCGTTTTGGAAGTGATTGGGGTCTCGCTTGATGCGTTCCGGATCTCGGGTGGACTACTGTTGTTCCTGATCGCTGTGGATATGCTTTTTGAGCGGCGCACAGAACGGCGCGAACAGCGCCACAACGCGGGCGAACGAGAACCGTCGGTCTTTCCCTTGGCCACACCGCTGGTGGCCGGGCCCGGCGCGATGGCGGCGATGATGCTGCTGACCAGCGATCAGGCGACGAGCATCGGCGATTCCGCCCAAGTCTTTGCCGCTATGATCGCAGTTCTGAGCCTTGTTCTGGCGCTTTTCCTCATGGCCGGGGTGATCGAGCGCGCGTTGGGACGCACCGGCATCCTGGTGGTCACCCGGTTGATGGGAATGCTGCTTGCGGCCCTCTCGGTGCAATTTGTCCTCGACGGATTGCGCGGAGCGGGCATGGTGCCATCGTAGGCGATTCACACTTTGCGGGATAACTCTCGTGGCTGCGGTCATGTCTTATATTGGAACGGCATACAGCCTATATCGCTTGGTGAAGGAGACCCCGCGCGATGCCCGGTGACACGACAGCTTATGCGTTTTATCTGATCCTGCTCTTGGCCTATCTGGCCTATTTCTTTTTGCGCGGCAATCGGCTTTCCGGTGGGAAGATGGTGCAGCAGACCGTTATCTGGATCCTGATTTTCGTTGGAATCATAGCTGCCTACGGGCTTTGGGAAGATCTCAAACCCAGCGTCGAAAACGAGAGCGCGCTTGTCACCGCAAGCGGCGATATTGAAATTCCGCGGAGCCCCGGGGGGCATTATCACGTGACACTGGAAGTGAACGGAGAACCGGTGCGTTTTATTGTGGACACCGGGGCGACCGATATCGTGTTGACCATGGAAGACGCCGAACGCATCGGGATCGATACCGACCGCGTGCCCTTTCTCGGCCAAGCACGCACCGCGAATGGCACAGTCCCCACGGCTCTGGTCCGTTTGGACAGTGTAGCGCTCGGCCCCGTCCTGGATACGCGCGTGCCCGCCCGGATCAGCGCAGGCGAAATGCCGGGATCGCTCTTGGGTATGAACTATCTGCGCCGATTTGAGACCATCACGATTTCAGGCGACCGTATGACCCTGTCGCGATAAAGCGGTCTCAAGACAAGAACATCAAGCAGGCTTCAATGACCGAGGCGCACACCCGACTGAATCTTTCGGCTGCGATCGCTTCGGTCTCAGTCGCATTGGTGCTGGTGGTGCTGAAGGCCTGGGCGGTTTCACAAACCCAATCGCTCGCGGTGGCAGCCTCACTGGCTGACAGCGTCCTTGACCTGCTGGTTTCCGCTTCTGCGCTGACGGCGATTGCCTATGCCGCAAGACCGCCAGACAGCGATCACCGCTTCGGCCATAGCGCGGCGGAAGACTTGGCGGCGTTGGGACAGGCGCTTTTTCTCACCGGCGCAGCGACGGCACTGGTGATCGTTTCCTTGCAGCGTCTTATCAGTTCAGAGAGCCATGCCGTGAAGACCCCTGAAGCTGGGATAACGGTGATGGGTATTTCGATCTTTCTCACATTCTCGCTTATTCTTTGGCAGCGCCATGTTGCGTCCCTGACCGCAAATCGGGTGGTCGCTGCAGATATGCAGCATTACATCAGCGATCTTTTGCCGACGCTTGGCGCGCTGCTCGCGCTGTTTCTATCGGCGCGTTTTGGCATTCATGGGGTTGATAGTTTGGTTGCCCTAATCGCGGGTGGCCTCCTGCTGGTCGGCGCTTTCCGGATCGGACGCGGGGCCTGGAAAGCACTGATGGGCCATGTGGCAGATCCCAAGATCATCTCAGGCATCGAGGCGATTGCCGATGATTTCCCGGATGTCTCACGGCTTCACGATCTGCGTTCTCGTACCGCTGGAACACGGGTTTTCGTAGACTTCCATGTAGAGATTGATGGTGATCTACCTTTGCGCGAAGCACATGAAATTGCTGCAAAATTGAAACGGCGCATCCTGACGGACTACCCAAATGTCGATCTGATGGTGCATGTCGACCCGCGGCCACAAACCTAGCTGCCCGCGCTTTCGGCCTTTTTCTCCCAAGGACCGTTCTCTTGGCTCCAGTACTCTGCCGCGCATCCCGCCTCTGTGAGCGCTCTCCATTGGCCCCGGGCGTGGTCGACCGCATCCGGCGATCCGCCTTCAAAAAGCACGCAAGATCGCGTGAGCCCCGCAACTTCGTCTGCAGCAATGGGCGCCCCCTCTAGGGACATCAGGCAGGTTGTGCTCTCTTGCAGCGTATCGCTGAGTGTCAGCAAAACTGGTTGCAGCGCATCATGGGGCCCACCCGCAAGCCCATGCGGCAAGAACCCTTCTTCGGGTCCCTGCCAAAGCTGCTGATCCAAGCGCTCCAACGCTGCCATCTCGCGCCCACGCAGCTCAATCCGCATGCCCGCAGCCAGCGCTTTGGGCAGTAGCTGGCCAAGCGTTTGCGCGATGCTGTCGCGGGTCAGATGATAGAAAAGCACTGCCCCCATGACGCAGGTCTTAGGCCTCGAACTTGTCGCGTACCAATCGGTCGAGCGTCAGGACGCCCCAACCAGTCGCGCCCTTGGGGGCAAAGGCGGTGTCGGATTTCACGCTGGCAACCCCGGCAATGTCGAGATGGATCCAGGGCGTGCCCTCTTCGACAAAACGCTGCAAGAACTGCGCGGCGGTGATCGAGCCCGCCGGACGCCCGCCCACATTCTTCATATCGGCGATCTGGCTTTTGAGCATTTTGTCATAGGCGGGCCCCAAAGGCATGTGCCAAGCGCCCTCGCTTTCGGCAGTGGCCGCAGCGATTAGGTCGGCAGCAAAGCTGTCGTCATTGGAAAAGACCCCTGCCTTTTCATGGCCAAGCCCGATTATGATCGCACCTGTCAGCGTGGCCAGATCGACCATCGCCGCCGGCTTGAAGGTTTGTTGCGCGTACCAAAGCACATCGGCCAGCACGAGCCGGCCCTCGGCGTCGGTATTGATCACCTCAACCGTGTCGCCTTTCATCGATGTGACGACATCGCCGGGACGTGTGGCATTGCCATCGGGCATGTTTTCAACCAACCCGACAAGACCCACAACGTTTGCCTTTGCACGACGCAAGGCAAGCGCGCGCATCACGCCAGAGACGACACCCGCACCGCCCATATCCATTGTCATGTCTTCCATGCCGCCGGCGGGTTTAAGGCTGATCCCGCCAGTGTCGAACACGACGCCTTTTCCGATGAACGCAAGCGGTGCTTCATCACCGCCACCATTCCAGCGCATGACAACGACCTTAGAGGGGCTGACGGAGCCCTGTCCCACGGCCAAAAGACAGCCCATACCAAGCTCTGTCAGTGCATCCTCTTCCAGGATTTCGACATCTAGCCCCAGTTCTTGCATCGCGGCGAGACGCGCAGCGAAATCTTCTGTCGTGAGGATATTGGCGGGCTCTGAGATGAGATCGCGGCAGAAAAACACACCTTCGGCTAAGGCCGCGCCATCTTTGGCTTCTGCCGCCACAGCTTCGGGCTTTGAGACCATAAAATCAGCCGGTCCTTCGACCTCAGGCTCTGCTGATTTCCGCTCCAAAAAGCTGTAGGCGCGCAAGGCAAGCCCCAAAGAGACCTCCGAGACCCGCGCGAGATTGCCCGCCAGAACCAGCAGGGGCTTGCCGGATTTGGCTTTGCCAATCGCTGCGCCCGCTTTGCGCGCTGTTTCCGCGTTTGGGCGCCGAGACAGCTTGACCACCTGCACCGCATCCGCCGCCATGCCAGAGGGAAACGCCAAATCCAACGCCTCGCCATCCTTGAGCTTTCCAAAGGCCTCACTTGTCGCAAAGCGTTCCAGCGCGCCGCGCGTCAGCCGATTCACCCGCCGCGCGGTTTGATCGAGCTTGCCATCCTTGGACACAAACACCACCACCCGGCCTTCTGCCGTGGCAATTGCGTCCAAATCGACCTCTTTGAAATTTATCACAGTTGGTGCAGTCATCGCTGGGGTGCCTCGAATTTTTTCGAGCCGACCCTAGAGCGCAGAAGCGCCGATGGCCAGAGAACAGTTTCAGCCCGGCACGGAATGAGCTAGCCTTCGGCACGAACAAAGAGACGGGCAAACAAGACGGGCGCCACGTGGGCAGATTCGACCGATATATCCTGAACAGAGTGTTGCTCAGCTTCGGCTTTTTCTCGCTTGTGTTGGTCGGTGTTTATTGGCTGAACCGCGCGGTGGTGTTGCTGGATCGCTATCTCAACCAGGGCCAGGGTGGGAGCCTGGTCTTAGAGATCACGTTGATCAGCCTGCCCAGCGTCATCCAAATCGTGATGCCGGTGGCTGCCTATGTCGCCGTGATCTACGCCACGAACCGGCTAAACGCAGATAGTGAAATGGTGGTGATGCGCGCAGCCGGTCTAAGTGCGTTTCGCCTGGCACGGCCCTACTTGGTCTTTGGGATCCTCACCGCTCTGATGCTGTCGATCCTGGCGCACGCCGTCGTGCCATTTAGCATGGTGCGTTACAACGATATCCGCACCAAACTTGCAGAGGCGATATCCTCACGCCTGATCGAGCCCGGAAATTTTCAAGAGCCTGTTGCCCAAGTTACCGTCTATGTCCGTGACGTCGGCGTGGATGGGAAACTGGAAGACGTGCTGATCCAAGACAATCGCGATCCCGTGCGCGAGGTCACATACCTTGCACAAGAAGCCTATCTGATCCAGGGCGACATTGGTCCTCAGGTCCTTCTTTTTGATGGGATGGCACAATCGCTCGATAACCAAACCCGTGTCTTGGGCACCACCTATTTCGATCAGCTCAGCGTTGGTATCGAAAATGTAGGCGCGGACACCACGATCCGGCTGGTGGACCACCGAGAATTGCCGACCCATATCCTGCTGAGCCCGCCGGAAGAGATCCTTTTCTTCGTGCGAAGAGAGGCGGCTTGGCTCGCAACCGAGGCCCATATCCGCTTTGCCCAACCCCTTTTCGCCGTTCCGGCGGCAGTGCTTGGAATGGCCTGTCTGCTGTCTGCGCGGTATTCCCGTTTTGGCCTGTGGCGACAAATCCTGCTGGCTGCCATTCTCATGATCTTGTTGAAACTGGCGGAAAATGCCGCGATTGACCTGACCAAACAGCAGCCGAATTTGTGGCCGGTGATCTATGCACCAACCCTGGCATGTACGCTGATCGCAGTTGGGCTTTTGCGTTATTCCGACCGGAAATGGCGGATGCCGGGCGCGCCCAGCCCTGAGACTGCGCCGTTGGAAAGACCGGCATGATCTTAGACCTCTACTTTGCGCGGCGTTTTCTCAACAATACACTGATGATCCTTGCAGGCTTCATCGCCTTCATGTGGCTGGTGGAGCTTTTGGAACATGTGCGCCGCTTTGAAGGCGCGGGCATAAGCTTTAGCACGCTGTCTTATCTGGCGCTGCTGCATATGCCCCAGATCCTCTACGAGGTCACAATCCTAATCATCCTTTTGGCCACGCTTTTGATGTTCATCACACTGGCAAGGACGAGCGAATTGGTGGTCACGCGGGCAACGGGTCGTTCGGCCATGCGCAGTCTGATCTCTCCTTTAGTGACAGCGTTTCTTTTAGGCGTGGTCTCTGTCGCGATCCTGAACCCATTGGTGTCCTCTACATCTCGGCTTTACGAGCAAGAAGTTGGGCGAATTCGGGGTGAAGAACGTGTTGTCGCCGTGGGCAGCGAAGGGCTGTGGCTCCGGCAGGGACAGCAAGATCGGCAAACTGCCATTCACGCGGTCAGCGCCAATCTCGATGGCACAGAGCTTTATGATGTCAGCTTTTTCGGCTTTGACGGTCAATCGCGCCCGACGTTCCGCATCGAGGCTGCACAAGCGGAGCTTGTTGAAGGAGCATGGCGGATTGAGAACGCGAAGATCTGGCGTTTTATGGAAAATCTCAATCCAGAAGCAACGGCTGAAGTCATCGATGAGATGACGCTGAGTTCCAGCCTGACACGCGATCAAATCCGGGACAGCTTCGGCACGCCTTCCTCCATCCCGATCTGGGATTTGCCGCAATTTATCGAACGGCTTGAAGCGGCAGGGTTCTCGGCGCGCAATCACCGCGCCTGGTTGCAGGCAGAGCTTGCCAGACCGCTGAATTACACCGCAATGGTCCTAATCGGCGCGGTCTTCACGCTCCGCCACACGCGTTTTGGACGCACCGGTTTGATGGTGCTGGGCGCTGTTTTGTCGGGTTTTGTGCTTTACTTCGTGGGCAGTTTAACCTTCGTGATGGGTGAAAATGGACAGGTTCCGATCGTGCTGGCGGTCTGGACCCCGCCCATTGCTGCGATCCTCTTGGCACTGAGCCTGCTCTTGCATCTGGAGGACGGATGACGCCGTTTCTTCGGACCGCCGCTGCTATCGCGATGACGCTCGCGATTTCGGCATCGCCGCTCCATGCCCAGGAAGAAGAGCCGGTTGCGCTGATTGCCGACCGGATCATCTTCACCGGCGAAGACACCCTGATCGCGGAGGGCGATGTCCAGGTTTTTTCCGAAGGGCGTGCACTGAATGCAACGCGGCTGACCTATAACGATACCACCGGAGCCCTGATAATCGATGGGCCTATCACCTTGCGCGATGCGGACGGGACAGTCCTTTTGGCGGATGCAGGGGAACTCGATACCGAGCTAGAGACAGGTATCTTGAATACTGCGCGCGTTCTGGTCAATGAAAGGCTGCAGATCACCGGAGCACAGATGGAACGGCGCGAGGGTGGTTTCAATGATTTCCGCCGCGTGGTCGCCACAAGCTGCGAGATCTGCAAACCGGGGCAAAAACCCTTGTGGGAAGTGCGCGCTCGCCGCGTGGTGCAAGATGAAAACTCGCAGCGCATCTATTTCTACGACGCCAATTTCCGTGTTTCCGGCGTGCCGGTGTTTTATTTGCCGGTCCTGCGCGTTCCCGATCCTGCCGTGGATCGGATGACGGGCTTTCTGCTGCCGAGCTTCAGTGTCAGTTCGCTCTTGGGCAACGGCATCAGAATTCCCTATTTCATCACACTTGGGCAGTCTGCCGATGTCACACTGACGCCCTACATCACTGATGAGGATGCGCGCACACTTGAACTACGCTACCGCCAGGCCTTTCGCCGTGGGAACCTGATCGCTGAGGGTGCAATCTCGCAAGACAACGTGATGCCGGAAGAAACACGTGGTTATCTTTTCGCCAACGCCCGGATCCGCGTGCCGCTTGGGTTCACGCTTTTGGCCGATTATGAACGCACATCGGACCGAACCTATCTGCGCGATTATGACTACTCGACCAAAGACATCCTCGACAGCGGCTTTCGGCTCTTCCGGGTACAAGATGAACAACTGATCGATTTCTCCTTCACCAATTTCGAAAGCCTCAGAGAGGCCGATATCGGAAACGCTTACTCCCAGCTGGTGGAATTCGATTACCGCCATAGTTGGGAGCCCGCAGGGATCGGTGGCTTGCTTGCGTTTTCGTTTGTCGCCCAAGCGCGCCCGCGGGACGATAGCCCCGATGAAGACAACCCAAATGTCGATCAGATCCGTGGCAGCTTTGATTGGGAACGCACTTGGACGGTGGCGTCTGGTTTTCGCTTCAGCACCGAAGCAGAGGCCAATTTCGATTATCGGCGCATCACCGATGATGACATCTTTCCTGAAAACCAGACGGCATTTACACCGACCCTTGCGACGGAACTCAGCTGGCCGCTCGCCGCGCAGGGCAAACATGCGGGCGTGCGCTATCTGCTCGAACCGGTCGCACAACTCGTCTGGACCCGGCCCGATACTCTTGAAGGTCCAAATGAGGACAGCACGGCGATTTCACTCGACACTGGAAATCTCTTTGCGCTGAACCGATTTCCCGGGCTTGACCGGTATGAAACGGGCCTGCGCAGCAATCTTGCGCTCCGCTGGGCCCGGCTTGCGCCTTCGGGTAATGAACTCGGACTGACCTTGGGCAGGGTCGTTCGGTTTGGAGACACATTTGATGCCGAAGACTCAGCGATCCTGGATGGCGATGCGTCTGATTGGCTGGCCCAGATCGATGTGGATTTTGCCAACAGACTGAACCTGCGCAATCTGCTGCTCGTCAATGAAAGCGGGACACCATCGATCAATGAAGCAAGGGCCAGCTGGGGCAGCCAAGGTGTCACGCTGAGCGCGGCCTATGTCTGGCAGGATGCCGATACCAGCGCGCTGCTCGACAGCGATCTTTCGGAGCTTGCGTTTTTGGGAGGGTTCAACATCACCCGGACGATTTCGACCAGTTTCGATTTGCGCCATGACTTCATCCTAGATCGGACCAATCGGGTGGATGTCGGCCTCGCCTATGAGAATGAGTGTATTCGGGTTGATCTTACCGCACAGCGCCGCTTTACAAGCAATGCAGGCGATGAGACCGAGACAACCTATGGGCTACAGGTCCAACTGGCGGGCTTCGGATCCGAGATCGGTCGCAATCGCGCACGCCGGAAATGCACCACACGGGGACGCCTCGGATGACAGGATCGATCGACAGACTTGGCCGCCAAGTTTTAATCCTCACACTCATTGCCGTGGTTTCTGCCGTTTGGGTCGGCACAGCGCGCGCGCAGTCGGCCTTTACCCCGGTCGCGCAAGTCAATGAGGCCGTGGTCACAACCTTTGAGCTTCAGCAAAGACAACTATTGCTGAAAGCGCTGCGTCTTCCCGCGGTCACCGCAGATGGCACGCTCGATATTCTGATCGATGACAAACTCAAGCTCGCAGCCGCCGCCGACGCAGGGATTGTTCC
>JBCDGN010000037.1:0-34044 GCA_038751255.1 Pseudomonadota bacterium
ATACCAGAAGGTGATCTTGCGATTGGATTTGAGCCGCTTCAATTGGTCGAAGATGTGACTGCGCATCGGAGCCATGCCCGCACCGCCGCCAATAAAGACCATTTCTTTTTCGGTTTCGCGGGCAAAGAATTCGCCAAACGGACCAGAGATTGTGACCTCATCGCCTGGTTTGAGATCGAAGATGTAGGACGACATCTTGCCCGGTGGAATGCCTGTGCTGCCCGGCGGCGGAGAGGCCACCCGAACATTGAGCATGATCATCCCCTTTTCTTCGGGATAATTCGCCATGGAATAGGCGCGTTCGATGGGCTCTTCGACCACGGACTCGTACTGCCAAAGATTGAACCGGTCCCAGTCTTCGCGATAGTCTTCTTCGACGTCGAAGTCCTTGTAGTTGACTTTATGGGCTGGTGCCTCGATCTGGATGTAGCCACCGGCGCGGAAGTTGACGTCTTCGCCTTCGGGCAATTCCAGCACCAACGCCTTGATGAAGGTTGCTACGTTTTCGTTCGACCGCACTTTGCAGCGCCATTTCTTGACGCCAAAGACCTCTTCCGGGACCTCGATTTCCATGTCTTGCTTTACTGCAACTTGGCAGGACAGTCGGTCCCCTTCAGACGCTTCGCGCTTGGTGATGTGGCTTTCCTCGGTCGCCAGGATCGACCCACCGCCCGAGTGGATCTTCACGCGACACTGCGCGCAGGTGCCGCCGCCTCCACAGGCTGATGGCACGAAAAGCTTCGCTTCGGCGAGCGTTTGTAGAAGTTTCCCGCCAGCAGGGACCGAGATCGTTTTTTCACCATTGATGGTAATATTCACGTCGCCGGTCGACACTAGCCGAGAGCGCGCGAACATGATCACCGTCACCAGTGCCAAGACGATCAGGGTGAAAAGCAAAACACCCAAAGAAAAAGTCGCCATCGCGATCTACCCCTTAAAGTTTGACGCCGGAGAAGGACATGAAGCCCATGGCCATCAGCCCTGCAGTGATAAAGGTAATGCCCAAGCCCTGAAGTCCGTCGGGAATATCAGAGTATTTCAGCTTCTCCCGCACGCCCGCCATGGCCGTGATCGCAAGCGCCCAGCCGACACCTGACGCGATGCCGTAGGTTGTCGCTTCGGAGAAACTGTAGTCACGCTCTGCCATAAAGAGCGATCCTCCAAGGATGGCGCAGTTTACGGTGATCAGCGGCAAGAAAATCCCAAGCGCGTTGTAAAGCGGCGGGAAAAACTTATCGAGCACCATCTCAAGGATCTGCACCATGGCAGCGATCACCCCGATGAAGGAGATCAGGCTCAAAAAGGTCAGATCGACATCTTGAAAACCTGCCCAAGACAGCGCGCCGGGTTTCAAAAGGTTGTTCAGGATCAGGTTGTTGGCTGGCACGGTGATCGATTGGACAACGATGACTGAGATCCCGAGGCCAATGGCTGTGGAGATCTTTTTGGATACCGCGATGAAGGTGCACATCCCAAGGAAGAAAGACAGCGCAAGATTTTCAACGAAGATGGCCTTAACGGCGAGGGATAGCAGCCCTTCCATCAATGCGCCTCCGCGGTCTGGATAGTGAATTCACGCTTTTCAACTTGCTGAGGCTTCCAAGTGCGGAATGCCCAGATCAGGCAGCCAATGACAAAGAATGCAGAGGGTGGCAGCAGCAGCAATCCGTTGGGGACATACCAGCCACCATTGTTCACTGTTTGAAGAATGGTGACGCCGAAAAGAGAACCGTTTCCGAAAAGCTCGCGGATAAAACCCACGAGCATCAGGATCAGACCATATCCCATCCCATTGCCAATCCCATCCAGGAAAGACGGGATCGGCGGGTTCTTCATCGCAAAGGCCTCTGCGCGTCCCATGACGATGCAATTGGTAATGATCAAACCGACGAAGACGGAGAGTGTTTTAGAGATCTCATAGGCGAAGGCTTTCAGGATCTGATCCACCAAGATCACCAGAGAGGCGATAATCACCATCTGCACGATGATCCGGATCGAGCTTGGGATCTGGTGCCGCAGCAGCGAGATGAAAAAGCCAGAAAACCCGGTCACGAAGATCACCGCGAGCGCCATGACAAAGGACACCTGCAGCGATGAGGTCACAGCCAGAGCCGAGCAAATCCCAAGAACCTGCAAGGTGATCGGGTTGTTGTCGACCAGCGGATCGACCAAGAGTTCTTTCTTGGTTTGGCCCATCAGACGCCTCCCTGCTGCAGATTTGCGATGAATGGGGCGAAGCCTTCTTCGCCCATCCAATATTTCACTAGATTGTCCACGCCAACGCTTGTCAGTGTTGCCCCAGCAAGTGCATCGACCTGGTAATCGATCATCTCACTTGAGGCAGGCGGCTTGGCGACAGTGATCTTCAGCGCTCCGGTGTCGTCGCGCAGATACTTGCCACTCCAAAGCGCTTTCCAACGCGGATTGTCGACCTCTGCGCCCAGACCTGGCGTCTCGCCGTGTTGATAGAATTGCAGGCCGAAGATTTCGTTTCCGTCATTTTCCAACGCGATGAAACCGTAAAGCGTCGACCAAAGCCCATAACCGTGGATCGGCAAGATCACTTTGTCGATCTGGCCTTGGTCATCGTTCAAAAGATAGACCGTGCGGTAGTTGGCCCGGCGCCCAATCCCGGCAGGGTCGCTGTCGAGCGCGGTTGAGAGTTCTGGATCATCTGCAGCAGCGGCGTCATCGAAGGTCAGCGGGTCGAATTGGTCGGTGAATGTGCCGTTTTCAAGATCCACCACCTTGGGCTCAAAAGCCTTAAAAGCTTCTGCGATATTCACGCCAGGCTGGTAGAGGCCAGCCACTTCAAGAATGTTGCGCTGCTTGTCGACAAGCTGGTTGGCCTGCTGGATCGGGCGCAAGGACACCGCCGCGACCGACACCACCATGGAACAGGCGAGGCAGAGCACCACAGCGGTGATCACTGTACGCGGTACGCTGTCGACGGGCATGGCGAAAAACTTCGCGAAGATGCCTTTCGGTGGCTCTTGGGGCGCATCAGACATGCTGTTTAGCCCTCCGCCGGATATTGGCCTGGACCACAAAGTGATCGATTAGAGGCGCAAAGATATTCGCAAATAAGATGGCGAGCATCATTCCCTCTGGGAAAGCCGGGTTGATCACGCGGATCATCACCACCATCACACCGATCAAGGCGCCATAGATATAGCGGCCCATATTGGTATGCGCGGCCGATACCGGCTCTGTCACCATGAAGGCCAATCCGAACGCGTAGCCGCCAAGCACGATGTGCCAGTACCAAGGCATCGCAAACATCGGGTTGGTGTCAGATCCGACGAGATTCAACAAGAGCGAAAACCCAATCGTTCCTGCCAAACAGCCCACGATTAATCGCCAATTGGCAATCCTAGTGGCCAAAAGAAAGGCAAGACCGATCAAACAGGCGATGGTCGAGGTTTCGCCCAAGCACCCTTGGATTGTCCCGAAAAACGCGCTCCACCAGCTCATGCCCTGTGACGCAAGCTCTTGGTAGCCTTGCGATGCCGACACGGAGAGCGCGGTCGCGCCAGAATAACCATCCACCGGCACCCAAACGCTGTCGCCGGACATGGATGCTGGATAGGCGAAGTAAAGAAAGGCGCGCCCGGTCAGCGCAGGATTGAGGAAGTTTTTCCCGGTGCCACCGAAAACCTCTTTGCCCAAAACCACGCCGAAAGAAATGCCGAGCGCTACCTGCCACAGGGGGGCCGTTGCAGGCATAATCAGCGTGTAAAGCATTGAAGTGACAAGAAAGCCCTCGTTCACCTCATGCTTGCGAATGGTCGCGAAGAGCACTTCCCAAAAACCACCGGCCACAAGGGTGACGATGTAGATGGGGAGGAAATACATCAGCCCATAGACGAAATTCGCCAGCGGGTTCGCTGGGTTATGTCCGAACAGCCCTGCAATGGCGCCGCGCCACCCATCGGGCTCAGCCCCGGCCGCGATGGCGAGATTGGCCTGATACCCAGTGTTCCAAAGACCGATCAATATGCAGGGTATCGTCGCGATCACCACATAGGTCATTATGCGCTTCATATCGATGAAGCTGCGGGCATGCGGTGCGGCGGTTGTGACGGTTTTGGGGGTGTAGAGAAAGCTCTCTACCATCTCGTAGAGCGGGAAGAACTTCTCCCACTTTCCACCCTTTTGAAAGTTCGGCTCGATCCGGTCGAAGAATTGGCGGGCGCCCATGCGCTTATCCTTCCTTCTCGATTTTTTCGAGCGAAGCACGCAGCGCTTCACCATATTCGTACTTGGCGGGGCAGGCAAAGGCACAGAGCGCGAGGTCTTCCTCATCAAGCTCGAGCGCGCCAAGCGCCTGGGCCGTATCGGTGTCTTTGACCAAGAGCGCACGCAAAAGCTGCGTCGGCAAGTAGTCTTGCGGCATTAGGGTCTCAAAAGTGCCTGTGGGCACCATCGCACGCCGTCCACCGTTCATGTTTGACGTCAAATTGAACAGCTTGCTCGCGGAAAATGCCGATGCCAGCACCGGTTGAGCGGCGAACTTGTTGGGCTGAGGCGCGATCCACCCAAGCGTCAGCTGCTCTTTGTCTTCTGTGATTAATGTAACCTGGCGGGCATATCGGCTGAGATAAGCGAAAGGCCCTTCCGACAAACGCCCAGACAAAACAGAGCCAGAAATCACACGGTAGGGCGTCTGGGGATCCGTGATCTCATCATGGGTCAGATCGTTGGTCGATGCCCCACGCAAGGTCCTGAAAAGACGCGGCGCGACCGCGCGCGGCCCAGAGAGCGCAATGACACGCGACGGATCAAGATAACCGGTGCGCAGCAAGGCTCCGATCTCCACCACATCTTGGGCACCAACAGTCCAAACTGTTCGAGCAGCACTAGACGGGGCGAGAAAGTGCAGATGGGTACCGGCAAGACCCGCTGGATGCGGCCCCTCAAATCCATGCACCTCAACCCCATCGATATCGCTCACCAATGGCGTGCCATTATCCTGACACAGGTAAACCAACCCTTCGCACAGCAGCGTCAGGGCTTTGAGGCCAAGAGCCAAATCCTCTTCGCGACCGGATAGAGCGATGCGCATGTCACCCGCCAAAGGCTCCGTGTCGAGCGCGGTTACAAAAATGGCTGCAGGGGAGGTGTCTGCATTGGGGACATGGCTATAGGGTCTGGTCCGAAACGCCGTCCATAGCCCGGATTTCTGCAGCTTTTCGGACACCACCGCGCGGTCTGCCGTGGTGAGATCGACCGATCCAAAATCGACGCCAGCATCGCCTGCGTCAGAAATCGAAATCACAACGCTTTGCAAGACACGCCGGGCGCCGCGATTTATCGCAGAGACTGTTCCGCTTGCCGGTGCAGTAAAAACCACCTCTGTGCTGTCTTTATTGCAAAAAAGCGGGTCGCCGCGCTGCACAGTTTCACCCTCAGCACAGAGCATTTTGGGTTTCATTCCGATGTAATCTGGCCCCAGAAGCGCCACCGAAGACACCGCTGCGCCTTCTTGGATCGCCTGTTCCGGCGCTCCGAGGATGGGTAGGTCGAGTCCCCGTTTCAACCTGTGTTGTTGCACTTTTCTAGCCCCGTCTGAACGCGTCGCTCGAAAACAACGATTTTTCGTTTTCAAATTTTGTAAGCGACTCGAGTGAGGCGTTGTATGTGGCGAAATGCCCATTGCTTTTTGGGTAGACCCGGTCGGCTTACGTCGCGCTTGACACTATTCGGTCCGAATGTTTGACGAAATCTTGATCACGTTTCCGGAGACTGCAATGCGAACCCCGACTGTCCTTTTCGTGATGCTTTCACTGTCCGCCTGCTGGCCCGAAAAGCCACCGGAGGTTCTCCGCCTCAGCGGAGAGACGATGGGCACCACCTATAACGTCACCGTGGTCGGCGGGCCGGATACCCTTGATCAGAGTGCAGTCCAAAGCGCCATCGATACCGGACTTGGTCGCGTCAACGGATCAATGAACAACTGGAACCCCAGTTCCGAAGTGTCGCGGTTCAATGCCAACGAGACCACAGAGCCGGTCGAAATCTCGTCAGATTTTTCCACGGTTATGGCCGCAGCCAATCAGATAAATGCGCTGTCAGACGGCGCTTTTGACGTGACGCTGGCACCGGTCATCGAGCTTTGGGGGTTTGGACCCCGCCGCCCAGAAAGCCCTGTTCCCACAGAGGAAGAGATCGCAGCCGCGCTTGAGACCGTTGGACAAAGCGAGAAGCTGAGCTTGGACCAGAATGCGTTGTCTAAAAGCGACCCACGCGTCAGCATCAATTTGGCTGCGATTGCCAAAGGATACGGCGTGGACGCTGTAGCCCAAGAAATTGCAGCGCTCGGCGCTGAAAACTATCTGGTGGAGATCGGTGGCGATCTGGTGGCACGCGGTGAAAATGCCGAGGGCGCGCGCTGGCAGATCGGCATTGAGCAGCCTGATCTCGGAGGCGCAGTTGTCCAGCAGATCGTTGGGGTTCCCGATCTTGGGCTCGCGACATCGGGGGATTATCGCAACTATTTTGAGCAAGACGGCATCCGATACTCCCATATCATCGATGCCACCACCGGCGCGCCGGTCATCCACAACACCGCCTCTGTGACGGTCTTAGCCGAAAATGCAATGCTGGCTGATGGCTGGGCGACGGCTTTTTTGGCCTTAGGCAGTGAGGATGCGATGCGCATCGCACAAGAGCAAGGTCTTGCGATCTTCGCGATTGATCGCAGCGAGGGCGGATTTGTCACAGTTGCAAGCCCAGCCTTTGAAGCGCTTCTAGAAGACAGCGACTGAAGCTGTTCGGCGGAGAGCTTTGATGGTCACCTATCTACTAGCCTTCGGGCTTCTACTTCTGATCGTGCTGGGCATGTCCATCGGCGCGATACTGATGGGGCGTACGATCAAGGGCAGTTGCGGCGGTCTTAATGCTGTGGCCGGAGCCGACAAGTGCTTGGTGTGCTCAAAGCCGGTTGACCCTGACAGCCCGCTGCGTGACAAACTGCGATGCAAACGCGCCCGTGACATGCGTGCCCGGCTAGAGGCCGAAATCGCGAAAGACGGATAAGCTTTCAGTTCCACTCCAGCGGGATGAAAGCGAGCAGGCAAAAGCTTATGACAGCAGGCACCGCATAAACCCACGCCCGGCGCTCCCAGCCGGCTTCTTGCCGCTTCCAGTTCACTCGAAATTTGCTTCCCGAAAGCAACATCACCAACAAAAGCAGTGTGCCGCTCAACGGGCTTAACGTAAGTTCACCCATGGAAGCGCATCTTTAGCCGATGATCATCTGCTTCATCTGCAAGGCTTCATATTCGATTTCGCGCAGGCGATAGGCCACAACATCTCTGATGGAAATAAGGCCCAAAAGCTTGCCGGTCACGTCCGCAACAGGCATGTGACGGAACCCACCCTCGCTCATAGCCTTCAGAACCTTTAGTAAGGGATCAGACGGTCCGCACGTGACCGGATCGGGTGTCATGACTTGGGACACCGGCATCGTCAAAGCCTCTGCGCCGCTTTCCCCCAAGACCCTGACGGCATCACGTTCGGAAAGGATGCCGACGACAGCGCCCTCCTCCATCACGACGATTGCTCCGATTTTATGGGTCTTGAGCGCGTTGATCGCCTCTTGCAACGTCTCGCCTTTCCCGACGCTGTGAACGGTTGCCCCCTTGTCTGACAAAATCTCCGTGACCCGCACAAATTTGCTGCCGGACGCCATATTTGTATCCGTGGTTTGGGTGTAGGTGCGTTCTTTCTCGTCGTCGATTTTCAGCGGTGGACGGTAGGAAGCAGGCGCCATGATATTGCTCCTCACAACTGCCATGAAACATCTTTAAAGGCTAAGCCCGCGGCAGGCCTTGTCGCAAGCCCAAATCGTGAGTGACGGCGCGGCTGATAAAAGCTTTAGCCCACAAGCGACTTTATCCGTTTGCGCAGTTCTGAACGGATTGCCCCACCACGCGGAGGATCGACAAGCGTTGTAAACCAACTTTCGGGCGGGGTATGGCGCTGGCGGAAGGTTTTGCCACTGAGCCCACGGAGCACTGCCTCCGCCTCGGGCGGCAAACGCACTGGGGCGGGCTCATCGTTCAAATGACCCCAGATCCGCGTCCAAAGCCTGGCGACCGACCAGGGATTATATCCCCCACCACCCAGCACCAAGAGCCGCAGCGCCATCGGTCGCAGCGCGTCCAGCACAGCGATATGAGCATTGTTTGATAGCGTAAGATGGGACAGCGGATCCTCAGAAATCGCATCCGCGCCGCATTGAAGGACAATGGCCTCAGGCCTGTGCTGGGCGATGGTCGGTAGGATCATGGCGTCACGGATCAGCGCCATTTCATCGTCGTGCAACCCTCGCGGAACAGGCAGATTGTAGAAGTTGCCGCAACCGCGGTCACCGATCGCACCGGTACCCGGCCAGCGATTTTCCTCATGAACGGATACCAAGATCACTTCAGGATCGTTGCGAAAAGCAACGGCAACGCCATCAGGGTGATGCGCATCAAGATCTATGTACGCAACGCGTCTGATCCCGTGCTGACGCAGCGACAGGATCGAGATCACAGGGTCATTGAGAAAACAAAATCCATTAGCGCGATCTGGCATACCATGATGTGTCCCGCCCCCTGGGTGATGGATCACGCCACCCTTTGCCAGAAGCGCGGCAGACAACATCGATGCGCCCGCGGCGGTGGCGGGTCGCCGAAACATCTCTGGATAGATTGGGTTTGCCCGTGTACCGAGCCCGTGGCGTTTGCGTACCTCATCGGTGACCACCTGCTGTCGCTCGGCCTCTTGCAACGCAGCAATGTATTCGGGGCTGTGCCAAATTCTCAGCGCGTCAGGTTTGGCCCGTGGGCTTTGGCGATAGTTGCCCGCGTGCAGCCAGCCAAGCGCCCGGGCCAAATCCATCACGCTCGAGACACGCGGGACTTTCAGCGGGTGATCGACGCCGTAGGATGAGTTGCGGTAGATCTCAGAGCCGAAAAAGACCGGCTGACGGTTCACTCTTGCAGCAGCGTGTCGATCTGCGAAGTCAGTTTTTGCGACATCGGCGTCACTCCCGACCCGAATGTCGCCGCGATCTGACCATTGCCATCGAGGAGCACCTTGTTGAAGTTCCACCGTGGCACAAATCCTGTCTCATCACGCAGCCAAGCATAAAATGGATGCACGTTCCGCCCACGCACCGAAGTGATATCTGTCATGGGCATGGTCAAACCAAAATTCACCTCACAGAACTCTTTCACCGCGTTGGCGTCCTCATACTCTTGATTGAAGTCATCCGACGGGACGGCGAGCACCAGGACACCTTGGGGCGAATAGGTCTCGTAAAGCGTTTGAAGGGCCTCATATTGCGGCGTAAATCCGCACATCGAGGCAGTATTGACGATCACTGCAGGTGGCCCCGCAGCGGCGGAAAGCCGAATCTCACCGCCATCGATCGAGTCAAAAGTGAACTCCGTCGCAAGCGCAGGAAACGCCGCAATCATCAACAGAGGCGAAAAAATTTTTCCGAACATGGGCGATCCCCTTTCCCATGGAGAGTTAGGCCATTAGCCGTCAGGTGCAAACTGCCGCGGACCAATAAATTCCGATTTTGCGGCTGAGATCGCTAGACAGAACGCGCCCTGACTCGCATACTCTCGTTACCGCAAATTAAAACGATTAAGGTTCATGTGCGGGGTTGGCGCAATGACGCTAGAGAAGTTCGAGCAGTCACAGTTGAGGCTTAAAAAGGGTCAAAACGAGGATGCAAGGTCCCAGTTTGGGGCTGTTTGCTACCGCCTTCACAAAGGGAAGCCGCAAGTCCTGCTGATCACAAGTCGGCGCAGTGGGCGGTGGGTGATCCCCAAAGGCTGGCCGATGCCTGGAGAGACACCCTCAGACGCAGCCGCGACTGAAGCTTGGGAAGAGGCCGGCGTCGAAGGCCGGGTCCACCCGCTTTGCTTAGGCATTTTTTCCTATAGGAAGTTCATCGATCGCCGCCAATCACTCCCCTGTGCAGTCGCTGTGTTCGGTTTGCGGGTGAAGCGTTTGGCACGGAGATTTCCCGAACAAGGCCAGCGCAAACGCAAATGGGTCAGCCCCAAACGCGCCGCGCAAATGGTCGACGAGCCGGAACTCAGCCAGTTGCTGGAGCGTTTTGACCCCCGCGGGCTCCCGATCTAATCGGCTCTTTCTTACTTGATCACCAATTCGACGGCTCTGGTCGGGAATAGTTCAAGTTGCCGTAACGTCGCTTTCATTCGGGTCATTTTGTGTAGTGGAGATTAACCTTGTCGGCTTATATGCAAAGGGGATGATAAAATTCACGCTGAAATGTGCCGAAGGCCATAGCTTTGAAAGCTGGTTCCAGTCAGGCAGCGCCTTTGACGCGGTGCAAGCTGCGGGCCATGTGACCTGTCCAGTATGTGGCACTTCTCAGGTGGATAAAGCGCCGATGGCGCCCAAGCTCGCTCAAAACGTGTCTGCTCCTAGTGATGAAATCGCGGTGCAGTCGACACCAGTGCCCGAGGAAGTCGCGTCTGCGCTTAAACGCATGAAGGACGCGGTTGAAACCCATTCCGATTATGTGGGCGAGAGTTTTGCCTCTGAGGCCAGGGCCATTCACCTGGACGAAGCCCCTGCACGGCCCATCCATGGCGAGGCGAAAGCCGAAGAGGCTCAGGCCCTGCTCGATGACGGTATCCCAGTTCTCCCGCTGCCGTTTCGGCCTTCGCGCAAAAACAACTGAAAACAACTGCTCATGAATATCGTCAGCACCTGCTCAAATCGCAGGCTTCGTGCAGCCATGCTGGCGTCTTATCCTGCGCACGGCGAAGATCTGATCTGAACAACGCGTCACGCCGAGCCAGACACTGAAGGGCGTCACAACCTGGATCGCATCGCACGCCCGAGCGCCGGAACAATCACAAACAACGGAGCCTCGAAAACCGGCGTCTTTAAGTGGGGCGCAATCTAGCTACCGATCTCAAACCCGAGGGCATCGCTGTGGGCCCCGGCTGGTAGCGAACTGACATGGGCGGACGCACTGCGGATATCAGCGTCGAATAAACTGCCGCAGGGCTAATCGACCGGTTCAAGGCGCTGTCGCGCGACAGCTCTGGCAGTTCTTTTACGTTGTGACGGCGTTCCCATAGCCTTCTAATCCGAAAGCACAAAAGACCGTTGAACCAGTCCAATTCGCCTCTGCCCAGACCCCGAAATATCACAGTTTCGACGGGGTTCTGATCGCCTCTGTCTCGGCCGCTTGCGCCCGGCGCACCTGCACCGTAAGAGGCCCTGCCCATTAAAACACCCAGTGACGGTGCGAAGGAGTAGGAACTTAGGCGATGCCGATCCTAGTGATGAAATTCGGCGGCACTTCTGTGGCCGATATAGATCGGATCAGCAATGCTGCGCAAAAGATCGCGAAAGAGGTTGAGCGCGGCTATGACGTCATTGTTGTGGTTTCCGCCATGTCCGGCAAAACCAATGAGCTTGTCAGCTGGGTCGAACAAACCTCGCCTTTGTTCGATGCACGCGAATATGATGCCGTAGTTAGCTCGGGCGAGAACGTCACGGCTGGGCTCATGGCACTAACGCTTCAAGAAATGGGCGTTCCGGCGCGCAGTTGGCAGGGTTGGCAGGTGCCGCTTCAGACCACATCGGCTCATTCCGCTGCGCGTATCACCGATATCCCAAGGGACAATATCGATCAGAAATTTGGCGAGGGCATGAAGGTCGCGGTGATCGCGGGCTTTCAGGGGATCAGTCCAGAGGGCCGAATAGCGACCCTGGGAAGAGGTGGGTCAGACACCACGGCCGTCGCCTTTGCCGCCGCTTTCAATGCAGACCGCTGCGATATCTACACCGATGTGGACGGGGTCTATACGACCGACCCGCGCATCACCGACAAGGCGCGCAAACTCTCGCGCATCGCCTTTGAAGAAATGCTAGAACTCGCATCGCTGGGGGCGAAAGTGCTACAAACGCGCTCGGTCGAACTGGCCATGCGCCATAAGGTGAAGTTGCGCGTTTTGTCTTCTTTTGAGGACAGTGATGAAACATCGGGCACTCTGGTCTGCGACGAGGAGGATTTCATGGAAAGCAACGTGGTCTCGGGCGTCGCCTTTGTGCGCGATGAAGCAAAGATGACGCTCATTTCGGTCGCAGACCGCCCCGGAATCGCGGCGGCCATCTTTGGTCCGCTGTCCGAGGCAGGGGTCAACGTGGATATGATCGTGCAGAATATCTCTGAAGAGGGACGCACGGATATGACCTTTTCCTGCCCTACCAATCAGGTTTCTCGCGCCGAAGCAGCGATGGACGCCGCCAAGGAACGAGGGGAGATTAACTTCCATGGGCTTGTGGCGGATACCGATGTTGCGAAGGTGTCTGTTGTGGGAATTGGGATGCGCAGTCATGCCGGCGTTGCCGCGAAAATGTTCCAGTCACTCCGGGACGAAAACATCAATATCAAGGTGATCACCACGTCGGAGATTAAGATTTCGGTGCTGATCGAGCGGAAATATATGGAACTGGCGGTCCAGGCCCTCCATGATGCCTTTAACTTGGAAACAGCCGGTTAGGCGATCGCCTGATGGTGCAGAGATCTGAAACGGAAAGCCGTAAGCTTCTCGGACGCTTGCGAGAGGCAATGGCGTCAGCCAGTGCGGGCCAGGAGCGGCTTGATCGGATCACGCATCTGATCGCTGATTCCATGCAGACCGAGGTGTGTTCGGTCTATCTGTTTCGCGATGAAGAAACCCTAGAGCTGTGCGCCACCGAAGGTTTGAACCCCGATGCGGTGCACCAGACCCGCATGCGCCTGGGCGAAGGGCTCGTGGGCCGTGTAGCCCGAACCGGTCGTGTGATCAATTCGGCAAATGCTCCGGCGGAGCGCGGCTTTCGCTATATGCCTGAGACCGGCGAAGAGGTTTACTCTTCCTTTCTCGGTGTCCCGATCCAGCGTGTGGGCCAGACACTCGGGGTCTTGGTGGCTCAATCGAAAGAAGCCCGCAGCTACTCGGAGGATGAGGTTTACGCGCTCGAAGTGGTTGCCATGGTGATCGCTGAAATGGCAGAGCTCGGCGCGTTCTTGGGCGATAGCGATGCACTCGCCCCGCTCCATCAACGCCCCCTCAGTCTGCAAGGCGGTGTCGGTCAAGAAGGCAATGCCGAGGGTGAGGTGTATCTACACGACCCGCGTGTCGTAGTCACCAATCCCATCGGTGAAAACCCAGATGCCGAACTGGAACGGTTGCGGAGTGCCGTGGATGCGCTGCGTGTCTCGGTGGACGAGATGTTGAGCCACGCCAATGGTGGCGACGCCGAAGAGTTGCAGGTTCTCGAAGCCTACCGGATGTTTGCCAACTCCAAGGGGTGGATGCGCCGGATGGAGGCCGACATCGCTCTGGGTCTCAGCGCAGAGGCTGCGGTGGAGAAAGAGCAATCCGGCGCTCGGGCGCGGATGGCCAATGTGCCGGATCAATATCTGCGCGAGCGGCTACAGGACCTTGATGATCTCTCAAACCGGTTGTTGAGACAACTAACCGGTCAGGGCCGCGAAACCGGTGCGGCAATGCCCGAGCAGCCGATCCTCGTGGCACGGAATATCGGCCCAGGCGAGTTGCTGGATTACGGGCGCAATCTGCGCGGCGTCGTGCTTGAAGAAGGATCGGTGGGCTCTCACGCGGCAATCATTGCGCGGGCTTGGGCCATTCCCTTGATCGTCAACGCAAAGGGGATCTTGGCCGAAGCCCTGAATGGCGATGCGATCTTGGTCGATGGCGACCGTGGTCAGGTCCATCTGCGCCCCGAAGAACCGGTGGCCGCCGCTTTTCGTGACAAGCTCGCGATGCAGGCCAAAGCGCAGGAACGATACGCCTCGATCCGTGATTTGCCGGCACAGTCGACCAGTGGCGCGACCATTAAGCTTGAGATGAATGCCGGACTTTTGGTGGACTTGCCATCGCTTACAGGATCTGGGGCAGAAGGTGTGGGTCTTTTCCGGACAGAACTGCAATTTCTGATCCGCAACAAAATGCCCAAAAGAGGAGAGTTGGCGCAGCTATACCGGCGCGTGATGAATGCCGCTGGAGAGAAGCGCGTGGTGTTCCGCACGCTCGATGTCGGGTCTGACAAAGTGCTGCCGTATATGAAGCCCCAAGACGAGCCAAACCCCGCCTTGGGCTGGCGCGCGATCCGCGTCGGTCTGGACAAACGCGGGGTCATGCGGATGCAATTGCAAGCATTGATCCGCGCCGCAGAGGGTCGCCCGCTTTGGGTGATGTTTCCCTTCATTGCACAGTTTGACGAGTTTAAGGACGCCCGGCAGCAGCTGTTGGACGAGATCGAGCGGGAGCGTCGGCTAGGACATGTGTTGCCCGAAAAACTGCATATTGGGGCGATGCTAGAGACGCCAAGCCTTGCCTTCGCACCACGCCAATTTTTCGAGATGGCCGATTTCATTTCCATCGGGGGCAATGATCTCAAACAGTTCTTCTTTGCAGCCGACCGTGAAAATGAACGCGTCCGACGCCGATACGACACGCTCAATGTGAGCTTCATGTCGATTGTGGAACAGATCGTTTGGCGCTGTGCCGACACAGGAACACCGGTAAGTTTCTGCGGCGAAGATGCAGGCCGACCAGTAGAGGCGATGTGTCTGGCCGCAATGGGCCTGCGCAACCTCTCGATGCGCCCTGCTTCGATTGGCCCGGTCAAACACTTGCTGCGCAAGGTTGATCTTGAAGACTTGAGAGATGTGATCGATGTTGCCCGCCGTTCTGGCGCGCAATCGGTCCGACCGGCGGTGATGGACTGGCTCCATTCTGGAGATTGGGTGGTTTAAGGGGGGCATCTTTAGGCCCACCGCAAATCCCAAACCAAGCTTCAGATCCGCCGAAGCGATGGGATTAATGCCTTCCCTCAGCGCGCGCGACCGCAGATCTAAAATCGCGGATGACGTCTTCTGGGTCGCTGTCTTCACCAAGCCGCCTCAGGGCAAAAAAGACATGCGCCATTTCAATGTAGAAGCGCACGAAACTGTAGTTCACCGCAGCCCCGCTGAGCGCCCCGAGCACCGGCACCGCTTGCGCGCCAAGCCGCGTTCCTAACATCACAGAGAGCTTTTTCGACACCGTCCGGATCAGGAAATCTGTGCTGCTGCCGGTAAGCGTCAAACGGGCGCTTAGAAAAGCGCTATCGACGCCGTCATCGCCCGGTTCCGGACTGCCAGAGGTAAACACCAGCAAACAGTCTCGCGCAGTCTCTGGATCGTCAGGGTCATAGCCGTAGTCGCGGGCCACAGACCGGATCGCGCGAAGAATCGTTGTGATCGATACTGGAAGTTCAGCGAGGCTCGCGCCAGGCCCGAAAAACCCGCCCACGGCCCCTGTTGTCAGCGCCATAGAGGCGTGCAACCGGTCGCTTTCACGCCAACGGCGGGGTCGATCAACTCGACCGGTGTCGCTTGCCGCAGTCACCCGATAGGCTGAGCGCAATGAGCGGCGCGTGACCGCCTCCAGCGCTTTGCGGCCTTCTGCGCCCATGCCACCGCCGAGACGCTCCAGCCGACTGCCAAGTGCTGTGATACCGCGCATCAAGCCAGAATTGGCCTGACAGTAGCGGGCGACAATCTCATCCATTTGCGGCGCGAGCTTAGCGCCCATCACTGTGGATAGGGTCTCAGCCATGGGAAGCGATCGAGTTTGACATGGGAATAATATGGGGTGCGGGCGTCACAACACCAACCACTTCTTCCCATGAGCCGTGTTGAAGCTCTCGGCCCAGAACGCGTTCTGGATTGGTCGGTCGCGGCATCTCGAGCCCGGTACGGCGATGAAAGCCAAAACGGCCGTAATAGGGTTCGTCGCCCACCAATAAGATCCGCAACCAGCCATACTCGCTTGCTTTTGTAGCGGTCTGAAGGATCAAAGACGCGCCAAGGCCCTCGCCCTGTCGCGTGGGGTGAACGGCAATTGGCCCCAAAAGCAAGCTTGGCGCAGTCCCGATCATGATCGGCCAATATCGGACCGCACCTGCGAGAATTCCATCGCCGTCACGCGCCACCATCGATAATCCGGGCACCGGCAGGTTGCCTTCACGCAGACGATAAGACGACAGGGCGGTCCTGCCCGGGCCAAAGCAAAGATCAAAGAGAGCTTCGACCTCTAGCTCATCATCTGAACACTCAGGGGTAAGTCCGGACAAGGGGCCAGCCGCTTTGATCAAACACGCCAAGGGTGACTAACACGCGCGCCTCGGACCGTCCAATGGGTTTGGCGCAGATCGCTCTTTGACTGTGAGAGCCACCGCGCTTAGCGTGCAACCAATGTCCAGACGACGAGCGCCCCCTGCAACGCCCGATGATCGGTTTGAGTCTGCCGCCCACACTGCTGGCGCGCGCAGAATTGCGGGCGTCGATGAGGTCGGACGCGGACCTCTGGCAGGTCCTGTCACTGCGGCGGCAGTGGTTTTGGACTTCGCGCGCCTGCCTGAGGGTCTGAAAGACAGTAAGCAATTGTCGGCCCGCAAGCGCGAGGCCATCGCGATAGACATTCACAGCAGCGCCGATGTCAGCATAGCCCATATTGGCGTGGATGAGATCGAACGATTGAACATCCTCGGTGCTGCGCATTTGGCCATGCTCACAGCGCTCAGCGGGCTCCGCCAACCTGCGGATTACGCACTGATAGACGGCAAGTACCCGCCGAAAGGTCTGAATATTCCGCACCAATTGGTGGTGAAAGGCGATGCTAAAGTACTCTCAATCGCAGCAGCCTCCATTGTGGCGAAGGTAGCCCGAGACGCAGTCATGACCAATTTGGCGACCCAGCACCCCGGCTATGGCTGGGAAACGAATGCCGGTTATCCCACACCTGCACATAAAGTAGCGCTGGAAACCTTGGGCGTGACACCACATCATCGCCGTTCCTTTCGTCCCGTCCACAACATCTTGATTAAGTGAGTCTTTCAAATCACTGATTCAAAAGATTAATCTTTAAAAAAATTTGACCGTGAATCCGCTTTGATTCACATTGGACGCGCAAAGCGCGGCAGGCGCGGGACAGAAGGCAAAGCTATGATGACGAAAACCCGGCGCCCCAAGGGCCTGCCGCATGACACGGTGTTGCGGGGCGACTGCATTGAGATGATGGAGAGCCTGCCCGAAGGCTCAGTCGATCTGATCTTTGCTGATCCCCCTTATAACCTTCAGCTCAAAGGCACGCTTCACCGACCCGACAACAGCCAGGTTGATGCGGTGGACGACGACTGGGATCAATTCGACGGTTTTGCGGCGTATGACCGGTTCACACGCGCATGGCTGAAAGCCGCGCGGCGCCTATTGAAGCCCAATGGCGCACTGTGGGTCATCGGCAGCTATCACAACATCTTCCGCGTCGGCGCAGCGTTGCAAGATGCGGGCTACTGGATCCTCAACGATGTTGTCTGGCGCAAGTCAAACCCGATGCCCAATTTCCGCGGCAAACGGCTGACCAATGCCCATGAAACGATGATTTGGGCCAGCCGCTCTGAGGCGGCGAAATACACGTTCAACTATGAGGCACTCAAAGCGCTCAATGAAGGCGTGCAGATGCGCTCTGACTGGGTGATGCCGCTTTGCACCGGACATGAGCGGCTCAAAGACACCACGGGTGCCAAGGCACATCCGACGCAAAAACCCGAAGCACTGCTCCATCGTGTCTTGGTTGGCACCACGAACCCAGGCGACACCATTCTTGATCCTTTTTTTGGCACAGGCACGACGGGTGCCGTCGCGAAACGGCTTGGGCGGCATTTCATCGGGATCGAGCAAGACCCAGGCTATGTCACCTTGGCCGAGGAGCGCATCGCGAAAGTTCGTCCCGCAGAGCGGGCGACCCTTGAGGTTTCTCAGAGCAAACGCGCTCAACCACGCGTGCCTTTTGGCCAGCTGGTGGAGCGTGGATATCTTTCGCCGGGCGATGTGCTGCAGTCGCCGCGCGGGGTGACTGCAAAGGTGCGCGCTGACGGCACCCTGATCACAGCCGATCATCGCGGCTCAATCCATCAGGTAGGCGCGGCGCTCGAAGGCGCACCGTCTTGCAACGGCTGGACCTATTGGACGGTCCAGCGTGACGGCAAACCTATTCCCATCGATTGGTTCCGTCAGCAAATCCGCGGCGAGATCTAAGGCAAGCCTCTATGCGGGACCTGAGCGATCTGCCGCCCTTGCCCCTGATAGAGGAGCCTCCCACCGCATCGGGCTATGGTCGCGTTCCCATAGATCAGAACGACCCACGCGGATCGGAGCCCTTGGTCGATCTTCTTGCATTCGGTCTTGCGGGAGAGCCCTACTACGCCCGTACCGACGGCGACAATGCGCCCTATAATACCGCGCTGTCCGGGGCGATCCCCTACCTTTTGGCCCGTCGCTCAGTGGCAGAAAGCCTTCTCGCGGTGGATACTTGGCTCGCCCCCTATGGTGTTGCTCTGTTTCTTTGGGATGCATATCGCCCACCAGCAGTCCAACAAGGGCTGTGGGACTTTCACGCAGCAGAACGCCGACGCTCAGAACCCGAGATCGCAGAAGATGACCTTGACGCCGAGCTGCGACGCTACATTTCTGACCCGCACCGCTTTGATCCCAAAGATGCCACCACTTGGCCCGCCCATTCCACTGGCGGCGCAGTTGATCTGACGCTCTTTGATCCGAGCGATGGGACGTTGTTGCCCATGGGTGCAGATTTCGACGAGATGGGCGCAGCGTCCCATAGTGATTTTTTCGAATGCGCAACCTTGCGTGGAGATGTCCCGAAATCAGATCCACGCTTGCTGAATCGCCGTCTGCTGTTCGCTGCGATGGGCACTCAGGGCTTCGTAAACTACCCCCATGAGTTTTGGCACTTCGACTTGGGCACGCAAATGGGCTCATGGAACCGGGCGCACTTGGAGAACACCGCGCCCAAACCGGCCTTCTACGGCTACGTCGCGCTGCCGAGCGCGTTTTCCTAGACCAATAGCAGGAAGACTCACAGCAGTCGTGACCGGTTGAGGCCTTTGACCTGGCCCGAACACACCTGCAAGACCTCAGAGCCTTAAATGGTGAACTCTGCAATCGGCGTAGCATCGAAAGCGCTAGGGATTGACGTCATCGACAGGTCGAGTGCGCCTTGCCAATACTGCCAAACCCAAAATCGCATATGCCCTGAGACAGCCCCACTTGTTTATTTTAATGAGACCAAGATTGACATGACACCGATGTCATGTCATCGGTGTCATAAGAGGTGAATCGATCTGGCCTATTCTGCGGGCCCGACCGGAAGCCAAGGGGAGGACACGTATTTGGCGACCATCTATGATGTTGCGAAACGCGCTGGCGTTTCCCCCAAAACCGTCAGCCGTGTTCTGAATGGCGATGCGCCAGTTTCTAAGAAGACCCGCGAAACGGTTACCGCCGCCATGGAGGAATTGGGGTATGTCCCCTCCCATGCAGCGCGGTCGATCAAATCCAATCGCTCGAACCTTGTCGGACTAATCACCGGTGCCATCAGCAATGCCGAAGAGGCGGTTACGTCTGCCGGTCTGCCGGAGCTGTTCATCGTCCAAGGCGCTCAAGCGGTGATAGAGCAATCGGGGAAGACCCTTCTGATCTCTGACACTGGTGGACGCATCGACCGCGTGCCCGGTTTGGTCCGTACCTTTCAGCAGCACCGGGTCGAGGGCATCCTCTATGTCGCCGATTTCCACAAACCCCTCGACGTTAAATTGCCCGGTGATGGGCTGAAGACGGTCTTGGTCAATTGCTTTGACGACCGCGGCACCCCAGCTGTCGTTCCTGATGACGAGGCCGGGCAGTATCATCTGGTGCGCGCCGTGCTAGAGGCTGGGCATCGCCGGATCGCCTACTTGACTTTGGCCTCTGCCATGCAAGCCACCCGGTTGAGGCTGAAGGGCTATCGCACGGCCTTGAGCGAAGCGAGCATCGATTTCGATCCCGCGCTGATCCATGCGACCGATCTTTTTGGCTCTCCTGGCGAAGATCAACTGGTCTGGAATGCTATCGACAGCTTGCTGAACCTAGAGGCCCGCCCAACCGCGATCTGTTGCGGCAATGACCGACTGGCGATGGCCGTGTACGGGATCCTTCGCAAACGGGGGATCGCGGTGCCCGAAGAGATGTCTGTTGTGGGCTTCGATGACCACCGACTGATCTCTGAAGGGCTCTACCCGACGCTGACCACTGCGGAGCTGCCTTATAGCGCCATGGGCGCGCGCGCAGCACAGGTCTTGCTGAACATGCTCTCCGATCCAGAGACCAAGCAGCAAAACGAGCCGATCCGCGTCAGCGGGCAAATTCGACATCGAGGCTCGCTGGTCGCCCCAGCGGCGTCGACGAAAGACAACATCATCGATCTCACAGGGAGGAAAGAGAGATGATCGCGAAACTCACGTTGCCGGTTTTCGCCACGCTAGGCCTCGCCGGCACAGCCTACGCGCAAACCGAACTCAGCCTTTGGTATCACGGCGCAGGGAGCGCCAATGCCGAAGAAGCACTGGTCAATGAACTGGTTGAAGAGTTCAACGCTAGCCAGTCCGATTGGAAGGTTGTAATCGAAACGTTCCCGCAATTGGCTTACAACGATGCGGTCGGCGCGGCGGCTCTGGCGGGTGAATTGCCTGACATCTTAGATGTCGACGGACCGGTCATGCCGAATTGGGCTTGGGCCCAGTATATGCAGCCTCTTGGCATCGATGAAGCAAAGCTGGAAGGGTATCTGCCCGGTCCGGTCGGTCGCTGGAATGGTGAAGTGTATTCTGTGGGCCTATGGGATGCCGCCGTGGCACTGACCACACGTCGCTCGACCCTGGAGAAGTACGGCATCCGTGTCCCTAGCCTCGACGCGCCATGGAGCCTTGATGAGTTCAACGAGGCGCTTGCGACCATCGCCGCCTCTGGAGACTTTGAATACCCGCTCGATCTTGGCATGGCGTGGAAGGGCGAATGGTATCCTTATGCCTTCTCGCCGCTTCTGCAGAGCTTCGGCGGCGATATAGTAGATCGCGACGGCTATCAGTCGGCCGAAGATGTGCTAAACGGTGATGCAGCCATCGAATTTGGCGAATGGTGGCAGGGTCTGTTTGAGAACGGCTACGTGCCAGGCACCAGCCAGGACGCCGCTGATCGCGAAACCGGCCTACTCGATGGCAAATATGCGATGTCATGGAACGGCAATTGGGCGGCAGTGCCGGTGGTTGAGGCCTTTGGCGATGATGCTCTCTTCCTCCCTGCCCCTGATTTCGGCAATGGGTCGACCATTGGCGCAGCCTCCTGGCAATTTGGCATCTCTGCCACATCAGAGCATCCCGAAGGTGCGCTCGCCTTCATCGAATTCGCCCTGCAAGATAAGTGGTTTGCAGCCTTTTCGGACGGAACTGGGTTGATCCCTGTCACCGCGAGCGCTGCGGCAGAAACCGAAAACTATGCCCCTGGCGGGCCGCTGGAGGTGTTCTACGACCTCTCTAAGGCTCAAGCTTTGGTGCGGCCTGTGACCCCCGGCTACATCGTGCAGGCAAAGGTCTTTGAAAAGGCGCTCGCCGATATCGCCAATGGCGCCGATGTGGCCGATACGCTCGATGCGGCGGTCGATGAGATCAACGAAGATATCTCTCGCAACAGCGGCTACGGCCACTAAAGCTCGCGAAAGCTGTCCGGGCCGCTTCAGGCCCGGATCTCCTCCAGAAGACTGAGGACTTTCCCCATGGCGTCGAAACTGACGCGGTCTAACCGCGCGGGCTGGCTTATGGCATTGCCCGGCGTGGGACTGATCGCCCTCTTCATCATTCTGCCGTTCTTCTTGGCATTTGCTTTTTCGCTGACCAATCAGCGGCTCGCGTCCCCGAACCCAACCGAATATGTGGGCTTTGAGAACTACCGCGACCTGTTGGGCGTGTCGATCTTCACGCTAGAGCCGGAACGCGATGAAAGCGGTGCGGTGGTCCGCGACGAAGACGGCCAAATCGAGTACCCGCGGCTGCGCAATTTCACTCGCAACAACCCAGATTACCCAAATCTTCAGGGCAAGCGGGAGTGGTTCAGCTGGCAATCAGGGGAAAATCGAACTGTGGTGCTCGCCTCTGACGTGGTTTTCATGAAGGCGCTGATCAACACGTTCACCTTCGTCCTTGTGGTGGCACCGGTACAGGCAGGACTGGCCTTGGGGCTCGCGCTGTTGATCAACCAGAAGCTCCGCGCGATTAGCCTGTTCCGAGCGATCTATTTTATGCCGGTGGTGGTCTCGATCGTTGTGGTGTCACTCTTGTTCCAGTTCATCTACTCCCCTGGCGACGGGCTTTTGAACAGTATCCTCTCGGGCCTTACCTTCGGTCTTTTCCAACCTCATGATTGGCTGGGCTCTACATCGACGGCGCTTGGCTCGATCATGGCAATGTCGATCTGGCAGGGTGTTGGGTTTCACATGGTGATCTGGCTCTCGGGCCTGCAAACGATCTCGCCCACACTGTATGAGGCCGCCGAGATCGAAGGCTCCAACAAGTGGCAGACCTTTCGGTATGTGACATGGCCGGGCCTGCGCAACACAGCGGTGCTGATCTTGATTGTGATCACCATGCAGGCCTTCGCTCTATTCGCGCAAATCAATGTCATGACCAAGGGCGGACCGCTCGACAGCACACAGGTGCTTGTGTTCCAGGCCGTTGAACGCGGCTACGGCAAGCAGGATATTTCAGGCGGTTCGACCATCTCGGTCATCTTGTTCCTGATCGTGCTCTGTATCTCGCTTCTGCAACGCTATCTCACCCGGGAGAGAAACTGATGGCCGCTGTGACCGAAGACAATCGTGGCATGAGGCTCGCAACCCGCTATGCGGTTCTGGTGCTCGTGGCCGTGATCTTCATCTTTCCATTGCTCTTTATGGCGATGTCTTCGCTGAAGCCCACGCAGCAATTGCTAAGCGACACCAATTCGCTGAGGGCCTTTCTACCTGTCGGAGACCTGTCGTTAGACAATTACAGCGCGGCCTTCGATCGCGCACCGATTGGGGTCTTCGTCTTCAATTCAGTCCTGGTGACAGGGCTGACCGTGGTGCTGACGCTTTTCGTCTGCTCGCTTGCCGCCTTCGCCTTTGTCTTCCTCGAATGGAAGGGGCGCGACATTCTGTTTGCGATCCTCTTGGCCACACTGATCATCCCTTATGAGACGATCTTCATTCCGCTTCTGCTCATGGCCTCGCAATTGCCGTGGATCGGCTTTTCCGGGATTGAGATTGGCTGGTTGAACACCTACCGAGTGCAGATCATCCCCTTTATCGCCGACGGGCTGTCGATCTTTCTCTTCGTGCAGTATTTTAAAGACTTGCCGCGCGAATTGATCGAAGCCAGTCGGGTTGAAGGCGCCAGCTGGTGGCTGATTTACCGCCGCGTGGTGATGCCGCTTTCGGGCCCTGTGATTGCCACTGCCGCGATCCTGAAGTTCCTCTTCATGTACAACCAGTATCTCTGGCCCCTGATGGTGGTCCAAGCCGAAGAGATCCGCCCCGTTATGGTGGGATTGGGCTACTTTACCGACCAGTTGAACGTCCCCTGGGGCGAGGTGATGGCCTATCTGACGATCATCACCATTCCGGTGCTGGCCTTTTACCTGTCGCTTCAGCGCGTCTTCATCGCGTCGGTCGCCTCAACCGGGGTCAAAGGCTGATGGTCTTGGCGCTGGACGATAAATGGGTCTGGGACAGCTGGTATGTCCGCGATGGCGACCGATGGCATGCGTTTTTTCTGCAAGCCGACAAGTCCATCGGCGATCCCGAAATGCGCCACTGGAATGTCAGTGTTGGGCATGCGACCAGCTCTGATTTGATCACCTGGGATCACCTGGGGACCTGCTTTAAGCCCGCGGAAGGGCCCGCCTGGGATGATTGTACAACATGGACAGGCTCAGTGGTGCGTGGAGATGATGCGCAATGGCATTTGTTCTACACGGGGACCAGCCGCGCAGACGAAGGCAAGCACCAAAAGATCGGTCATGCGGTTTCATCTGATCTGCACAGTTGGGTCCGTGTCGAAGGGGGCCAGATCCTTGACCGTGCGGACCCTTATGAGGAGTTCACACCCGGTCGCTGGCATGATCGTGCCTTTCGCGACCCTTGGGTGATGCGCAATCCCGATGGCGCGGGATGGCTGATGTTTTTCACCGCACGCGACAACCGGATCAGCGAACCTTTGTCCGCCGGTGCCATCGGATTTGCGACCTCGCCAGACCTCTTTCAGTGGCAGCTTGAAATGCCCGTATTCACAGGAGGCTTTGGTGAACTCGAGGTCCCGCAGGTCTTTCAGATCGGAGACAAATGGTACTGCCTGTTCTGCACAGCGGACCGCTTTTGGTCAGAAACCGCCATCAAACGGGCGGGACCCGCGGCGCGCGGCAGTCACTATCTTATGGCCGATGACCCTCAAGGACCCTGGGAAATCGCCACAGCACCCATGCTCGATGGTGCCGATCCCGGCGAGCGCTATGCCGCGCGGATCCTCAAGACCGAAGATGGGCCTAAGCTTCTGGGCTTTTTGATGCACGATCCAGAGACAAATGGATTTTCCGGCACCATCACCGACCCTGAGCCGGTGGTGGTGTTACCGGACGGTCGGCTTGCGCTGGCCGATAAAAACTGACGGGAGGAGGACGACATGGCTGATGTTACCCTGAAAGGGATCAAAAAAAGCTACGGCGCGGTGGATGTTATCAAGGGCGTCGATATCGACATCAAGGATGGCGAATTCGTCGTCTTCGTCGGCCCATCGGGCTGCGGGAAATCCACGCTTCTGCGCATGATTGCGGGGCTTGAGGATATCTCAGGCGGCACACTGGAAATCGGCGGCGAGGTGGTGAACGAGGTGCCCTCTTCTCAGCGCGGCATCGCCATGGTGTTCCAATCTTATGCGATTTTCCCGCATATGACGGTGCGTGAAAACGTGGCTTTTGGACTGACCATCGCCGGCGCCTCTAAGTCTGAAAAAGAGGAAAAAGTAGCCGAAGCCGCGCGCATCTTGCAGATGGAGCATTTGCTCGACCGTCGCCCAAGTCAGCTTTCCGGGGGGCAACGCCAGCGCGTGGCCATTGGGCGCGCCATCGTGCGCAATCCAGAGGTGTTTTTGTTCGACGAGCCTTTGTCTAACCTCGACGCGGCGCTGCGGCTCGATATGCGGATCGAGATCGGCAAACTTCATAAATCGCTCAGCGCCACTATGGTCTATGTTACCCATGACCAAGTCGAAGCGATGACACTCGCCGATAAGATTGTGGTTCTGAAGGACGGCTATGTGCAGCAAATCGGAACACCGATGGAGCTTTATCACCGCCCAGAGAGCCTCTTTGTGGCGGGCTTTATCGGCGCACCATCAATGAATTTTCTCACTGTCGAGGTGGTCGGTCGTGACGCGGACTCCGCCAAGGTGCGTTCGGAGCTGGTGGCGGAGTTCTCAGCTCCTGCTTGGCGCGAGGGCCTCTCCTCATCTGGGCGCGCGATTTTGGGCATCAGACCACAGGATTTGCACCCCGTTGAGTCTGGGGGGCTTTTGTCAGGGCACGTCACGCTGGCTGAACGGCTGGGGATCGAGACGGTGGTCGATGTCGCGCTGAATGATGGCACGCGTATCCTGGTCTCTCTGGCAGAAGATCGGGTCTTTGAACCGGGCCAACCGATCCATCTCGATTTCGCGCCGGAAAGTGCTCATCTCTTTGCGCCAGAGGCCGATCTCTCGCAAAACGCAGCCTAGCCAATGAAACCGCTTCTGATCCTGGATCAACACTTCCGACGACTAGAGGAGCTTTTCACTCCAGAGAGCTTTGAGGCACTCTGCGATATCTGCGATGTGCGTGGAGGTCAAAACTGGGCGATGGAGCGGCATCGCATTGAGGCCTTGTTACCGGAGGCTCAATTCTACATCGCAGCAAAGCCAGAACTTTCCACCGCAGCGCTTCAAGAGGCCCCCAATCTCCGCGCGACCATGGAGGTCTCGGGTGCCTTTCGCGACGGGCTCGACTACGCGGCCTGTTTTGATCGAGGGATCGAGATCCTTTCTTGCTCTCCGGGATTTCGCCGGTCGGTCGCCGAGATGACACTTGCCATGATCCTGTCCGGTGCACGGAGCCTCGTCGCGCAGCATGAGGCCTTCCGGGTAGGGGCAGAGCGGTGGCTGGATGACCTTGAAGACACTGATTTCTCGCTTTACGGCGCACGGATCGGCTTTATCGGCTACGGCCAGATATCACGCGAAACCCACCGGCTTTTAGCGCCTTTTGGGCCCAAGATCATGGCCTATGATCCGTTTTTGAAGGATGCCGGACCTGAAGTCACCCTATGCGATCTGTCGACCCTTGTCTCGGAATGCCGGGTGGTGGTCGTCGCGGCCGTGCCCTCAGAAGAAACCAGAGGCCTGCTCAGCGCGGAAATGATAGCGCGGCTCGCCCCTGGCGCCTTGGTGGTCCTGATCAGCCGCGCGTGGTGTGCGGATTTTCCCGCGCTGCTCGAGGCCTGTGAAGCAGGCAGGATCGCGGTGGCCACCGATGTCTTTCCTGACGAGCCAGTGCCCCGCTCTGACCCAATTCGTGGCGCGCAGCGGATCATCTTTTCGCCACATCGGGCCGCAGCGGTGCCTGGCGGTCGCCATCCGATTGGGGATATGATCTTGCACGATGTGACCGCAATCCTCGAGGGTCGGTCCGAGAGGCACATGAAGCGCGCTGAGCCTTCGATGATCGCCGGCCTCGTCAGCGCACAAAACCGACTGCAGGGGATGCCCAAGACGTGAGGACATTCCTTTGGGGTATCGTTGGAACCGGCAACATCGCGGGATCGATGGCCTCCGATCTTCGACTGGTTCCCGGTGCCAAACTGCAGGCTGTGGCATCGCGCGATCACGTAAAGGCCGAGCGATTTGCAAAGCAGTGGCAGGCGGAGACCGCTTATAGCAGCTACGACGCTCTCTTTGCCGATCCTGAGGTGGAGATCATCTATATCGCGACGCCAAATGCGCTTCACAAAAACAACATTCTGGCCGCACTTGCCGCCGGCAAACATGTGCTTTGCGAAAAGCCGCTGACCCTTTCGCCAGAGGAAAGCGCCGTTTGCGCCGACGCTGCCCGCGTGGCCGGTCTGTTTCTCATGGAAGCCATGTGGAGCGCCTTCTTTCCCGCCATGCGCAAAGCACGTGATCTGGTCCAGAGCGGCGCCATTGGGACGCCTCGGCACCTGACAGCGCACTTTGTCTCCTATCGGGATCCTTCTCAACACCCTAATCTCTTTGATCCCAACCTTGGAGGCGGGGCCTCTCTAGACTTAGGGATCTATCCTCTCGCCGCAGCCTTGGTTTTGGCCGGGCCCGTTGCAGGGGCCAATGCGCAATTGGTTTGCGGAGAGAGCGGTGTCGATGAGATGGCAGCCATGTCCCTATCACATGAAAGCGGTGTGATCTCGCTGTTATCCTTTGGATTTCGCGTGGAAATGCCAATCGCTGTCACTCTGGTGGGTGATCTGGGCCGGATCGGTATTCCCCAAGACTTCCATATGCCCAGTCAGGTGGTGCTTGAACGCGAGGGAACAACAAAGACACTCGATTTCCCACAAGCGGGGCGAGGCTACGCCTATGAAGCCGCAGCGGTGCAAGAAGCAATCGACCAAGGAAAGCTCGAGAGCGATGTCTGGCCATTGGCGCACACGCTCACCTGCGCGGAGCTTTTGGCATCAGCAAAGGCGCCCAGTGCCTAAGCGGCGCGTCACAATGAGAAGCTTCTCAAAAGAAACGGCGCCACACTAGCAGCGCCGTCATGTGTTTTGAGGTTCGCTAGGGCTTAGCCCATTTCAGCGCCATCTTCGCGCCATACCGAGATTACCGAGGACCGAGGTTTACCTTCGCCATCTGGCCAAGAACCACCTGGATGCTGAATGCCGACGAACGCAACTTTCCTGTCGGGCGACCAGCAAAGTCCAGTGACCTCAGCGCCGTAGGGGACGGTCATGAACCGCGCGATTTCACCGGTCTCTGGGTGACCAACCAGCATCTGGTTGTTGCCCATCCCTTCGAAGTCACCTTCGTTTTTGTAGTTTCCGTCGGTTTGGATCCACAACATACCGTTGCTGTCATGGGCCATGCCGTCAGGAGAGTTGAACATGTTTCCCGCATGTACGTTTGGCGATCCCGCGTGGGCGTCGCTGTGCACATTGGGGTTGCCCGCCATCACATAGAGATCCCATGTGAAATGTTCGGACCCATGGTCTTCGCCTTCCGGACGCCAACGCACGATCTGACCATAGTGATTGGCCTCGCGTGGGTTCGGACCGCCAACTGGGGTTTCATCGCCACCGGCATTTGTCTTGATGCCACGGTTTCTATTGTTGGTCAGCGCGCAATAACCTTCAGATTTCATCGGACTGCACGAGATCCATTCAGGGCGGTCCATTGTCGTTGCGCCAACTTTCGATCCTGCAATACGGGAAAAGACCAGGATCTCTTCGATCGGCATTTCGGTGGTCTCTGGGGTCAATGCCAGCCATTGGCCAGTTAGATCATTGTTGAACTTCGCAACATAGAGCGTGCCATCCGACAGCAAACCATCAGTTGGCTGACCTTCAGACCAAGTGCCGTTGGAGACATATTTGTACATGAATTCGCCGCGTTCGTCGTCGCCCATGTAGACAACGATCCGACCGTCATTGGACTGAACCATCTCGGCATTTTCGTGCTTGAAGCGGCCCAGAGCTGTGTGCTTGATCGGCGTGCTGTTTGGATCGCTGGGATCAATCTCGGTCACGAAACCGTGGCGGTTTGGTTCGTTGGGCTCGTTGGAAAGATCATAGCGAGGATCGAACTTCTCATAGGCATAACGACCTTCGCCGCCAATGCCGTAACGCCGCTGCTCAGGTGTGCGGTTCTGACCGGCCTCAGAGGTGTCGGTGGTTCCGAAATAACCGTTGAAGTTCTCTTCACAGGTTAGATAAGTGCCCCAGAGCGTCGCGCCCGACCCACAATTGTTCATTGTTCCAAGGGGCGTCATGCCGTCTGGATCAGCGTTGGTTTTTACCAGATCAGAGCCCGCCGCTGGACCATCCATGGTCATTGGCGTGTCATGGGTGATCCGACGGTTGTATGGGCTGTCGAGAACCGGCGCGTAGCCATTGCCATTATCGGCAATCTCGATCACCGTGACGCCCTGCATGTTTTTCAAAAGCTGCACTTCATCGGCAGAACGAGCCATTCCCTCTGACGCGGCCGGCAGGTTGATCTTCGGGTTCACATATTCTGAATTGATCGCAAGGATTTGTTTGCCGTCTACGACGAACAGATCCATCCCATCGGTGTTCTCTCCAAAGACCTTGTCGGACATCGCCACCGGCACACCGGTTTCTGGCGAATAGGCGCCTTCGGCCTCAGAGAAAAGCGGGTCGCCCCAGCGGACGAGGATTTGCGATTTGTAGCCTGCTGGCACATGCACTTCAAAATCGGTTGCAACGTCAACTGGTTCGAACGGGAAAGCGTTGCTGTCGGCACGGCCTAGGCTGGAGGAGCCCAACAGGCCAGATCCGAAGACCGTCGCTCCGGAACCGAAGGCGACAACGCCGTTGAAGAAGCCACGGCGCGAAATTGCCGCTTCGACCACTTTATCAAAATCGCTCTCCGCCGGACGCGGGTCACGCAGTTCGTCGTACTCGTCCCAAGAGAGATCAATAGTTGGGGTATCTTTCATGGCTTTTTTCCCTGGCTTTTGGCTGGAGTTTCTTTCGGATCAGGCCGCTAACGTCAGCGATGCGTTAGCATGCCCTCTATATCATCCGCTGTGTGTCGCGGATATGACGAAGCGAGCGAAAAGCACTGGTTTTATGCCCTTACCTCAAGGCATTTAGACAGCACCCGTAACGTGTCTTCGGATGTTTGCGATCCACTCCCCCGCAAGCTGAGTTTAGCTAAGTCCCAATGTTCGTAAAGTGGATAAAAAAGTGGCAGCAATCGACTTGCCCAAGGCCTTAGTTGGCACTTGGCCAGCACCCAACTATCGGTAGTGTTGCGCCCTTTGATTGCGTTCGGCTTTCTGTGCCGCGATCTAAATACGCTTCGCTCGTGTTGCCGGTTGCATAGCCATCTTGATCCACTCAAGAATGATCTTCTTTGAGCCTGGCGGAAAGGCGTCAAAATGGGCGCGTGCGTTGGGATAACAATCGAGTGCGGCGATCAAAGACTATAAAGGGATGCCCCTGCGGATCGAATACAGCTTGACCAAGCACGGCGGCACCTTGCGCCTGCTTCTGTCAGAAATGGCCGCCTGGAGGATGCATTGCGTGGATCATGGGTTATCGGCCGGATCTAGAAAGGCCGAGCGTGACCGGTCATGAGATCTGGCAGAACCACAGTTTTCACGGCAGCATCCGTTGCTTGAGCGGTCACGTATTGCGCTTCGGGAGATGCCGCGTGGGACCCTAGTCAGCGTTTCGTAGTACCTGCGCAGGACGGGCCGACAGTGGCCGCCAAACAAAGATCAGACCGGCGATGAGTGTGGCCAAAACACCGCCGATGATGATGATCATCGCTGATCCCCACGCGAGTGCAAACTCTGCCTCCATCACATAGGTGATCACACCCCAACCGCCGGCAGCTCCGGCGGCGAGCGCCACCACTCCGGCGGCCGCCCCCATGAGGATAGATCGCAGCGCAAAGCTTGTCAGGATACGCGGACGTGTGGCGCCGATGGTTTTCAGCACGGCGGATTCGTAGACCCGCGCGCGTTCGCCTGCCGCCGCAGCGCCAATCAGGACGACAAAGCCAGTGATCAAAGTGGCCGCGGCCCCGTAGGAGGTCGCCGCTGCCAATCCTTCCAAGATGCGCGCCACATTGTCGATGGCGTCCCGCACCCGCACCGCAGTGATGTTGGGATATTGACCGGCAAGATCACGGAGGATTGCGGCCTCTGCCTCCTCTTCTGCGTAAACCGTTGCGATATGTGTATGCGGCGCGCCTGCCAGAGCAGCGGGGTTCAGCGAGAGGATAAAGCCAATTCCAGCATTGGAAAAATCAACTGCGCGGAAGCTGGTGATCTCTGCGTCCAGATCGCGGCCCAAAATATTGATCGTGATGCTATCACCGAGATCAAGACCAATCTCGGCGGCCTCCTCCGCGGCAAAGCTTACCTGTGGCGGCCCGGTATAGTCCTCTGGCCACCAAGTGCCCGCGGTGACGGTGGTGTTGTCTGGCGGTAACGCGGAATAGGTCACGCCACGGTCTCCCTGGATCACCCAGTGATCGCCCGCAACCTCTGCCGCAGGTTGACCATTGATCCGGGTGATGATCCCCCGCAGCATGGGGGCGGTGTCCACGCGGCTTACCGCAGCATCGGTTTCTAGACGCTCCATAAACCCCGACAATTGATCCGGCTGGATATCGACAAAGAAATAGGACGGCGCCACATCGGGCAGATCGCGCTCAATCGCGCTGCGTAGATTGGTGTCGATTTGCCCAACGGCAGCAAGGACCGTCAGACCTAGGCCCAGAGATAGGACCACCGAAGCCGCTTCTTCGCGCGGGCCACCAATGGCAGCAAGCGCGAGGCGGAGGGCGGGCTTGCCGCGCACCCATTTCATCCGCGCACCTGCCCGCGCCAGCGCCCGTAGACCCATGGCAGCGAGGATCAGGACAAGTAGCGCTGCAATGATCCCGCCAGCAGACCAAAGCGCCAACTCCGGAACCCCAGACAACAAAGCCGCAATCCCGACCAGCAGCACCAGCAATATCCCGATCAGCACGAGGTAGCGTGCCCGCGGCAACCCCGCGTTCCGCGTTCCATCACGAAATAGTGCGGCTGCATGCACCTCTTCGGCTTGGCTGAGCGGCCAGAGAACGAAGACCAAAGCGGTCAGCACGCCATAAAGTGCGGCTTCAGCCAACGGCGCGATGTGAAGATCAAAGCTCACCGGCACAGGCAGTCTGGCTTCAATGAGCGGGGCGAAGGCCAAGGGCAACGCCGCCCCCAAAACCACTCCAATGGCGACGCCAAGCGCTGTCAACAGCCCCACTTGCATGAGGTAAGTGGCAAAGATCGTGCCCCGGTCAGCACCAAGCGTTTTGAGCGTCGCTATGGTGGCGGTTTTGCCAGCGAGGTAGGCCCGCACGGACGCCGAGATTCCGACCCCGCCGACTGCCAGCCCTGCAAGTCCGACGAGCACGAGGAACGCGCCGATCCGGTCGACGAACTCTGCCACGCCAGGGGCGCCGTTGCGGCTGTCGCGCCAGCGCAGGCCTGTATCCCGAAACGCGTCATTGGCCGATGTTCTCAGCGCGCTCAGATTGGCCCCTTGGGGCAGATCGAGGCGGTACTTGCTTTCGAACAAAGTCCCAGGCGCAAGCAAACCCGCATCCGCCAAATCGCTGCCAAGAACAATCGTCCGTGGGCCCAGGCCAAAACCCGCTGAGGACGCATCGGGCTCATAGGTCAGCGCGGCCATGAGGCGAAACTCTGTCAATCCCAGTTTGAATGTATCCCCTGGCGCAAGCCCCAGTCGGTCAATCAACACCCGCTGCATAACCGCACCTGGCAGTCCATCAGAACCCGCAAGCGCTTCGTCCAGCGGCATCGGTGGGTCAAGCTCAACCGCTCCGACCAACGGATGGTTCCCATCGACCGCCTTCACTTGCGTCAAGCCGCGCTCGGTTACACCGTCCTGATCCACAACTGCCATAGAGCGAAAGTCAACGATTTCCGAGACCCGATCCGCCACGCCGTTCATCCACGCGCGTTCGTCGTCCGACGCGAAGCGATAGGTAAACTCCATCTCCGCATCGCCGCCGAGGATCACCGCGCCTTCATCGCGCAGGCCTTGCTCGATCGCGGCACGTACTGTGCCCACAGCAGCAATGGCCGTCACACCGAGCGACAAACACAGCAGGAAAATGCGAAACCCCTGCAACCCGCCGCGGAGCTCTCGGCGGGCAATGCGCCAAGCGACGGGAAGGTTCATTCCGCCGCCCTCAACACGCTTTCTTCGGCCAAGCGGCCGTCTACCAGGCGGATCGTCCGGTCGCAGCGTTCGGCCAATTGCGGCGCATGGGTGACGAGGATAAGCGTCGCGCCATGCCGATCACGGAGTCCAAAGAGAAGATCCATGATCGCCGCGCCGTTCGCCCCATCGAGATTTCCGGTGGGCTCGTCGGCCAGAAGGATATGCGGTCGAGGGGCGGCCGCACGGGCAAGCGCCACACGCTGTTGTTCGCCCCCTGACATCTGAGCCGGATAGTGTTCGGCCCGATGGCCAAGACCTACGGCATCTAGCTCCGCAGCCGCGCGGTCAAACGCGTCTGCGATGCCAGCAAGCTCCAAAGGCGTTGCGACGTTCTCCAACGCGGTCATAGTCGGAATGAGGTGGAAGGATTGAAACACAACGCCCATATGATCACGGCGAAAGCGCGCGAGCCGGTCCTCGTCCATCGTGGTGAGGTCTTGGTCCAACGCCATGACCGACCCGCCGCTGGCCCGCTCAAGCCCGCCCATGAGCATCAGGAGAGACGACTTGCCCGACCCGCTAGGCCCGATGAGCCCCAAAGTTTCGCCCCGCGCCACTTCTAGCGTGATCTCGTGCAGGATCGCCACTGGCCCGGCATTGCCGTCAAGCGTCAAATGGGCGTCTCTCAAAGACATAATCGGCGCGTCCATCCGGGCACTCCTTCCGCAAGCGTACGCAGTGTCATATGGGGCTTGCCGCGCGCTCTGCCAGGGGTTGGCGGCCTTGGCAGTGTTCAGCTCAGTGGCCACTGCCGATGAAGTTAAGATCGCGGCCCTGGGGGACAGCCTGACCCAAGGCTTTGGACTGGTTGCCGAAGACGGACTTGTGCCGCAGCTGCAGGCGTGGCTTGACGCAAATGGTCTGCCTGATGTGGAACTTGTGAATGCTGGCGTCTCGGGCGACACCACCGCGGGGGGGCTTGCCCGGATTGGTTGGACGCTTGATCCCGATACTGACGCCTTGATTGTGGCCCTCGGCGCAAATGACATGCTGCGGGGGATCGACCCAGGCGTCAGCAGGGCCAATCTCGCAGGCATTCTGG
>JBCDGN010000038.1:0-33739 GCA_038751255.1 Pseudomonadota bacterium
GCCATGTGCCGCAATCAAATCCGCATCCATATCATTGGGATGGGACGTGGTGTAACGCAGCCGCTCGAGTCCTTCGACTTGCGCGAGCTCTCGGATCAACTGTCCAAGGCTCCAAGTCCCACCCTCGCCCGCGCCGTGATAGGCGTTCACATTTTGGCCAAGGAGTGTGATTTCGCGGACCCCGCGCGCGGCGAGACCTCTTGCCTCTGCCAAAACCTGGGCAACTGGGCGGCTGACCTCGGCCCCGCGGGTATAGGGCACCACGCAGAAGGCACAGAACTTGTCGCAGCCTTCTTGCACCGTCAGAAAAGCCGAAGGCGCACGGCGCGTGGCTGCGCGTTTGCTCAGATGCTCAAACTTATCTTCCTGTGGAAAATCCGTATCGATGGCCCGCGTGCCAGTGCGCGCTCTTGCGACCATTTCGGGCAGACGGTGATAGGCCTGTGGGCCCACAACCAAATCAACCATCGGTTGCCGCGCGGTGATTTCCTCCCCTTCGGCCTGTGCCACACAGCCTGCCACGCCAATCTGCAATTCGGGCTTGGCGGATTTCAGCGACTTCAAACGCCCCAATTCTGAATAGACCTTCTCAGCAGCCTTTTCACGAATATGGCAGGTATTAAGCAGAATAAGATCGGCCTCGCTTGCATCTTGGGTTTGCGCATAACCCTCTGGCGCAAGCGCTTCGGCCATACGCTCGCTGTCATAAACATTCATCTGACAGCCATAGGTCTTGATGAAGAGCTTTTTGTCACCCGCCATGGGACGCCTGCGCACCTGAAATCTTAAGCCACGACGCCCTACAGGATCAGAGGACATGGCGCAATGGCGCTCAAAGCGCGTCGCCTGGGGTGTCGAGCAGGATGAAGAGACCAAAGGAAATCATGACCAAGGGGCCGATCCGCGCCGCAATACGCGCCCAGCGTGGACGCTTGGCCAAGCGCTGCATCATAAAGGTGACGACCAGCGCCAACGCGGCCACGCCCAAAGAATAGCCCAACGCCACAGGCAAACGCACCGCATCAGGCCTTTCCGCGAGAAAGCTCACCAGCGTGACTAAAGTGTCAGAGCTGTTCGATAGCAAAACGCCCACCAAAGCAAAAACGCTTGTCGCCTGCACGGCATCCAAGGCTTCGGGTCCGCGCCATAGCGCCAAAACACCGAGTGAAAGCGGCACCAATCCCAACAGGTTGAGCGGCCACGCGCCGAGATCGTCGAGCGCCTCTGAAAGCCCAAGGGCCAATGCCAAGACGATAAAAGCTGAAATCGTGATCGACAGAACGGCCTGCACCCATGCTCGCGGACGACTGGACAGACAGGCCAGAACCACAAGCGCGTTGTCGATATTTGTGCCAAGATAGAGGATAAACCCCGCGAAGCCCATCTGCCCTGCCCGTTGGCTTTCGAACCCTTAAGGTCCGCTCCGGTCTGGCCGGTGTTTAAATCTTGCGGAGGCGGATCACCACATCAACCGACGCCAATTCCGCACCTTCTGGCAGTTTGGGCAAGCGGGAGATTTCAAGCTCTTCAGCTGGGGCATCGGTGAGACGCATCTCATCCTCCCAGAAGAAGTGAGGGTGGTCGTCGGTGCGCGTGTCGAAGTATGACTTCGTCCCATCTACGGTAATCTCACGCATTAGACCCGCTTCGCAGAAGGCACGCAGCGTGTTGTAGACCGTGGCGAGCGCGACTTTCTCGCCGCGTTCTAGGGCCAGCGCATACAGCCCTTCAGCTGTTACATGCCGGTTCCGGCCATCGCCGACCAAAAGCTCCGCAAGAACGGCGCGTTGGCGCGTTGGACGCAGACCGCCCGTCGCAAGCCAATCGGCTCCACGCTGGCGCTGCTCGTCGAGGTGAGTCATAGGCACTGGCATAACATCACCATTATAGAACTTGTTTTGCCTCAGACGCAATTCCCCTTTCGCCGCGGCCGTATCCGAGCGCCCCTTGCCTCTGGAGAGACAGCAGTGTTAGAGGGTCGCGGCTAGAAGAGAGATATAAATGGGGCGGGCTGCATGGCCGGTTTTCCAACGCAGTTCGACCGAGATGAACTGCTCAAATGCGCACGCGGCGAGCTATTCGGACCTGGCAATGCTCAATTGCCAGAACCCCCAATGCTGATGGTTGACCGCGTCACCGATATTTCGGCCGATGGCGGAACCAATGGCAAAGGTCATGTGGTTGCAGAATTTGACATTGAGCCGGACCTTTGGTTTTTCGGGTGCCATTTCCCGGGCGATCCGGTGATGCCTGGATGTCTGGGCCTTGACGCGCTGTGGCAATTGACCGGGTTCAATCTGGGCTGGCGGGGCATGCTTGGACGGGGTCGCGCCCTTGGCGTCGGTGAAGTGAAGTTCACCGGTATGGTAACGCCGGCCACGAAGCTCGTGACCTATGTGGTCGAATTCACACGCGTCATCGATCGCAAGTTGAAGATGGGTATTGCCAATGGCAGCGTTCTGGCTGACGGGCAAAAGATCTTCGCGACCGAAAGTATGAAAGTCGGGCTCTTCAGCGAATGACCGGAGACCTGCGGGAGGAAGGCCAATGCGCCGCGTAGTGATCACGGGCCTTGGGGTCATCTCTCCCCTTGGCATTACCGCCAGCGAGGTTGCCGAAAGCCTCCGCATCGGCCGGTCCGGCATCCGGAAAGAAGAGACATATGCCGAACTTGGGTTTCGCAGTCAAATCGCCGGGATCCCGCAAATCGATTTGACCGAGGCGATCGACAAGCGTCGTTTGAGGTTCATGGGGCCGACCGCGGCCTATGCATATCTGGCGATGCAGCAAGCGATTGAAGATTCCGGGCTGGAAAAAAGCGATGTCAGCAATGAACGCACTGGGCTGGTTGCTGGTTCTGGCGGCCCGTCGACCTCCAACTTCCTGACCGCTTTCGATGTCGTTCGCGAAAAGGGTGCGCCAAAACGCATGGGCCCCTTCATGGTGACCCGCTGCATGTCCTCGACGGTGTCAGCCTGTTTGGCCACGCCATTTGAGATCAAAGGTATCAACTATTCGATCACCTCGGCCTGTTCGACCTCGCTCCATTGCATCGGCACGGCTGCAGAACAGATTGCTTGGGGCAAGCAGGACATTGTGTTTGCAGGCGGCGGTGAAGAAGTCGATTGGACGCTCTCCTGCCTCTTCGACGCAATGGGAGCAATGTCGAGCAAGTACAATGACACGCCCGAAACGGCGTCGCGCCCCTTTGATGCGACGCGTGATGGTTTCGTAATCTCCGGTGGCGGTGGGATGATTGTCGTCGAGGAACTGGAACACGCTCTGGCCCGCGGTGCGAAGATCTATGCCGAGATCACCGGTTTCGGCGCGACCTCAGACGGCGCGGACATGGTGGCGCCTTCGGGCGAAGGCGGGGTGCGCGCCATGCGCCAGGCAATTTCAACCTTGGGCGAACGGAAAGTTAGCTATGTCAACGCCCATGGCACTTCGACGCCGGTAGGAGATGTGATTGAGGTCGAAGGCATCCGACAGGTCTTTGGCGAAGGCAATGTCCCGCCGATCTCTTCGTCAAAATCGCTCGCGGGTCATTCCCAGGGCGCAACCGGAGCCCTGGAAGCGATCTATTGCTTGTTGATGATGCAAGGCAATTTCCTGCAAGCCTCCGCGAACATCACCGAGCTCGACCCCGGAATCCATCCAGGTGAAGTCCTGACAGAGACCAAAGAAGGCGTCACGATTGACTCGATTCTGTCCAACAGTTTCGGGTTTGGCGGAACCAATGCGTCGCTCTTGATGAGCCGGTACGACGGATAATCGCTATGGCTAACTTGATGACCGGAAAACGTGGGTTGGTGATGGGTGTTGCCAATGATCGCTCGATCGCATGGGGGATCGCGAAAGCCATGTCCGAGGAAGGCGCAGAGCTTGCCTTCACCTATCAAGGCGATGCTTTTGGCAAACGCGTGAAACCTCTCGCGGAAAGCTTAGGCGCGGATTTTCTTGTCGATGTCGATGTCACCGATGACGCCAGCTTGGATGCCGCTTTCAGCGCCTTGGCCGAGAAATGGGACCGCCTGGACTTTGTGATCCACGCCATAGCCTTTTCCGACAAGAACGAGCTGCAGGGTCGTTTTCTCGAAACGAGCCGGGCGAATTTCAGCAATTCTCTCAACATCTCCTGCTATTCGCTGATCGACGTGGCCCGCCGCGCAGCACCGATGATGACAGAAGGCGGCACGATTTTGACGCTGACCTATCAGGGGTCCAGCCGCGTGACGCCGTTCTACAATGTCATGGGCGTCGCCAAAGCTGCGTTGGAAAGCACGGTGATTTATCTCGCCAATGATTTGGGCCCTCAAGGTATCCGCGTCAACGCGGTCTCTCCCGGACCGATGAAAACCCTCGCAGGCGCGGCCATCGGTGGGGCGCGAAAGACATATCGTCTGACCGAGGCCAATGCGCCCCTCCGCTCAAATGCCAGCCTGGATTCGGTTGGCGGCACGGCGGTTTATCTCGCGTCGGACTACGGCGCTTTTACCACAGGAGAGGTCATCCGCGTGGATGGCGGCTACCACGTGCTGGGGATGCCGCAGCCGGAAAACCTTTAATGCGAAGTACACCACAGCGGGCAACGGCACCGCACCGCACCAGCGGTGCGCGGCCCAACGGGAGGAGGTCCCGAAGAGGGGCCGAGGACGGGCGGGAGCCCCCCGTCTCACTCTAGAGCAAAAAGGGCAGGTCATGGAGCTCTTCACCACCAAAAAAGACCTGCGGGCTGCGTTGCCCAATCTCAAAGACCAAGGGCTCTTGGGCCTCGTACCGACCATGGGGTTTCTCCATGAGGGTCATCTGCAACTTGTCCGGCAGGCCAAACGCGACTGCTCAAAGGTCGCCGTTACGATCTTCGTCAATCCCACCCAGTTCGGTGATGCTTTGGATCTCGCGCACTACCCGCGCGATCTCGAACGGGATCTTGATTTGCTGCGCGCAGAAAATGTCGATGCGGTTTTTGCCCCGTCGCGCGATGAAATCTATCACCCAGAACACCAAACCCATGTGGACAGCGCACAACTCGGCGGTCGATTGATGGGCGCGCTCCGACCAGGGCATTTCCGCGGCGTCACCACGGTGGTGTCAAAGCTGTTCAACATCATTCAACCCGACCGTGCCTACTTCGGTGAAAAAGACTACCAGCAGCTTTTGGTGATCCAAACCATGGCGCGTGACTTGGATATGCCGCTCGAGGTCATCGGTGTGCCCACACATCGCGAACCCGATGGCTTGGCGATGTCGTCGCGCAATGTCCGTTTGTCGGTCGAAGAACGCCGCGCAGCCCCGGTGTTAAATGCTGCGCTTAACCATGCAGAGGCAGCCCTTGCGCATGATCCAAACATGAGCGCCGAAGCACTACGCGATTTGGTGCGGGCAAAATTGGCGACCGAGCCGCTCGCGCATGTCGAAACCGTCGACATCCAGGATGCCACGAGCCTTGCTGATATTTCTGGACGCCTCAAGCGCGCCGCTGTGATCCTGCTTGCCGTCCGCTTGGGTAGCGTCCTACTGATCGACCAGCGGGTCCTCACACCCAACCAGAAACTTCCGGAAGGTCAAACGCCATGAGCACGCGCCCTAACCCAAGCGCCGCCAAAACCCCAAGACGCAAGACAGTCCCACAAATCGCCGCGCGAAAGGGCGGCGAGCCGATTGTATCGCTGACCTCTTATCACGCGCATACCGCTGCCATCGTGGACCGCTATGCAGACTTTATCCTGGTGGGCGACAGTCTCGGTATGGTGATGCATGGGATGGAAACCACGGTGGGTGTGCCCCTCGATCTCATGATCATGCATGGCAAAGCCGTGGTCCGCGGCACAAACCAAGCCCTGATCGTGGTGGATATGCCCTTTGGCACTTACGAAGAAAGCCCCGGCGCGGCCTTTCGCAACGCTGCACAGGTGATGAAGGAAACCGGGTGCGGCGCGGTTAAGTTGGAAGGCGGAATGCGCATGGCCGAAACCATCCGTTACCTGACAGACCGCGGCATTCCGGTGATGGCGCATACTGGGCTCACCCCGCAAAGTTCACATGTCATGGGGGGGTTCAAAACCCAAGGCCGGGACGAGACCACCTGGGACGCCCATATCGACGACGCAAAAGCGGTTGCCGAGGCGGGCGCCTTTGCCGTGGTCCTTGAGGGCATGGTCGAACCGCTGGCGACCAAAATCACGGACCTTATTTCTATACCCACCATCGGTATTGGAGCCAGCGTGAACTGCGATGGCCAGATCTTGGTGCTCGAAGATATGCTCGGGCTAAACCCATGGACGCCGAAATTCGTCAAAGTTTACGGGCGGATCGGTCCGATGATCGAAGAAGCTGTGAGCGCCTATGCCGATGAGGTGCGCGCCCGCGCATTCCCAACTGAGGACCAGATCTATCGCTAAGGCCCAAGAGCCCGGCGAATGAGCAGCCCAAAAATCCACAGCAACACGAAGGGCAAGACAAGCAGTCGAAAGGCATAGATCGCCACCAAGGTAAGTGAGCTTTCGAGGATTTCACTGCCCCGTTTCTGGACATCGTCCATGTCTGGGACCGCGTCTCGGACCGCGCTGCTAGCCGCGTCTCCGGCCATCCGGGCGTTGTCCCACACGCGGCCCCACAGCGATGCGTCTGCGGCATCGTCCACGCCCTGGTTTGAGGCGCGATGTTGCGTCGCCAGGGCTTGCGCTTCGCCCACGGCGTTGGAAATTTCCTCGGCGGAGCCATCCAGCATCGCTTGTGCTTCCGCCAGAGGTGTTTCAGTCCAAAAAACGCCAAGCCGACCGCCCAGCCCGTAGCCTACAGGCAGAGCAAGCGCGAGCAGAAGCCCAAATAAGACGAAACTTCGCCCCAGCGCCAAGACGATAGAAACAGCCCCCAAACGCACCGCATAAAGCATCAAAAAGCCCAGAGCCGCCAACCCGGCTCCAAGTTGGGCCATGGGCACAAACGCGAGCTTCAAAATTCCTGAGGCCGCGGCGAGTAAGAACACAACATCGGAGACGCGGGCCACCGTTTCATCGATCGGGTCAAGCACCATTGCCGGTTGGGTCGTCACTGATCCCACCAACTGGACCCCGATCTCGGTTTCCTTGGCCAAAGAAAGCGCTGCGTTTATCCCGCGTAGAATGGCGTAGACCCGGACGGCGCTCGACAGCACCTCTTCATTGTAGCGTTCTGCTGAGGCGGTAAAGATCGGTTGCCACGCGAGCGTCGCACACAAGAGAGCCGCAATCAGAGGCCAGTGACGCCAGCCCGCGATCAAAGATCGAACCGGCCGGCCTCGACATTTTTGTCGAGCCGATCTGCCAGAATCACTCGGCCATTCATTGCGCCATAGACACCTGAAGGGAGGATCTGAGCCGCCGCAACGGCACTTCCGAGATTAAAATCTCCATCCGAGGCGCTGAGCGAATAGGGGCGCATGGCCCCGGTCAAGACCACCGTCTTATCGATCTCGCGCGCCGCCAACCAACGCGCGCTCTGGCCCATCGTACCTGTGCCATGGGTGATCACGATATGCTTCTCTGCGGCCCCTTCGACGGCATCAGAAATCGCCTCCCGATCCAGGTCGGTGAAGTCCAAACTGTCTTTCAGCATCAAAAGCTGCACCTGGGGAAAATGACAGCGCCCCGCAGCGAGGAGTTCGGGGATATGGGTCGCGCCGTCACGGGCAAAGGCCAGCGCCTCGATCCTCGGCTCGTGGATTTTATCGATTGTCCCGCCGGTCACAATGATGCGCAGCGGCGGTCCAAAAGGCGCGTTCATAACACCCCCGGCACAACCTGATCAGGCGGACGGTGGCCGTCGGCGAAGGTCTTGATATTAATTATTACTTTCTCTCCCATCTCGATCCGCCCTTCCTGGGTGGCCGAGGACATATGCGGGAGCATCACGACGTTCGACAGTTCCAAAAGCTCTCTGTCCAACGCGTTGCCGCGCTCATAGACATCAAGGCCAGCCCCCGCCAAATCGCCAGTGCGGAGCATGCGCGCAAGTGCCTTTTCGTCCACAACATCGCCGCGAGAAGTGTTTACGAGAACCGCGCTTGGCTTCATCAGGCTCAGGCGCCTTGCGTTCATCAGGTGATAGCTGTCCGGCGTGGAGGGGCAATTCACCGATAGAATATCGACGCGCGAGACCATGGCATCGAGCTCTTCCCAGTAGGTTGCTCCGAGTTCAGTTTCGATCTCGGGCGAGACTCGTCGGCGGTTGTGATAATGAATTTGCATGCCAAAAGCCTTAGCTCGGCGGGCCACGGCTTGGCCGATCCGTCCCATCCCCAAAATGCCCAGACGACGTCCGCCAACACGCCCCCCCAAAAGCGCCGTCGGTGCCCAACCGGGCCAGTCGCCAGCTTGGATCACAGCGAGGCCTTCCGGGATGCGCCGGGTGACGCTCAGGATCAGCGCCATGGTCATATCTGCCGTGTCGTCGGTCACGACGCCTGGAGTGTTGGTCACGAGAATGCCGCGTTGCCGCGCAGACTGAACATCGATGTGATCCACACCAGCCCCGTAGCTCGCGATCAGTTTCATATCGGGGCCAGCCTGTGCCATCATACCGGCATCTATATGATCGGTCACCGTGGGTACCAAAACATCGGCGCGCCGCAGGGCGTCAGTTAGTTCCTCGCGGCTCATGGGTTGATCATTTGTTCGCAATTCAACATCAAACAGATCGGCAAGCCGCCTCTCAACCGGTTCGGGCAAGCGTCGCGTAACGACAACACTTATACTGTCTTGGGTCATAAAACGGTCCTTCCCGTTTGCGCTGCGGGATGTGCCTGGCAAATTGTCGAAAAGCACAACAGCACACAAGCGGTCATCGCATGCAGGCTCAAATAACCTTTGTTCCAGAGGCGGGAATCGGATTGCGTCGGAAAGTTTTCGGCGTTGTTACCGCTATCTGCATGGTGGTCGCGCCCATGTTCACGGCTTTGGCAACAGAGCTTGGACCCGTGACCAACCGCCCTTTACCCAGATTTGTGTCCATGAAGGCGAGCGAAGCCAATGTGCGTCGCGGCCCATCTCGGTCTCACCGAATCGATTGGGTGTTCAAACATCGTGGCATGCCGCTGGTGGTGACGGCCGAATATGGGCATTGGCGCTATGTGCAAGACTATGACGGTCTTGGCGGCTGGGTCCACTACGCCATGTTATCTGGCACGCGCACCGCATTGGTAACGGAGCAAATCGTTGATATCCGGCGCCGCCCCGCGATGTCTTCACCCATCACGGCTCGGGCGGAACAGGATGTGGTTTTGAAGATCAGAGAATGCGCGCCGGGCTGGTGCCGGGTCTCCACTGGTGGACATTCTGGCTGGGCGCCAAGCACCGCGCTTTGGGGTGCGACCGAGCCTGATCACGCTGATTAGGTGTCGCGCAAGGCGGTTACGGTATCAGGGTCGATGGTCCGGCCATCCGCAAGCCCCAATTCCACGCCATCTGTTCCCATTCTCGCCTCTGCGACACGGCTGTAGCTGTAGACGCTGGCGCTCAGCGGATCTCCATTGGCATCCCTTGCAGTAAGCGACACATTAAATGTGCCATTTTCCAGACGCGCACCCTCTGAATTTCTGCCGTCCCAGAAAGCTTCGGTATCACTATTGTTGACGGGAAGGCGGCGCACTTCTTCCCCTCTTAGATTTGTTATGACGATCTCAGAATTCTGGAAACCAATGGGCACATCGAAGGCAAGTGTCGCCCCTTCAGTTGTCAGTGTGGCCTGATCGGCAACACGCGCTTCCATGCCGACCCAATCCGCATAGGTGCTCAACCCCTCAATGCTCTGCTCTGCTGCAGACATTTCTTGCAAGAGCTCATTGGTGAGCACCTGCTGTTCCACGCTTGAGAATGTCGCCAACTGGACGGCGTAATCGGTGCTGTCGATCGGATTGAGCGGATCTTGGTTTTCGATTTGTGCAGTGAGCATCACCAAAAAGGTTTCAAAATCGGAACTAAGGACACGTTCGGAAGTGTCTGTTTCCGGGGTGGTGACTGTGGCGGCGCTCTGCCCTGCAAACTGCGCTGCAGTTGAGACGGGTGTGGTCGTGACGTCCATGAGTTGTCCTGAAATTAAAGCCGAATATCGAGGCGGCTTTTGCCCGCCTGTTGCACCAGATTTGCGACCGGAACCGTGCTGCCTACGTCTAGCTCAGGCTCGGTTTCTAGAAACTGTTCTTCTAAGGTTGCGAGATGTTGGCCGCCATAAGAACCATCCTCGCTACGAGAACTGTCGTCGAAACTAAAACTCGCAGTGCCGAGATCGAGCGCACTAAACTCGTCATTCAGAAGACCTATGTTGCGCCGCAGTAGGTCCAGGGTCTCTGGTCGTTCCGCTTGAACTTGTACCAACATACCGGTTTCCGTTTGGCTCATGGTGAGCCGCACTCGACCGAGTTCTTCTGGCGAAAGCTGCACATCGATTGTGCCATTTCTCAAGGAAACTAGGGCTTCAGCAATCTGTCGAGCGACCGGTTGTGGCGCGGAACTTGGCGACGCTGAAAACACGCGTTCCTGGGCCGCTTGTCTAAGTGGGTCTGTGCTTGCGCTGTCTCGCCCGGTTAGCAACGCCTCAACCGCTTCGACAGCTCGCATATTTTCACTACGCCGCTCTGAAACCTGGGGCGCTACAACACCGATCCCAGCATTGGTCGTGGTCGACGCCGTGACAGAGGTTTGCGCGGCGCTTGGGATCAGGGAAGCTGTTGATTTTTCGACCAGAACGTCAGCTTCGGGATCCGAGGCGGGACCGGACGCACTGGTAGGTTGCGATCTGTCCAGGGCAGCGGTGGAATGGGTGGCCTGTGCAGAGCTGGAAACCCTCACAGTTTCGCTTGTCTTTGCGGGAAGCTCGTTCTCACCCTGTGGCGCGGCCTTTGTATCTAGAAGTGTTGGCTCTAGCTTTGCCGGATCCTCCAAAGGCTTAGGCGTCGCATTGAGTTGCAATGCACTAGGTGTCGCCACATTGATCTGCGCTGGAGGTGACACAGGAGGTGCCGATGGCTTGGCATCCGGAACAGTCGGAGAAACAACCTTTGCCGGAGCTTCGTCCATCATGACGTGACGAGGCTCCGATCGGGAAGCTGTATTCGTCGATGGCCGCAGTAAGGCCTCAGAAACCTCTGTATTCGCTATCTTTTCGTTAGCATTCACCGAAATGGCCGTCTGCTCTGGCACGGCCACTTTTGGTGTCGGTGTTGGGCGGGTCGCCTCTGTGGCACCTCTCACCGTTTCCTCAGAAGCGACGTCCTCAGATACCTGCTTGGGCGGTATTTCAACAGCCACGCTCTTATCGCCCTCTGTCACCTTGGGGCTTGCGGCGCCATCAGTGAGCGCCGCAACGGTATCCGTGAATTCGTCCAGGTCGATGAACGCAGATGGGTCCTGAGATATGTCGGGGGTCTCATCGGCAAGTGTCACTTGCAACACTTCGTCTTCTTCCAACGGAAGCGCGGCAATTAAAGATGTGAGTTCGTCACTTTGATCCGCGTCCCAAGTCAAAATGTCTTGCTCTGTCGGCGCAACAAGCTCAACGCTTCCAACCGCCTCTGTTTCTGTCTCTGCGATTGGCACAGCGGGCTGAGAAATCAGTGGCTCCTCAGCAAACTGCTTTGCGGAAGGTTTTTTTGACTGTGCCTTAAGCGTGGCGTCTTCCTTGACCTTCAGCGAGGTCACGGTTGCTTCAAAGTCGTCTGACTTGTCAGCGGAGGGGTCACTCGGCGCGCTGTCAGAGCCGGGCAAAGCCGTGTCTGACGCAGAGTGTAGCCGTGTTCCGCCGAGTAGCGGAAAGCTTGATGCAGTATCCATAGTTTCCCCGGATTTCTTCCGAATGGCGGCAACATTTATGATCCGAGTTACTCAATCTTTACTGCGATCAAATCAAATTGGGCAAACTGCTTAGAATTGAAAGGAACCAGAATGGTTCAGATTACGCCCGGTCTTCCGGTCCCCAACGCAGCTACTCCGAAGTCAGAGCCAGACTTCGATCACTTGCGCGAATTAGCTGTCGAATTCGAAGCATCATTTCTCGCAGAAATGCTGAAAGCCGCTGGACTGGGAGAAACCAAAGGCGATTTCACCGGCGGCACAGGCGAAGCCCAATTCGCATCTTTTCTCAGGATGGAACAGGCAAGAGGCATGGCACAGTCTGGTGGCATCGGACTTGCCGAGCAGGTTTTTCAAAGCTTGAAGGAACACTATGATGAGTGACACAAACACCGTAGCAGTTGAAGAGATCGAGGATATTTTAGATGCGGAGCGTGACGCCCTGATAAGCGGCGATCTCGACAGCATTGATTCCTTTGCCGCAAGAAAGGCTGATCTTTTGGCAGAGATTTCAGAACAGCACACGGCGCTTGCGCCTGAAATTTACAAAAGATTGAGCGAAAAAGCTCTGCACAATCAGAATTTGCTGTTTGGGGCCGCACGAGGCATCGCGGCCGTTCGTCAACGTTTGCTGGATATTCAAAACGTTCATTGCGGTGCCGGTAGCTATGATCGCAAGGGGCAAAGACCGCCCAACCATCGGCCCAAAAGTCTGGAGAAGCGGGCATAAGATAGGATTTTAGATACTTCCGACACAACCAATCTGCTGGCGTTTAACGATGTTTAGGGGGTCGCGCGCCAAGAAGGCGTCGCACTCCGGACGGGGTGGCGCGGTTCGAGCTTCGGGCCAGCAGAGGGTCAGAACGACCGAGGGCGCCGTCGAAAGGCGGCTTATGCAACTGGGCGCAAAAGCGCCCGAACCTCTGGGGAATACGGAATGTCCAGTATCCTGACGAATAACAGCGCAATGGTTGCGCTGCAGACCCTGAAGGGCATCAATATGGGTCTTGAAAAGACCCAAGCCATGATTTCGACTGGTAAGGCTGTCGGCAGTGCGAAAGACAATGCTGCGGTTTGGTCGATTTCGAAAGTTATGGAATCCGACGTATCCGGCTTTAAAGCCATCTCGGACAGTCTCGCACTCGGCGAATCTACAGTTGCCGTTGCGCGCAACGCTTCTGAGACAGTCACCAACCTTCTGACTGAGATCAAATCGAAGATCGTTTCCGCTCAGGAAGAAAACGTCGACCGGACAAAAATCCAGACAGACATCGACGCATTGACCAACCAGATTCAATCGGTCGTTAGTGCTGCGCAGTTCAATGGTCTGAACCTGATCGACGGGTCTGATACCACCGATGTTCAGATCTTGTCATCGCTTGATCGGGACGCCGCCGGCAACGTCACTGCAAGTCAGATCGACGTGACACGCCAAAACCTGTCGACCACCACGCCGGTCACTGCACAGGCGATGGGTGATGGTAACCTCGCCGATGAAGCAGCCGCCAACGTCTATATCGACGGTAGCGGTACAACGATCGAGAATGTCGACACCTCAACCAACGCCTCGACCATTGATGGTACTAACGAGGCAACCGTTGCGAACAATGCGACGGAGACGATTACCATCGGCCAAGTTGCCGAGGGCATCAGCTACCAGATCGATATCGGCGGTATTGATGTGAATGTGGTCGGTGGCGGCACAGCAACGTCGGAGCGTCAGTTCCAGTATGTTGCAAGTGCAAGCGACGGTGTGAATGACGTTGCACAGAACCTCGCCGATCAGATCAATGCGTTCTTCGGAGCGGCAACAGACGCTTCTTTGGCGTATTCTGTTTCCGTTGCGAATGACAATCAAATCGTCATCACCAACGGATCTGCAACAACCACAAACGCCAACATGCTTGTGAACGTTGCTGCACAGACCGGTGGTACTGCGGGCTCTTCGGCGTCTTCGGGCGGACTTGGGGCGTTGCAGAGCATTAACGTGACCACCGATGCCGGTGCCGCCAGCGCTCTGACCGGGATCGAGACTTTGATCCAGACTTCAATCGACGCAGCTGCTGCGTTTGGTTCGGTTGAGGGACGTATCGAGATCCAGTCAAGCTTCGTCGATAGCATCACCGACTCTCTGCAGTCGGGGATCGGTGCATTGGTTGACGCGGACATGGAAGAAGCATCTGCACGTCTGCAGGCGCTTCAGGTTCAACAGCAGTTGGGCATCCAGTCGCTTTCTATCGCGAACCAGCAGCCGCAGATTATCTTGTCGCTCTTCCGGTAAGCAACCTAGCGGCGCGCCTCAATTTATGAGGCGCGCTTCCCCCCTCGGATGAAATCCGTGTTTGATTACCGTCATCGGAAGGATATGACGTGAACGCTGTTGAGATGGCCCAAGCGGCCTATGGATCAATTCGCGCCCCAATTCGTACTCCGCGTAGCACCGAGTATGAAGCAATCGCCAGAATTACTCGGCGTTTGAAAAAGGCCTCTCAAGGCAAGGACAACTATTCAGAGTTTGCAGCCGCCTTGCATGAAAATCGTCGTCTTTGGACATTGCTCGGTGTCAATATCGTGGAACCCGGCAATGCACTGCCGGATGATTTGCGGGTAAGACTGAGCTATCTTGCAGATTTCTCCATCCAACATACGAGTAAGGTCCTCAAGGGCGACGCAAGCGCTGACATCCTCGTAGACATTAATCTTGCAGTCCTCGGCGGACTTCGCACGCCAGGAGCTGAAAAATGAGCGGCTTGGTCCTAAAACTCGGGCCACGAGAGCGCATTCTGATCAATGGCGCAGTGATCGAAAACGGTGACAGACGTTCGCGATTGAACATTGTGACGCCCAACGCGAACATCCTGCGTCTGAAGGATGCTATCCATCCAGATGAAGCCAACACACCAGTACGACGCGTGTGCTACATCACACAGCTTGTGCTATCTGGCGATGTCGATCCGGATGAAGGTGAGAAACAAATCGCCGCCGGCATCGCGCAATTGAGCCAGGCCTTTACGGATGCTGACAGCCTTGAGCAGCTACGTTCAGCCGCGGTTACAGCATCTGCCGGGCAATTCTATCAAGCACTAAAACACCTGCGGAGCCTTCTTCCAACGGAAGCCCATCTGCTCAACCTGCCACCGTCATGACCTTTTCACCGATTATTCCGACCGGGGGTTTGGCAGGGTGGAGCTATCTTTCTCGGACGCTTGAGCAACAAGAAACACTCTATGCTGCCTCTCCGCAAAACGCGCGGGAGACCAGTGCATTTCGCGAACGGATCGCGACGATCACAACCGCAGAAGAGCTGGTCGCAGACCGTGATCTGCTGAAGGTCGCACTTGGAGCCTACGGGCTCGGGGATGATTTGAACAATCGCGCCTTCATTGAAAAAGTCCTCGCGGAGGGCACACAGGATCCAGCCAGTTTTGCCAATAGGTTGGCGGACAAACGCTACACCGCATTTTCTGAAGCTTTTGGCTTTGGCGATCTTGGAGGACCCTGGACTGGGCTTTCGGGTTTTGCAGATCGCGTCATTGAGAGCTACCAAGAGCGCGATTTTGAGATTGCGGTCGGCCAAGTCAATGAAACGATGCGCTTAGCACTAAATATGCAGCGCGAACTGCCAGAAATCGTGAATGAAAGCTCCAATCCAACCACTCAATGGTTGCTTGTTCTCGGCAATCCTCCACTACGCCAGGCGATCGAGACGGCTTTTGGCCTGCCATCAAGTTTTTCCGGCTTGGATCTCGATCGCCAAGTGGAGGATTTACAGGATATTGCGCAGCAGAGATTTGGTGTAGATACCGTGTCTGGTCTTATTGAAACAGAAACCTTTGAATCGCTGACAAGACTATATGTCACCAGGGCAGAACTCGCCGCGCCGACAATCACGTCTTCCCCGCAACTGAGCCTTTTCGCGACCGGCGCGAGCGCCCAATCGATCCTGCTGACGCTTTATCAAGGCGCTTAGTCAGGGAAATAATTTAGAGCAGCAGCAGCAAGCTAACTCAATTTTAAATCAACAAACATAGCCATTCCTTAGTGAGTTTGAGTTTCGGTGAGCAGAACGTGACCGAAGATCCATACCCAATATGTCATCAACCAACCTGCGCTTGCGGGACCCTGCTCTCGTGACCGCTTTCGCTCTTCCGCTCGATCCAAAACAGATTTTCCAGCCGACAGTAATGTTGGCTTTGGCCCTATTGGCAATCATTGTGATGATGATCTTGCCCATGCCTGCCTGGGTCCTTGACATCGGCCTTGCCGGATCCTTTGCACTGGCCATCTTGATTTTCACTACCACGCTTTTCATTGAAAAACCGCTCGATTTCTCAGCGTTTCCAACAGTCTTGCTCGCTTCGCTGATGTTGCGACTATCGCTGAATGTCTCATCGACGAAGTTGATCATCGGTCAAGGGCACACAGGCACGCATGCCGCGGGCGGCGTGATCGAAGGTTTTGCGATGTTTGTGATGGGCGGCAGTGTGCTGATCGGACTGGTGGTCTTCGGCGTCTTGTTGATCGTCAACTTTATGGTGATTACCAAGGGCGCCGCACGGATGGCAGAAGTCGGTGCACGCTTTGCTCTTGATGGGATGCCGGGCAAGCAACTTGCGATTGACAGTGATCTTTCCGCAGGTGCCATCAGCCATGAGGACGCGAAAGAACGTCGTGCGCAAGAACAAGCGGAGACGACCTTTTTTGGCTCTCTTGATGGTGCCTCGAAATTTGTAAAAGGCGATGCCATAGCAGGGCTTTTGATTACTGCGCTCAATCTCGTGATGGGACTTGTGATCGGGCTAAGCATTCATGGAATGCCGATTGCGGACGCCTTCACCACCTATGCGATTCTCACCGTGGGCGATGGGTTGGTCACCCAAATTCCTGCTGTGATTATCTCTATCGCGTCCGCCTTGCTTTTGGCACGTGGCGGGGCCATCGGCGCCACTGATACTGCGCTTGTGGCACAATTGGGTCGGAACCCCTCCGCTCTGGGGACGGTCGCATTGCTTATGGCGCTCTTGGGCTTCATTCCGGGCCTTCCGGTGTTACCTTTTCTTTGTGGTGGCGCAGCCTTGGGAACTTTCGCCTATTCAGCGTGGCGTCGTGAACGCGACCTGGCGCAGTCTGACGCGGAGGAGAAAGACAAAGCATCCAAGGAGCCCAAAGAAGCGAGCCTCGGAGATGTACTGTCAGTTGAAGATATTCATCTTCTTTTCGCACCAAATCTGGTTCCGATGGTCCTCGATCCAGCCACTGGTCTGGACGCTCGCATTTCCAATATGCGCAACCATCTCGCGGAAACTTATGGGATTATTTTGAGCGAGATCAGATTGACCGATGATCCAACACTAGAAGGCGGCACCTATGTAATCCGGCTCCAAGGCGTCGAAAAAGTGCGTAATCGCGTTGTGCCAAGTCAAGTGTTGGCGCTCCTGCCAGGTGAAGGCGCCGAGTTGCCCTCCGGCGAAAATGTTCGAGAACCTGTCTACGGGGCCCCAGCCAGGTGGATCGACGCCGAAGAGCGTGAAAGCGCTATGCTCCAAGGCGTTACCGTTGTTACACCAACCGAAGTCATATCAACCCACCTTCATGAAACGATAAAGTCTTCGCTGGCGCGACTGATGTCTTTGGGAAGTTTGCGAAGCATTCTCGACCAGCTGACTTCAGTGAGTGATCCCACGAAAGCGGCAGCAAACCGACGTCTGCTTGACGACCTTATCCCGGACAAGGTTCCGATGGATCTCCTGCTTTCAGTTCTGCGATTGTTGCTCGATGAGCAAGTGTCGATCCGAAACTTGCCGCTCATTTTGGAGGCCATTGCAGAGGCGCGTCCAGTCCTTGGCAGTGGTGAGGCCATTGCCGAACATGTCCGGCAACGTCTTGGGTTCCAAATTGTAGCGGGCTGTACGCGACGTGACGGGAGCCTACCTCTCGTTCAACTCGCACCGGAATGGGAAAAACGCTTTGAGTCTCACCAAATCGAGGCCGAGCAGGGGCGCACGGACGTCGCTTTGCCTCCGGAGGAATTCAATCGATTGGCCTCGGGATTGGCCGAAAAAATGGCCTCTGCCAGCGATGGCGAAGCGCTGCCCGCGGTGGTCACCAGCGCCCATCGCCGCCGCTTCTTAAAAACAGTTGCCCGGGCTGGCGGTGTCAGCGCGCCAGTCTTGTCCTATGAGGAAATCGGTATGGATGCACGCCCGGCAGTCGTGGGGGTCGTGCCAGCGTGATCGAAGCTCTGCAGCTTTTGCTCAACACATTTGCTCCCTGGCTTTGGGCGGGAGGATTGGTCGCTTTGCGCATCGGAGCTGCAGTTTTTTTGTTACCCGCATTTGGCGCAATTGTTGTGCCCATGCGCGTGCGCCTGGCTATGGCATTCGCACTAACCCTTGTCGTAACTCCCGCCGTCGCTGCTGCTGGCACGCTGCCACCGAACGGATTTGGGGATTTTTCCAGAGCTTTGCTGAGCGAAACACTCATTGGTCTCGCGATGGGGTTTTCGATCCGATTGGTGGTCTGGATTCTTCAGATCGCGGGCAGCATCGCCGCACAATCCACGTCACTTTCGCAATTGTTGGGCGTGGCCTCTGTGGACCCGCAACCCGCCATGGCACAGGTTTTCGCAGTGGCAGGAATAGCACTCGCGATGATGGCCGGTTTTCACACACAAATCGCGGCCGCTTTGATCCAAAGCTATCAGCTATTCCCTCTTGGGGAGCTCCCCTCTGTGGCACCCATAAGTGAATGGGCCGTTCGCGAAATCGCGTGGGCTTTTGGACTGGCCTTTTCCTTATCCGCCCCTTTTGCAATTGCCTCGTTACTCTACAATATGGCGCTCGGCGCGATTAATCGTGCCATGCCCCAGTTGATGGTGGCCTTTGTGGGCGCACCTGCAATCACTGCAGGCGGCTTGGCGTTATTGGCAATAGCGGCACCATTGATCCTAACACTCTGGCTCACTCACATGAACCGCGTTCTCGATTTTCCGTTTTCCTTCGGCCAGTAGCCTCAGATGGCAGACGACAACGAAGACGAAAGCGAGAAGCCGTATGAGGCCACCCCGCGAAAACTGGAACAGGCGAGAGAACGCGGAGAAGTTCCAAAATCGACCGATCTGATCGCCGCGGGCGCTTATGGCGGTTTCTTTCTGGCGGCATTGGTCTTCGGAGCGTCAAGCATCGAGTCACTCGGGCAGGTTATGAGTGCTCTGATCGGTCGCGGCCCAGAAATCGCTGCGGGTATGTTGGCCGATGGCGGAGATAGCGTCGCTATCGGAATGATGAGCCAAGTGCTTGGCGCGCTGTCCCCTTGGCTTGTGCTTCCGGCGGCGACAGCTTTTTTGGTGATTCTCGCGCAACGAAGCTTTACCGTCAGTGGCAAGAAACTCGCGCCAAAACTGTCACGGATCTCGCCGGTTTCAAATTTCAAGAACCGCTTCGGCCGCTCGGGACTCTTCGAGTTCTTTAAAAGCCTCACGAAGCTCACTGTTATTTCGGTAGCGCTGGCCATATTTCTGCATCAGAAATGGCCAGACATCATGCGCACTATGGCTTTGGGCCCGAACGCCGGAGCAGCGACGATGATGCAGCTTTCGGTTGGTTTTCTCGGCGCAGTCATCGGCATAGGGGCGGCTATTGGGATTGTCGACTATCTTTGGCAATACGCTGAACATCTTAGAAAAAATCGGATGTCCCACAAAGAATTAATGGATGAAACCAAACAGGCCGAGGGCGATCCCGCGCTGAAACAAGAACGGCGCGAGCGTGGTGTCGCCATCGCCAACAATCGCATGTTGGCGGATGTTCCAACCGCGGATGTCGTGATCGTCAACCCTGAGCATTACGCCGTGGCGCTCGCATGGGACCGTCAACCAGGCTCAGCACCGACATGCGTGGCCAAGGGCGTGGATCACATCGCGTTTGCCATCCGCGAAATCGCTCAAGAAGAAGGCGTACCCATTCGCCGCGATCCCCCAACTGCGCGTGCTCTTAATGCGACCACAGAGGTTGGGCAGGAAATCGCGCATGAACACTACCGCGCAGTCGCGGCCGCGATCCGTTTTGCGGAGAAAGTGCGCCGAAAAGCCAGGAAGAGCGATGACTTCAACACCTGATCGAGAGCGTCTCAAACAACTTCTGGAATTGGCTGATCTCCACGAAAGAAAACAAAGCGCCGAATTCAACCTCAAAAGCCAAGAGGAAATGCGATTGGCTGCGAAGCTTGCTTTGACCCAGTCACGCCCGAGCCCCAATCGCGAGGTCTATGATACCTACGCGGCGAGTGGTGCGGCAACGCTTTGGACAGAGTGGCGCCGCCAAGAAAGCCGCAAACTGGCAATCCTCTCGGCACGGGCACGTTTGGCAAGCGAAGCAGCGCGCAAAGCCTTCGCCAAGGCCAGTGCGCGCCGCAGAGTGATTGAGAAACTGAGCGTGGAAGACCCGCGAGGTGATTAGCGCTCACTACGCAACTTCGGTTCATTCTTGTGGCTTCGGGTCGCGTATCCTGACCGCGACACGTTAGAGCGCCTTGCGTTTAATCGGTTCCATATCCTGCGGCTTTGAAGAAGTTGAAGCATTCTTCGTCTGAGAAAAGATCGCAGACGAGGCCAACAGCGTTCCATAGCGCGTCTTATGTTCTGGCCGCTGCCTTTCTGATCAGCGCCTTGTGCTTTGAGAAAGCCATCTCGTTCGGATTGAGATCGGGCGAATATGGCCGCAGGAGTTTGAGGGAAAATAAAAGCGTCCAGTGGACGGTTTTCCCCGAGAAACGAACCACGCACCAATATCGCGCAGCCCCTCAGCGGCACGGGCGCTTTTGTGGCTGGACAGGTTGTCCAAGATGATCACATCCCCTGCACGCAGGGTCGGCGCCAGCTGGGTTTCGACATATGTGTCGAACGTCGCGCGGTTCATGGTGCCGTCGATGACCCAAGGGGCGCCCAGCCGGTCATGGCGCAATGCCGCGACAAATGTTTGGCTGCGCCAGTGACCGAATGGAGCATGGTCGACCAGCCTCTGACCGCACGGAACCCAGCCCATCGTCTTGGCCATGTTTGTCTTCAGCCAGGTTTCGTCAATGAAGCCGATCCGCTCCAGCATGTGTGCCATGAAAGACTGGCGGTGCGTAACCCAGATGTGCCGTTCGCGTGCCACCTTGGCGCGCTTTTGTTCAAGCGCCTGAAGGTCTTTTTTTGTGCGTCAGCCCCAGCCGTTGGAAAAGTCGCCAGACCGAGCTGGGATCGACGGACACGCCACGTTCGGACATCAATCTCGCTGCCATTTCGTCCAGCGTGATCCCGCCTTTGGCATCGACTTGAGCACGCACCCAGTCTTCGTGAGGCGTCAGTTTGCCGATGCCTGGATTGCCCTGACGCTTTGGCGCGAGCGACCCGGTCTCGCGTTTCAGCTTGACCATGTCATTAACGAACTTGACCGAAACGCAGAACCGCGCCGCTGCCGAATGATGTGTGTTGCCCGCCTCGACATGCGCCACCACGCGCTGCCGAAGCTCCAACGGATGAGGTTTGCCCATGATGACCGCCCTTGTTTGTTTGAAAACAAGGAATCACGCTACAACCCAAATGAGAATCCCGAATCCGATCAGATGCAAGACGCTCCGAAGCGTTTTTGTTTTAACCTGAGACATACCCGGCAGACTTGAAGTAAGTCCAACACTCGACTGGATCGTAGAGATCGCAGATTTCTCCGATGGCCTGAAAGACCTCGGTAAAGGTGCGTGCCCCGATCCGTCTCAGGTGGGCTTTAAGCTTTGCGAAGGCCTGTTCGATGGGGTTCAGATCTGGTGAGTATGGCGGCAAGTAGAGCAACCAGCAGCCGTGATCGGGCAAGGCCTGCGCGGCTTCCGTGTTGCGGTGTGTCGCCAGATTATCGAGGATCACGACGGTACCGGTTGCGATCTGGGGGATCAGTATCTTGCGCAGGAAAGCGGTAAATGCTGGTCCGTCCATCGCGCCTTTGATGACCCATGGCGCGATCAATGCGTCCTGGGTGAGGCCCGCAATCAGCGTTTGAGGTCCCCACCTGCCGAACGGCGCATCCATCGTCAGCCGGTCGCCCCGTTTGGCCCTGCCTCGCACGCGGGTCAGGTTCGTCTTCACTGCAGTTTCGTCAATGAAGACAACGCGCTCAGGCAACGCCGCGATGGCTGGAAGACGATGCTTGAACCAGTCAGCCCGTGGCCACCTTACCTTGGCGCGGCGCCGTTCGGAGGCCACCAGCGACTTTTTTATACGTGAAACCGAGCCGGGACAGCAGGTTGGCGATGGATGAGTGGTGTCCTGTCACCCCCTCCGCCTCGGCCAGAGCGTCCCGAAGCTCGAAAAGCGTAATGTCGGGGTCTTGCACGATCAATTCTTCGAAGAACGCCGATGCGGAGCCAGCTTGCCCTGGCCTCGAGGGCGTCCCTGCGGTGCGGGATTGGCATTGCCCTTCCTGCGGACCTGCCGCGCCCAACGCGCGCCGGTCGCAGCAGACAGCTTCAGCCTTAACGCCGCTGCACGCCCGCTCGATCCCTCCTCGATCAAATTCTGAAACCGCGTCCGAAGCGCCAAAGGCAAAGGTGCTGACATGATCCATCCTCCCAAGAAGGATGAATCACAGCCGAGCCAGTTTGAGAATCCCACGCGATTCAGGTTTCCGCCGAAATGCTTTAGTCTGCTCGCAGACCGAACCTCAGAGGTCTTGTTGGATGAGATCGGCGATCAGGACATCCTGGACTGCCGTGCCGGCAGTTCCGATCGCAGTTTCCCGCAGGATGTCTCTGAGTTCATTCAGCCCGCTGCCGTTCACGAAGCTCGCAGAAAACCCACCCGTTGAGGAGTGATCGAAGAGCACATCGAGAAACGAGTCACGCAGCCTTGGCATTTGTCGGAAGATCGCCTCTCTGGTCCCACCAGAAACCTCTAGGGTGAGCGATATCACCACCATTGAGACGATCGCATCAGAAGAGGTCACCGGCACCACAAACTGATTTTCGAAATCTACAAATTCAGTTCCAGTTTCTTTTACTTTTTCGCCAGCCGACCCAGGATCTGCCGACGCAGCCATGACCTCGGGTGCTGGACAGTCATGGTTCGTAGCCTCCGCCATTTCTTCTTTCGGTTCAGCGCGCAGGAAATAGCCGGCTGCGCCTCCACCTCCGAGTCCAACAAGGACCATTAAGATAGGTAGGATCTTTCCCATTTGGACACCTTCCTAGAATGGCAGAATGATATCGGCGATCTGCTGGCCATATCGCGGCTGCTGCACATCCGTGATCTGTCCACGTCCGCCATAGGAAATACGTGCTGACGCGATCTTGTCGTAGGTGATTTCGTTTTGGCGTGAAATATCTTCTGGACGTACGTAACCTTCGACCAACAGTTCTCTGATCTCGAAATTCACGCGGACTTCTTGGGACCCCTGCAGGCGCATGACGCCATTTGCGAGGACATCTGTCACGGTCGCAGCGATGCGCAAGGTCAATTTTTCGTTGCGTTTTACCTCACCTTCGCCGTCATAGCTGCTATCTGCATCAAGACCAACGCCGTCCGCAGATGTAGCGCCGTCCGGCAGCGCCTTGTCGATGCGCTGCGGAATGCCAAAGAGGCTCTCTAGCGCCAGTTCTTCCCCGGCTGAACGTTCACGTGAGGTGGAGTTTGAGATTTCTGCGCGTTCATCAATTTCCACCACAACTGTTAGAATATCTCCGCGCTCAACTGCGCGGCGGTCCCCAAGCAAAGAGTTGCGGGATCCGCTCCAAAGAGACGCTTGATCCACATTCCTTTGTTTTTCCAATGTCCTTGGGATGCCTGGAACCGCCATTGCAAGATGTTCCCGGCTGGTTTCGGTTGGACTGAAATCCGGCGGCTTGCCAACGTGATTTAGCCTGGCGCATCCACTGGCGATCAATGCCGCCCCGCAAAGAAGTCCAATAATCGGTTTCACTACGCGTTCTCCTTTCGCGGTCACTCGAGACGCAGCCCACCTGGCCCGGTCACTTCAACACTGCCATCGGGAAGCACCGTCCCGGTCACAGAGTTCCGAGAGCTCAGGTTCATCACACGAACTGACTCTCCAATGCCCGCACGTCCCAGGACACGGCCCTCCGTCACGATCGCCAAACCACCGCGATAGTAGCTGAGCACGACGGTATCGTTGCGCAGAAGGATCGCCGGCGGGCCCAAATCAGATGGCAGAATTGGCTGGCCAGCATACACGTTGCGCTTGACCTCCAAACCCACGGCATCCTCAAGCTGCGATAGAGCTCCAGGCGTGAGACCATCTTTGAGAGCAACATCGGAATAACCAACAAGCGTGTCAGCGCGCAGGGTCCGCGAGGCCACCACGGTTTCGGCACCCGCCATCGTGTCAGGAGACGAAAGCGCCGCAAACAAGCCGCAAGCGAGAGCAAGGACGTATCTCATCAGCGAACCTGCGCCGTCACGGCCATCATCTCGTCGGCCGCAGTGATCACCTTGGCGTTCAGCTCATAGCCGCGCTGTGCCTCAATAAGCTCCGTGACCTCGTTCACGGCATCCACGGTCGACTCTTCAAGATAGCCTTGATTTATAAGACCAAGACCATCCTCACCCGGATCCCCAATAGTTGCTGGGCCCGAAGCTTCGGTTTCGGTGAAAAGGTTATTGCCCATAGCCTCCAAGCCGCGTGGGTTCACAAAACTCGCCAAGGTCAGCCGCCCAAGAAGCTCCGCCTCAATCTGATCGCCAAAATAGGCATAGACTTCGCCGTCGGGATTAATGGCAAGGGCGGTGGCCTCTTCGGGAATTTCGATCTCTGGCTCTACAGGGAAACCATCGGCGGTCACGATCGTGCCTTCGGCATTGCGTCGCAATCCGCCATCGCGGGTATAGGCAGGTTCCCCAGATGGCAGGGCAACCTCAAAGTAGCCACGCCCTTCGATGGCAAGATCAAGATCATTGCCGGTGTTTTTCAAAGCACCTTGCTCGAGCATTGCCGACACCGAGGTCGGCCTCACCCCCAAGCCAAGCTGAATGCCGGTGGGGAGGATGGTGCCATCCGCGGCATTGATTTCGCCGGGTCTTTCCATTTGCTGGTAGTGAAGATCGGCAAACTCTGCGCGCCGTGCGTTAAACCCCGTGGTGCTCATATTGGCCAGGTTGTTCGCGATCACCTCTACGCGAAGCTGCTGAGCGGACATGCCGGTTGCGGCGATTTTAAGCGTGCGCATAGGAGGCTCCTTTAGGACTCGCTACCAAGGGTTCTGATCACTGATCGAATGCGCTCATCTTCGGAGCTCATGAAATCCCCACCCTTCTCATAGGCGCGTTGAACTTCGATCAGGCGGGTAATTTCTTCGATGGCATTGACATTAGATCCTTCCAGGAAACCCTGCATAATCTGAGGGTTAACCACCGGGATCGTGTTGCCGTCTTCCACCAGATAGCTGGTGTCTCCAGTACGGCGCATCTTGTTGGGGTCTGCAGGGACCACAAGGCCAATCTCTGTCACCGGAGCACCATCGAAGCTCAACGATCCGTCGGAAGAAATGTTAATTTCGGTCGCATCGGGTGGAACAGGAATAGGAGCACCTCCCGCATCGAGCAAAAGATGCCCCTGCGGGGTCGCCAAATCACCATTGGCGTTCGGCGCGAAAGCACCTGCCCGAGTTAGGCGCAGCCCATCAGGCGTTTGCAATGGGAAGTAACCTTCTCCACCGATGGCGAGGTCAAATTTTCCACCGGTTTCCCGATGTCCGCCTACATTGCGATCCGTGTATCGGCCTTCGGCCATCGCCATCGACAATGACGTATTCGCGTCTTCCAAAGCTGTAATAAACTCTGAGAAAAGAATGCCTTCTCGTTGATATCCAACGGTTGAAGCATTCGCGACGTTGTTCGCAATCGACTGGAGCTCTGATCTTAAGCCCGCCTGTCGGGTCAAGGTCGCATAGGCTGCATTATCCATCTTACTGTCCCGAAATGAGCGGCACTATGGTACCGGCGAAAAAGCCAGAAAGAGAGGTCGTCATGAAGGACATGCTGATCCAAAACGCGACCACCATCGCCAAAAGCTTAGGCACGAAGGTCAGGGTCATTTCCTGGATAGACGTGAGCGCTTGAAACAAGCCGATCGCCAGACCAGAAACGAGCGCGACCGAGAGGATCGGCACGGAAATGACAACCGCGACCCAAAGTCCCTGACGGAGGGTATCGTAAAACTGGACCTCGCTCAGCATGGCTTAGATCGGCATCCGCAGAATTTCTTGATAGGCTTCAACAACTTTGTTTCGCACGCTGACCGCAGTCTCCACCGCTAGTTGCGATTGTGCCAATGCGTCCACCAGAGCATGCGGGTCGGCGTCTCCGGTCAGTGCTGCCCCGGCGGTTGCCTCTGCCTGCTGCAGTGTTTCAGAAAAGCTGCCGACCGCATCGGCGAGTGGGTTTTCTGGACTTGCGGGGGTGGGGTTCAGTGCCGCACGGGAGCTTGCGTAGTTTCGACTGGCGAGACCGGCTGCGATATCCATTCTGGAGCCTCCTTATCGCTTGAGAAGATCGAGCAGTGCGCCGGACATTTTCCGGGCCTGATCGAACATTTTGAGATTGGCTTCATAGCCGCGTTGTGCTTCGCGACTGTCCGCGATCTCGATGGTGAGATTGACATTGGAGCCTTCATAATTGCCGCTGCTGTCCGCCAACGGATGGCTCGGGTCATGCACGAGCTTCAACTCACTTTGATCGAGGCGAACGGGCCCTGTTTTAACCAGGGTCGCCCCGTCGCCACGGGCCGCTTCGAAAGCGACGAGTTTGCGGTGATACCCCGGCGTATCGACATTGGCGATGTTCTCTGCCACGTGACGCAACCGGGTCGATTGCGCGCGCATACCGCTGGATGAAACGGCAATGCTTTGCAGGAAATCTGACATCAAACGCCTCCCACCTAGTTGCCGATCGCGGCGCGCAAGAGTTTCAATCCGCTATGATAGACCGTCAGAGCCATATCGTGATCGTGGCGAATTTCGCTGGCGCGGATCATCTCCGTTTCAATTGAAACGGAGTTTCCATTGGGGGCTTCATTTCCGGGGAGTTCCTGAGCGCGTGCATCAGGCAGCGGGCCAGAAAGACCCATTTTAAAGTGGGCCGGATGCACAACACGCATTTCGGTTGCAGGGCTTGCAGCCGCAAGAACCTCCGAAAAGGGAGGTAAGTCTCGCGCTTTGTACCTGGGCGTATCGGCGTTCGCCAGGTTTTGCGCCACTATGGTTTGGCGACCCGCGGCGTGTTCTGCCTTCGCCGTCGCCAACCTGAACAGGGTCAGGTCTGTATGCATCGGGGCTTCTCCCTCGACTATGTTCAACCGCTGCTTAACCGCGATTCGTTTAAGAAAGCGTTGTTCATGACTTGTTCGCGCCAGGAGAGCCCCTTGAGTTCCACAGATCTATCCGCCCTAAGTGCCGGATTACGCGATATTTCTCCGCTGAAGCGGATCGGTCGAATCTCTCGCATTGCCGATGGACATGTTGAAATAACAGGACTCAATACGGCGGCTCTTGGCGATCAGGTCGATCTTGCACGCCCCGATGGAAAGGTTTTGCGCGGCGAGATCATGGCGCTAAGCGCCGGTGGCGTTGAGGTTATGCCGGAGGGATCGCTGGATGGGTTTGAAGTGCGCTGCCCGGCAACACTCAAGGGTCCATTGCGGGTTTTTCCCAATGAAGATTGGATCGGTCGCATATGGGATTCGTCTGGGCGCCCCCTGGACGACGGTCCACCGAGCCGGGGGAGCGAGCCGCGTTTGCTCCAGGCAGATCCTCCGCCAGCAGCGCAACGTCGTGGGCTGGGCACACGGCTCGAAACCGGGGTGCCGGTCTTTAACACTATGCTGCCCTTGGTGCGCGGACAAAGAATTGGGCTTTTTGCAGGGTCCGGCGTCGGCAAATCAACCCTGCTTGGCAGTTTTTCCCGAAACATCGAAGCCGATGTCGTGGTCTTGGCGCTGGTGGGGGAGCGCGGACGGGAACTGCGCGACTTCATTGAAACTGTGTTGGGCCCAGAAGGGCTGGCGCGGACGGTGATTGTCACAGAGACCTCGGACAAATCACCGCTAGAGAGGTCGCGCGCGGCGCTGACGGCGATGTGCGTGGCCGAGTTTTTCCGAGACAAAGGGCGTCAGGTTTTGCTTTTGGTCGACTCGGTCACCCGGCATGCCGAAGCGTATCGGGAATTGCGATTGAGCTTAGGCGAGCCTGCAAGTTTCCGCGGCTATCCACCCTCGTTGGCGCATCGGTTGATGTCCCTTGCGGAACGGGCGGGCCCCGGAACTGCAGAGACGGGGGACATCACAGCGGTCTTTTCAGTTCTGGTGCAAGGTGATGACATGCAAGAGCCTGTGGCCGATGTCTTGCGTGGGGTGTTGGATGGGCACACCGTTCTCGACCGGCGGATCGCCGAACGCGGCAGGTTCCCCGCTGTCGATCTGTTGCGGTCGGTGTCACGCAGCCTGCCCGCCGCAGCAAGCGACGAGGAAAACAGGTTGATCACCGAAGCGCGCGCGCTTTTGGGGACCTATGACCGCGCCGAATTGATGATCCAATCGGGGCTCTATACGCGTGGTGCCGACCCACGGATCGACCGGGCAAACGCTTGTTGGCCCGCGCTCGATGACTTTTTGGGCGGGACCGGACCGCAGCCCGTTGTCGAGAGCTTTGAGCGTCTAAAATCCATTGTGGTTTAAGCACTGGACTTGCTCGCACTGACCCAAGGCTTAGACTGTGAACCACCCGATGTTCCGGAGCAGACATGTCGCAAGCGCCCAAATCACCTATCCGGGAAACAGATGACGAGGCGCGGCGACTTGCCAGCGAGCTTTTGGAAGAAGCGCGCTATGGCGCATTGGGTGTGCTGTCACCGTCAACTGGGCTGCCGCATGTCACCAGAGTGGCGATCGCTCGAGACCCCGATGGCGCGCCGATGAGCCTCATGTCAGAGCTTTCAAGTCATACCAGCGCTCTTTTGGCCAATCCTGCCTGTTCATTGCTGCTTGGACGCGTCCATGACAAAGGAGATCCGCTGGTCCATCCACGGATGACCTTGGCCTGCACTGCGATGTTCACCATGCACGAAAATGAGGCCTATCAGTCTCTGCGCGCGCACTACCTGCTGACCCAGCCCAAAGCGCAGCTCTATATCGATTTCACCGATTTTCACTTTGCGACCTTCAGGATCACCCAGATCGAATTGAACGGCGGGTTCGGGAAGGCCTACCATCTGACGCCCGAAGATATCGGACTGTCCGTAGCCTAGGCGCTAGACCCCCGTAGGCGGCGCTGTCAGCAGCCGCACGCCATTTATCCGCCAGCCTTCAGGACGCTGAATCATCGAGTAGTCCAACAACCATGTGGCGCCGGAGCTGTCACGCACCATCACCCGCTGGGTAAAACCATCGGCTTCTTGACGCAGATCCAGATACTCTACATTCGAGGGCCGCCAGACCATTGGATATCCTTCGCGAACCATGCGACCGAACCGCTCCGGGGTGCCGAACATCCCGCGAATGCCCGGCGAGGCGAATTTAAACGCGGTCTCAAAATCATCCGCCAAGAAGGCCGTTATTTGATCGTCAATGATCCCGGTAATGGCGTCTTGATCGGAAGCCTGAGTTTCGGTCGCCACCGCGCAAAGAGACATATGTCCAGTTAAAATCGCAGTCAAAAACACTCGCCGCATGACCCGTTATCCTCGCTAACACGAAGCAAAGCCTAGTGTTTTAATTGTAGGCGTCAATCAATTGTTTGCAGATCCAACAGACCTCCTGACACGGCATGGTCGATCAAATCGGCGGTTTCTTCCACGCCGTATAGTGCGATGAACCCGCCAAACCGCGGGCCCTGCGAGGCGCCGAGAAGCGTTTCATAAAGCGCTTTGAACCAGTCTCTCAAAGGCTCAAATTCATGGTCCTTGCCAACAGCGAAAACCACCGATTGCAACGCCTCGGGATCAAGCCCGCCGTCCCAGAGGCGCAACCTTTCAGCGAGATCCTTCAGTGCCGCGCGCTCTTTTGCGTCTGGGGCACGGTAGGTCTTCGACGGTTTGATGAAATCATTATAGTACTGCACGGCAAACCCGGCCGCTGCATCCAGGCTTGGATGGGTCTCAGGGCTGGCGTCAGGAGCGTAGCGGCGCATAAACCCCCAAAGTCGGCCAGACTCCTCGGCAGCGGCGACGCTGGCGAGATTCAACAGCATGGAAAAGGGGACCACCATATCGCTCTGCGGCACGCTCTCGCCGTGAATATGGCGCACCGGGTTGGCCAATTGCGCTTTCAGATCCTGATCGGGATAGGCGCGCAACTGCTGATGATATTCGTCCACCGCCTTTGGGATGACATCGAAGTAAAGCCGCTTTGCGGTTTTCGGCTTTTGATACATGAAATACTGCAGGCTTTCCGGCGCAGCGTAGCGCAGCCATTCTTCCATGCTCAATCCATTGCCCTTGGACTTGCTGATCTTCTGTCCGTGCTCGTCATTGAAAAGCTCATAGGTGAGCGTTTCTGGCGGCTTTTTCCCCAAAGCGCGGCATATCTTGGAGCTTTGGGTGACGCTGTCGATCAAATCCTTCCCAGACATCTCATAATCAACACCGAGAGCCGCCCAACGCAGCGCCCAATCAGGCTTCCACTGCATTTTGACATGCCCGCCGGTCACAGGGAGCTCGACGCGTTCGCCATCGGGCTCTTCATAGACAATCGTGCCTCTCTCAACATGCCGCTCAAGTGTTGGCACCTGTAGGACATGACCCGTTATCGGACTTATTGGCAGAAAACACGAATAGGTCTCTCGCCGTTCCGGGCCGAGCGTCGGCAGCATGATCTCTTGGATTTTGTCGAACCGCTCAAGGGCCTTCAACAGCATCTCATCAAAGCGACCCGACCGGTAGTAATCGGTGGCGCTGGCAAACTCATATTCAAAGCCAAAACTGTCCAAAAACTCGCAGAGTTTGGCATTGTTGTGCTGCGCGAAACCCTCATGTGTGCCGAACGGATCGCGCACCTTGGTCAGGGGCAGATTTAGATCGTCCTTGAGTTCCTCCTGCATTGGTACATTGCCGGGCACTTTGCGGAAGCCGTCCATATCGTCAGAGAAACAGATCAACTTGGTCGGAATGTCCGAAAGCATCTCAAAGGCCCGGCGCACCATGGTGGTGCGGGCGACTTCTCCAAAGGTGCCGATATGCGGCAGCCCCGAGGGTCCATAGCCGGTCTGGAACAGCACATAGCCTTTTTCGGGCGGCTTCGCGGCGTAGCGTTTGAGTAAACGGCGCGCTTCTTCAAACGGCCAAGCTTTGGAACTCATCGCTGCGTCGCGCACTTCAGACATCAGATAACTCCTCTACGAGCAGCCGTCGCGCTACTCAAGCGCCGCCAAAAGGTCAATCACGGGGGGTTCGAGATTGTTGCAGCGACAGATCAAGCGACATACACAGCACGAAAGTTTGTCTCAAGGAGTCTCCCACCGTGTCAGAGCTCGACCCCCTTACACCCCAAGATGCTTTGGTGGCGCTGATGGTCACGGTATCGGCTTCGGACGAGACCATCAGAACCTCTGAACTGGTCGCGATCGAGGATATCGTGAACCATCTGCCGGTGTTCTCCGACTATGACATCGACCGGATCCGCGCCGTCAGCGGCACGGTGTTTGATCTTTTGGAAGAAGAAGATGGGCTTGATGCGCTCTTTGGGCTTGTCCGCGAGGCGTTGCCGGAGCGTCTTTGGGAAACCGCGTATGCCTTGGCCTGTGATGTCGCCGCGGCTGATGGCAGGCTCGGTCAAGACGAGTTGCGGTTACTAGAGGAAACCCGACACGAGCTGGCGATTGACAGGCTCCATGCCGCAGCGATTGAACGCGGTGCGCGGGCACGACATTTGACGCTTTAGACCGAGGCATGCCCGGCAGCGAGGCGCACCAAATCATATTGCATGATGCGCGACCGGCGGGTCCAAGCCGCAGAACCGCTTGGTGCTTCGCGATCCTCTGGCGCGACGTTCGCTCTGCGGTCAGGTGCATCGGTCAGGATGGCAAAGCATAAAACCCGCCCAGAGGGTGGCTCAATGTAGCCCGCCAAACAGCTGACAAAGTTAAGCGTTCCGGTCTTGGCCTTAAGACCGAAAGGCTCTGCCACGCCTGAACTGTCCACAAGCCCAATGGGTGGCAAAACCTGATAAAGCCCCCCCTGCGGTGCCAAACTGATCAACGCAGCGACCATGTCACGGGCGGTCACTTGGTTAAGGCCAGAAAGTCCCGAATGATCCCTGAGCGCGCTGTCGCGAAAACCGAGGCCTTGTTCGGCCCAACGGGTCATCATGGCACCGGAGGCAGGCAAATCCTCAACACGGGCGATGTCAGCCTCAGAGAGGCTCGCGCGCAACCCCACAGCCTCGGCAGATATATTGGTCGAGTATCTCAACAAACCGCGCAGGATCTCGCTGAGAGGTTGGCTGATATGGCTTGCCAGGATCGCACCATTGGGACGCACGTTCAGCCGCTCAGCTCGGGGCAGAGCGATCCCTTGTTGCCCCGCGAAGTAACGAAAGACATCGGCTGCGAAATCCCCGCTTTGACGCACAGGTAGCCAGCGGGCACCCGCCCCGTTCAATGCCGATCGGGCCAGGCTCCAGCGCTCGGCTTGGCTCTGGTCGTCATAGACATGGTCAAAAACGGGCAAATTGCGGTCAGACAGTCTCGCTTGGATCACCGAAACCGGCGGAATGTGCCGCTTTGTGCGCGCATCAAGCGAAAGCTTGTAGCCATTCGCGCCCGGTGCCCAGCCGAGCCTCACCCGGTTGAAATTTAGGTTCAATCCCGAAACCGAAGGGCTGTAGCGCAGATGATCGGGTTGAGCCGGATCAATTTCCCAAATATGCGGCAACGCACCCGACCAAATCTTGAAACCGCCGGTGACCTCTTGAACACCCAGTGCGCGCAGCTCTGCGGCAAGGCCTGCCAAGTCATCGGTGGAGAGCAGAGGATCCCCTGAACCGACGAGACAAAGATCGCCTTGGAGCTGGCCATCGCGAATGGGGCCGTTTGCGATAAGTTCAGTGCTAAAGCGAAAGGCCGGTCCCAACCGGTCGAGCGCATAGGCCGCAGTGAGGGCCTTGGCCGTGCTGGCGGGTGGCATGGCACGCGATGAGAAACGTTGCGCCAAAACATGACCGCTTAGCGCATCGGCGATGAGGTAGCTGACCCGGCCTCGAAGCCCCGCCTCTTCCACACGCTCGGTCAGCGCCCGGGCCAGCGACACGCCTGCGATCCTGTCGGGGCGCCGCTTTGGGATTGGGGAGGTCAACACTTCTGCAGACACACCAGTCCCGGTCAGGGACATTGCGGCGGTCAGAAATCGGCGTCGGTTCATCAAATACATGCGCCGCACATGACGCAATGAAGACGTCTAGGGCAAGGGGCTCAAGAAAGCTTGAAGCAGCGTTGCCCTAACGTCGCCAAGCACCTCGATCTCGGATCTCGGTAGAAGAGACATCCTGCATCGGCATCGGCAAATAGCACCAAGCTGGCGGAACTGCGCGCGCCAAAAGATGCGATTGAGCCGGCTTGATGCGTGCATCCCGGTAGAGGCGTGCAGCCCGCGCAGTCCGGGTCCAGATCGGCACTCCCGGGCGCGCCAAGACGCCAATCGGCACCCGCGCAACAATGCTCGGCCAGCGCTCCCACCGATGAAAGCCTGCAAGATTGTCTGCGCCCATGATCCAGCTAAACGCGACGCCGGGATAAATCGATTGCAGGTTTTCCAGGGTCTGGGCGGTGAACCGAGTGCCAATGCACATCTCAAGATCGGTGACCACTATGCGCGGATCGGTGACCAGAAGCTTTGCTGTAGCAAGACGCCGGGCCATCGGCGCAGGACCTTCGGCCTTTAA
>JBCDGN010000039.1:0-33391 GCA_038751255.1 Pseudomonadota bacterium
AAGTCTGGGTAAAAGTGTCTGGTTTTGTCACACAAGTCATCGTTTCCTCCAATCGCAGGATGGAAACGGCGCTTGGCCCGGTCTGGGCTCATACCGGGCGACCGTTTTTGCCCGGTAGCGCTCGGCTAACACAAAGCCGAACCTGCAAACAAGACAGAGAATGGGAAAAGAGGAACTAGGGATGGAGCGCAGAGACACTGCACAGATCAGGCTGGGCATGGTCGGAGGTGGCCGCGATGCCTTTATCGGCGGCGTTCACCGCATCGCCTCGCGGATCGATGATCGGTTTGAATTGGTGGCGGGATGTTTTTCTTCAACAGCAGAAAAATCCAAAGCTTCGGGCGCTGATTTGGGTCTCGACCCAGCCCGGGTCTATGGTGATTTCAGTGAGATGGCCGCAAGCGAGGCAGCGCGTGACGATGGGATAGAGGCGGTCGCGATCGTCACACCGAACCACATGCATCTTCCCCCGGCACGGGAATTTCTCAGCCGCAATATCCATGTGATCTGCGACAAACCGCTCTCTGCCACGCTGGACGAGGCGCGCGACCTCGTTGCTCTGGTAGAGGAAAACGATGCGGTCTTTGTGCTGACCCATAACTATTCGGGCTATCCAATGATGCGGCAAGCACGCGAGATGGTGGCAAAGGATGAACTCGGCACCATCCGCGTGGTGCAGGCGGAGTATCCTCAAGGCTGGCTTGCCACCGCGCTGGAAGAGAGCGAACACAAACAAGCATCCTGGCGTACGGATCCCGCGCGTTCTGGTGCGGGAGGCTGTATCGGCGACATCGGAACCCACGCGTTTCATATCGCGAGCTTCGTCACCGGTCTTTCGGTCGATCAACTCAGCGCCGACTTGCAAAGCTTTGTCTCTGGGCGCCGCTTGGACGACAACGCCCAGGTGTTGTTGCGCTACGAGGGCGGCGCACGCGGCATGATCTGGGCAAGCCAAGTCGCAGTTGGGTGTGAAAACGGCTTGAAATTAAGGGTTTATGGGACAAAGGCGGGGATCGAATGGGCACAGGAAGATCCCAATTACCTTTGGTATAGCCCGCTCACCGGGCCCAAGCAGCTGCTTACGCGCGCGGGAGCGGGCGCGACGGACGCGGGCAACAGCGTGGTGAGGATTCCTGCGGGCCATCCAGAGGGCTATCTTGAAGGCTTCGCCACGATCTATGCCGATGCCGCCGATGCAATCCGAGCCCATCAAGCGGGACTGCCGCGCCCCGACCATGTGCTTTGCCCAACCATTGACGATGGTCTGACCGGCGTTGCCTTTGTTGATGCCTGTGTGCGGTCGTCGGCCCAGGACGCGGCCTGGGTGCGTTTGGACAAGTAGTTTTTAAGAATTTAAAACAGTCATTTAATGCATTGAAGCAAAAAATGATGTACGTCCCTCAAAAATTATGCTTTCCTTGAGGGGCGTACATCAGATACGGTTCACGCAGCATCCGGCATCAGATCGGGGCACATGGGAGGAAAATATGACAACGACCAGCAGATTGATGGCAGCGACCGCCATCACCGCGGCAGCCGGCCTCACCGCACCAGCCGCTTTCGCCGAGGACCTAACGCTATGTTGGGCAGCCTGGGACCCAGCGAACGCTCTTGTGGAGCTCTCCAAAGAGTTTGAGGCCCAATCCGGCCACAATATGAGTTTTGAGTTCGTGCCATGGCCAAACTTTGCCGACCGCATGTTGAACGAGTTGAACTCCGGCGGGAAACTTTGCGATCTTCTGATCGGTGACAGCCAATGGATTGGCGGTGGGGCTGAGAACGGCCACTACGTTCAGCTGAATGATTTCTTCGACAATGAAGGGATCTCAATGGATGATTTCGCACCGGCAACTGTCTATGCCTATTCCACCTGGCCGAAAGGGGAGCCGAATTTCTATGCGCTGCCCGCCATGGGCGATGCAAATGGCTGGTTCTATCGCCGTGATTGGTTCGAGGATCCAGAAATTCAGGCGGCCTACACCGAAGCCACCGGCGAAGAACTCCGTGAGCCTCAATCACAGCTCGAACTGATGCAGATCGCGAAGTTCTTCCAAGGCCGCGAAATAGACGGTCAGACGCGCTATGGCGTCTCGATTTTCACCGAACGCGGTTCTGAAGGCATCACCATGGGGGCAACCGGCGCGCTCTATGCTTGGGGTTTCAGCTATGAAACCGAGCCTGGCAGCTACAGCATGGAAGGCGCTGTGAATTCTCCGGCAGCGGTAGAAGCGCTTGAGTTCTACAAAGAGCTTTACGAGTGCTGCACGCCACCGGGCTACACTGACGCCTATATGGAGCAGTCGCTCGACGCGTTTAAATCTGGCCAAGTCGCTATGGCGATGAACTGGTTTGCGTTCTTCCCAGGTCTCTATGCAGATCCCAACACCGGCGGCGACAAGATCGGGTTTTTCGTGAACCCGCCACAAGAAGTGGCTGCCTCGACCCTGGGGGGTCAGGGGATCTCTGTGGTGTCCTACTCTGACAAACAGGATGCGGCGTTGGAATATATCAAGTGGTTCGCCCAGCCTGATGTTCAGGCGAAGTGGTGGGAGCTTGGCGGTTACTCTGCGCATAACTCGGTGCTGAACGATCCTGGCTTCGCGGACTCTGCCCCCTTCGCGGCAGACTTCCTGCTGGCCATGGATGGCGTTCAGGATTTCTGGCAGGAGCCAGCTTATGCCGAACTGCTCTTGGCGATGCAGAAACGCCTGCACGACTACATCGTCGCTGATCAGGGCACTGCGCAAGAAGCACTTGATAAGCTGATCGAAGATTGGACCGAAACCTTCGAAGACGAAGGCAAGCTTTAATAGCCTCAACCAGGGCTTCGGCGGGGTCTGCCTGCCGAAGCTTTCCCATTTTACCCGCCGCCCAGAATCGGGCCTTGCCCCGGAGCCATCACGGTGACCGAAACGATATCAGATCGCGTAGCCCGTGCTACGCCCGCGCCCATGGCCCGCAAAGTCCGCGGCCTGTCGGATCGGGCTATTGCCTGGATCTTCGTGGCGCCGACGATTTTTCTGCTGCTAGCGGTAAACATTTTCCCGCTGATTTGGACTATCCGGCTTTCTTTCACCAATTTCCGGGCCAATCGCAATCGCGAGGTCGATTGGGTTGGCCTCCGTAACTACGAACGCATCCTCACCGATAGCGACATCTGGCTCACCATGCAGGCCACGGCGCATTTTTTATTCTGGACTCTGTTTTTTCAGGTATTGATCGGTTTTGCGCTCGCCTATCTGATCAACAAAAAATTCCGCGGCAACGATTTGTGGACCACGATCATCGTTGTGCCGATGATGCTGTCGCCTGCCGTGGTTGGCAATTTCTGGACCTTTCTCTACCAGCCACAGATCGGGCTCTTTAACTACGTCATCGAGTTTCTCGCAGGGATCCCGGCCTCGTCTTTTGAGATGATTGGCTCCGTAAATCTTGCGCCCTGGGCCATCGTGATCGTCGACACCTGGATGTGGACGCCCTTCGTGATGCTGATCTGTCTCGCCGGTCTCAGGTCGATCCCCGACTACATCTATGAGGCGGCAGAGGTCGACCGGGCCTCCAAATGGCGACAGTTCTGGACCATCACCGTCCCGATGACCCTGCCCTTTTTGATGTTGGCCGTGCTCTTCAGAGGCATCGAGAACTTCAAAATGTTCGATCTGGTGGTTCAGCTGACAGGCGGTGGGCCGGGATCGATCACCGAAGTGACCTCGATCAATCTCAAAAGAGAGGCGTTCGAGAAATGGCGCACAGGTTATGCCAGCGCCTATGCGATCATCCTGTTTGTGACCGTGTTCGGGCTGGCCTCGATCTATGTCAAAGCACTCAACAAGGTGAAGGAGAGCTGAGATGGCCGCTTATTCCGTCACCGAACCCTCATCGCGGACCAAATGGGTCGCTGGCATCTTGGTCATCGGCTACGCGATGATCACGCTGATCCCCTTACTGTGGATCTTTGCCACTGGGTTTAAATCGCCTGCCGATGCGATCAGCTATCCACCCAAAGTGATATTTGAGCCGACGCTTGAGGGCTATGTGAACCTCTTCACAACACGCACCCGCCAGACAGAAGAGTTTCTCGCCGCTAACCCACCTCAGAACTGGGCCGATGAGATCGTGCGCCAATATGACATGGTGATTGTCGGCCCCTCGCGCTACGGTGAGCGCTTCCTCAATTCGGTCATCATAGGCTTCGGCTCGACCTTCCTTTCTGTCTTTCTGGGAACCTTGGCGGCCTACGCCTTCTCGCGCTTTCGCGTGCCGCTGAAGGACGATCTGATGTTTTTCGTGCTGTCGACGCGGATGATGCCGCCCATCGCCGTAGCGATCCCGATCTTTCTGATGTTTCGAACGCTCGGCCTGTCGGACACGCATCTCGGAATGATCCTGCTCTACACTGCAGTGAATATCTCGCTCGCGGTCTGGCTTATGAAAAGCTTCATCGATGGTATTCCCCGAGAATACGAAGAAGCCGCGCTGATCGATGGCTACACGCGGTTTCAGGCCTTCATGAAAGTGGTCCTCCCGCAAGCCGCCACCGGCATTGCCTCGACCGCGATTTTCTGTCTGATCTTTTCCTGGAACGAGTATGCCTTTGCGGTGCTTCTGACCTCGGGCACCGCCCAGACAGCACCACCGTTCATCCCGACAATCATCGGTGTCGGGGGTCAAGACTGGCCCGCTGTGGCCGCTGGTGCGACGCTTTTCCTGATCCCAGTTGTCGTCTTTACCGTGCTTCTGCGGAAGCACCTGCTCAGAGGCATAACCTTCGGAGCTGTCCGCAAATGACCCGCTTTTTCAATGGTCTTCTACGCCTCCGCCGCGGGCCTTGGGAAATGGTCGCCAGCATCCTGATTGCCGTTGGTGTGGTGATGCTGATGCAGCCCTTCATCATGTGGGCCTACACCTATTCCTTTATCATCACACTCACCGGGACGGTGATGTTCATCATCGTCAGCCACTTCCCGGAGGATGAAGAGTGATATTCACTGCAATTTGTCCGACCTTTCCATCGCGAGATCTGGAGGCGACGTCAGCTTTCTACAATCAGATCAGGTTTCACCAAGTCGCCATGTATGAAGAGGAAGGTTACTTGATTTTGTTGCGCGATGAGCTCGAGATCCATTTTTGGCGCAAGCCCGATCATCGTCCGGAAAGTTCTGAGTTTGGCGCTTATCTGCGCACCGAAAACGTCGATGCAATCGGCGAAGAACTCGCAAAACTGGGGCTCCCAATGAAAGGCATTCCGTGTTTTGAGCCGCCTGAAAACAAACCCTGGGGTATGCGAGAGATCAATCTGATCGATCCAGAGGGGCACTTGCTGCGCATTGGAGAGGACATCCCCAATGGCTAAGATCGTGATTGAGAGTGTCCGAAAGGAATTCGGCGACTTCGTTGCCGTGCAGTCTTCCTCTTTCACCGTTGAAGATGGCGAGTTTTTTATGCTGCTCGGACCATCTGGCTGCGGCAAGACAACCACCTTGCGGATGATCGCGGGTCTGGAGCTGCCGAGCAGCGGTAAGATCCTGATTGATGGGGAAGACGTGGCGCAAAAACCTGCTTCAGAACGGGATATCGCCTTTGTTTTTCAGATGTTTGCGCTCTACCCGCATATGAATGTGCGCAGGAACCTTGCTTATCCCTTGGTCAGCCAATCGATGCCCAAGACCGATGTGAAGGCAAAGGTCGATGAAGTCGCGCGCATCCTTGGCATCGAGGACATCCTCAACAAACCGGTGAGCGGACTTGCAGGGGGCGATCGTCAGCGCGTGGCACTCGGCCGAGCGATTGTGCGAGAACCTAAGGCTTTCTTGATGGATGAGCCGCTCGGCGCGCTCGACACGGAGTTTCGCGAGCGCATGGCTGAAGAGCTTCGCGCGCTCCATGACCGCATCGGCGCGACCACGGTCTATGTCACGCACGACCAACTTGAGGCCATGCAGATGGGCGACAAGATCGTGGTCATGAACCATGGTGTGATCGAACAGTTCGGCACACCGCAAGACATCTATGACAAGCCCGCCACGATGTTTGTCGCAGACTTTATCGGCAGCCCATCGATGAATTTCCTGCAAAGCGCGGCGAAGCTTGCCCCTGGCAGTGCGGAGATCCGACTCGACGAAGCAGATATCGCCATTCCTCCGATGCGCGAGTCACATGATGGTCCTCTGGTGTTCGGTGTGAGACCAGAACATATCCAGCTTGCCGATGATGCGCCCTACCGTGCCAAGGTGATCGCGACCGAATATCTGGGCACCACGCAAATCGTCACCCTCGACACCGCTGCGGGAGATGTAAAAGCGCGTGTCTCATCCGCCCAAAATGCTCGCGAAGGCGAAACTGTTGGGTTGAAGTTCAACAGCGCGACTGTGACGCTTTTCGACAAAGATACGGGCCGCGCCCTGAAGTCAGAACTGAACGAGGGCTTGTTCCATGGCTGATATCGCACTCGACCAGATCTCCAAAAGCTTCGGTAAAACTCAAGCTGTGCAAGACATTTCACTCGAAATCGCGGATGGGGATTTTGTTGTTTTGCTCGGCCCCACCGGTGCCGGCAAAACCACGACACTGCGGCTGATCTCAGGCCTTGAGACCCCGGATGCGGGCGATATCCGGATCGCAGGACAGTCTGTGGCAGGAGAAACACCGGCGCAACGCAATGTGGCGATGGTGTTTCAGCAGTATTCGCTCTATCCGCATATGTCGGTGCGCCAGAACCTGGAGTTTCCGCTGAAGTCCCCGATCCTAAACACGCCAAAAGACGTTATCGCGCGGCGGGTGCAAGAGGTCGCCGAAGTCCTGCGGATTGCCCATAAGCTCGACAACAAGGCCACTGCCCTTTCGGGCGGCGAAATGCAGCGTGTCTCGATCGGGCGCGCGCTTGTGCGTGAGCCCACTATCTATCTGATGGACGAGCCGCTCTCATCGCTCGATGCCAAGCTCCGGGCGGAACTAAGAATAGAGCTCAAACGCATCCAAGCGGATTTGGGCGCGACATTGCTTTACGTCACCCATGATCAGATCGAAGCGATGACCATGGCCACCCATGTCGGCGTGCTCGATGAGGGTCGCTTGGTGCAATACGGAACACCGCGCGAGATTTATGAAAACCCTGTCAGCCTCGCTGTCGCCTCTCGTCTTGGACAGCCTCGGATCAACGCGCTGCCCGCCGATCTTTTCGGCCACGGGCCCGCGAACGCGACCACGATCGGATTGCGCCCTGAACACATCGTTCAAGGCGATGGCTTGGAGAGCACTGTGTCTAGGGTGGAGCATCTGGGTGATCAGACCCGTTTGCATCTGCGGCTGCAAGGCCATGACATCATCACGCTGACCGATGTGCATACCTCGCTGCGCTCCGGCGACACCATAACCATCACCCCGCAAAATCCCCTTTGGTTCGACAAAGAAGGCCTGCGCATCGCTTGAGGAGGCTCCCGATGACCCAATTCATAAATGCCAAAGACACGCTGGTGACCGAAGCCATCGACGGAACCTTGCGAACCGCGGGCGGACGCTTGGCGCGGCTCGACGGCTACCCTCATATCAAAGTGGTGGTGCGGACCGATTGGGACAAATCCAAAGTCGCCTTGGTCTCGGGCGGTGGCTCTGGCCACGAGCCAAGCCATGCCGGCTTCGTTGGACAAGGGATGCTGACCGCGGCAGTGTGCGGAGATGTCTTCGCCTCTCCCTCGGTCGACGCAGTCTTGGCAGGGATCTTGGCCGTCACAGGCGACGCGGGCTGTTTGTTGATTGTCAAAAACTACACCGGAGACCGTTTGAATTTCGGGCTCGCGGCAGAGCGCGCCAAAGCCTTCGGACTGAAGGTCAATATGGTGGTGGTCGATGACGACATTGCGCTGCCCGACCTCCCCCAGGCTCGTGGCGTGGCCGGGACGCTTTTTGTTCACAAGATTGCGGGTGCGCTCGCCGACCAGGGTGCGGGTCTCGGACAGGTCACCGAAGCGGCTGAACGTGTGATCTCGGGTGTCGCCACCATTGGGATGTCGCTCGACACATGTTCAGTACCCGGCTCGCCGAAAGAAGATCGGATCGAGGTCGGCAAGGCCGAACTTGGCCTGGGTATTCACGGCGAAGCGGGTGTCGAACAAGTAACCTATTCTGGGGCCCACGCGGCGATGGAGATGGTGGTCGACCGGCTTTTGCCCAGCGTCGCACCAGGACCCCATGTGGCACTTTTGAACAATCTTGGCGGAGCGATGCCGCTGGAGATGTCGGTTTTGGCCGAAGAGCTTCTGCGCTCAAAACTCGGGCCTCAGATCCGTTGGCTTGTTGGTCCTGCACCGATGATGACCTCGCTCGACATGCAAGGCTTCTCGGTCTCGCTCCTGCCGGTCTCGAAGGCTGATGAAACCGCTCTTTTCGCGCCGGTGGCCCCCTGGGCTTGGCCTGGCTGCCAACAGGTTGGCGAGATCGATATGCTTCCTTTGCCCGATGGATTGACCCCGCTGCCGCTGACCCCGTCAAAGAATCCAGCGATGGCAAACTTCCTCAAACGCTGCTGCGCGATTTTGATCGCCGCAGAGGCCGAGCTCAACGCGCTCGACGCAAAGTCAGGCGACGGAGATACTGGAACAACGTTGGCCACAGCGGCGCGGGCATTGCTGGGCGCGATGGAACGTTTGCCACTGGCTGACCAAACCCAGCTTTACCGCGCGATCGGTCAAGAATTGTCGCAAACCATGGGCGGATCGTCTGGTGTGCTGCTCGCGATTTTCTTTGCTGCCGCCGGGGATGCCTCGGCCAATGGCTATGAGGCGACCAGCGCCCTAAAAGCTGGGCTAGATCGCATTCAACAGGTAGGCGGCGCAGAGCCTGGTGACCGCACCATGATCGACGCACTCGCCCCGGCGCTCGACGCCTTGCCCCAAGGCATTGCCGCCGCCGCAGCTGCAGCGCGCGAAGGGGCCGAAAGAACGGCGACGATCACGAAGGCCAAAGCCGGGCGCGCGACCTATATCTCGGCCGAAAAACTGGCCGGACATAATGATCCGGGTGCTGAGGCCGTGGCGCGGCTCTTTGAGCAGATCGTCCAAGACGTCGACGCCTTGGCCTAGCCTGGCAAGTCCTAAGGCGCCGCGACGGTATTGCCTGAAATCAAGGTGAACCCGACATCTTTGATCGGGTCTAGGGGTTGATCAAAGATGCGGCCCAACACCATCTCTGCTGAGACCTGACCAATCTTAAGATGGGAGACCGAGGTCGAGGTCAGCCGGTAGGGTTGGATAGATGCAATCGGCAGATCACCCCAACCGGCGATGCCAATATCCTCTGGGATCTTCAGCCCGCGCTTTTCGCAGTAGCGCAGTCCGCCAATCGCCATGTTGTCATTCTGATAGTAGATCACCTCGACGTCTCGATTGGACGCCAAAAGCTGCTCAGTGCCGTAAAACCCGGTGTAAAACCCAGGCACATCCTTGAGCAAAAGCTGTTTCGCCAAGGATCCTCGCGCATCTTCGACCGCCTTGGTGTATCCTGCAAGACGGGCGTTCGCGGCATTTGCGGTATCGTGATGGGTGCCGACATAGCCGAAGGCTTGATAGCCGAGCCCCGCCAGATAGCGGCCCATGCTATAGCCGCTGTCGAAGTGATTGAGACCGACACACATATCGAGCGGGCTGGAGTTGAAATCCCATATCTCGACGAGTGGGATGTTGGAGGATTTGAGCAATTGGATCGCTTTTGGTGTGTGGGCTCGCCCGGTGATAATCAGCCCGGCTGGCTGCCAAGACAGCACCGTCTCCAGCCATTTTTCCTCTTGATCAACCGCGTTCTCAGTCATCCCCAGCACGGTTTGGTGCCCGAAAGCTGTGAGTTTGCGGTGGATGCCCTCGAGCACTTGCGTGAAAATTTCATTGCCCAGTTCCGGGATCGCCACCCCCACAAAAGTAGAGCGTGTATCGCCTGCAAAAACCGTCGCTAAGCGATTCGGCAGGTATCCCAAGCGTTCAACCTCAGCCAACACTTTGGTACGCGTTTTTTCCGAGAAACCGCCTTCGTTTCGGATCACGCGGCTCGCCGTCATCTTTGACACCCCAGCAGCAGCGGCGACATCAGAGAGGCTTACTTTATTGTTTTTAATAGTTTTTTCGTCTCTCTGGCTCATCGATTTACGCGCTACGTTACGGGTAACGTTTTTAATTGACAGATGATGGTTTCAGCCGGATGTTAGGGCAACGTTACGGGTAACTCAACATGGCTTGGAGGAAGCCAGAGCTGCCCGGGGACGGCTGTTAGGGGAGGATGCAGGTGCCTGGCACTGCGCAAAACAATCTGTTCTTTGACGGGATACAGAAGCATTTTGGCGGCACCTATGCGCTGCAAAATGTATCTCTGAACATCGAAAGAGGCGAGATTGTTGCGCTGCTCGGAGAGAACGGCGCTGGAAAGTCGACTCTGATCAAAATCCTCGGTGGCATTCACAAGGCCGATGAAGGCCGCGTGCTGATTGATGGCCATGTGTATGAGCACCGTCCCGGCGGATTTGGTCAGCATCAATCGGTTGCCTTCATCCACCAAGATCTGGGCATGATCGAGTGGATGACGGTGGCAGAAAACATCGCCTTGGCCCTTGGCTACGCGCGTAACTCCGGTCTGATCAGTTGGCACAGCGTGGAAAGCTTTGCGAGCCAGGCACTTGAAAAAGTGGGGGTCGATATCGATCCGACCACCCGCATTCAGGACCTTTCCCGAACAGAGAAATCTCTGGTCGCGATCGCACGCGCCCTGGCAGTGGATTGCGATTACCTGGTTCTAGACGAACCCACAGCCTCCTTGCCCGCCAATGAAGTTGACGTCCTCTTCAACGCGCTCAGGCCTCTGAAGGAACAAGGCGTGGGCATGATCTATGTCTCTCACCGCTTGGATGAGATCTTTCGCATCGCCGACCGGGTTGCCGTGCTGCGCGACGGAGAACTCGTCGGTCTGCGCGCGATAGAACACACCACGCCGGAAGAACTGGTCTATATGATCGTCGGTCGCCGCATGCGAGAGGTGGCCAAGATCAAAACATCCGTTGGCACACCGATCTTGTCTGTCTCAGATCTCCAGGTTGGACCGGCAGGGCCAGCAAGCTTTGAACTAAGACAAAACGAAATCGTCGGGCTGGTGGGGCTGCGAGGCGCCGGACATGAAGCCGTGTCTCGCGCGCTTTTTGGGGTGGAGCCCTTCACCGGCAAAGTGATCCTGGGCGGTGAGACCCCAGATCTCAGCAGTCCGGAATCGGCGCTCGCCTCTGGAGTGGATTTGGTCGCGCGCGACCGAACCGAAGAATCCGTGGCGGTGTCACTGACCATCCGCGAGAACACGTTTCTCAATCCCGCCGCGGTAGGACGGGGCTTGTTGTCGGTCCTCAGTCCCGGGAAAGAAAGCAAGCTTGCTGAAACCATCGGGGCGGAGGTCGCGCTGTCGCCCAATGATCAAAGCATGGCCATCGAAAGCCTCTCCGGCGGCAATCAGCAAAAGGTCGTTATTGGACGCTGGCTCAACACCAAAAGAAAGCTTTTGATCTGCGAAGACCCCACCGCTGGCGTCGATGTTGGCGCCAAGGCGGAGATCTACGCGCTCTTGAACCAAGCGATGCAAGATGGCGTCGGGATCCTCGTGGTCTCAACCGATTTCGAAGAGGTTGCCACCATCTGCCACCGCGCCATCGTCTTTAGCCAAGGCGCTATCGTTGAGGAGCTCAAGGGCGCTGAGTTGACCACTGAGAACCTCATTCATGCGGCCTCGGCCTCCAACGCCAATGCCTCTTAGGAAGAACACCTATGCAATCGCTTGAGTCCACTGCACTGGAACCGACAAAGGCCGAACTGAAGGGCGCAACTTTTAGGACTCGTTTGCTGCGATTCTTGCCGGTTTATGGCTTGGTGATCCTGACGCTTTTGCTGATCCTGCTGTTTTCCATACTCCTGCCAAACACCTTCCCCACCCTTCTAAACCTGCGTGCGATCATCTCTGACAAGGCGATCATTGCGCTTCTGTCTCTCGGCGCGATGATCCCGATGGCGGCAGGTCGAATTGACCTCACCGTTGGCTACGGGATTGTGCTTTGGCACATTCTAGCGATCTCTTTGCAGACCATGCTGGGGCTGCCTTGGCCTGTTGCCGTGGCGATAGTGCTTGCCTTGGGTCTTTTAACGGGCTTTTTGAACGGCCTCCTGGTCGAGGTTGCAAAGATCGACAGCTTCATTGCAACGCTTGGCACAGGTACAGTGCTCTACGCGTTGGCGCTTTGGCACACGGGCGGACGACAGATGGTGGGCGTGCTGCCCGAAAGCTTCTTTGCCATCAACGGCACCTTCGTCCTAGGCCTGCCCATCACCGGGTTTTACGTTTTGGCAATCACCATCGCGATGTGGCTGGTGCTCGAGTACACTCCGATAGGTCGCTATCTTTACGCCATCGGCGGCAATCAACGGGCGGCGCAGCTGAACGGCATTCCCACACGAAAATATGTGATCGGCGCGTTTATGAGTTCTGGCTTGATCACCGCTTTTGCAGGAGTGCTCTTGGCCTCGAAACTCAGGATTGGCCAAGCCTCGGTAGGTCTTGAGTTTCTTTTACCCGCGCTTGTGGGCGCCTTTCTCGGCTCGACCACCATCAAGCCCGGGCGGGTCAATGTCTGGGGCACGATCGTTGGCGTCGTCATCCTCGCCGTCGGGATTTCCGGCATTCAGCAATTTGGCGGCTCTTTCTGGGTCGAGCCTATGTTCAACGGCGTCACCCTGCTCGTGGCCATCGGCATCGCAGGCTATGCCCAACGGCGCAAAGGCGCCAACAAATGATCTTTCGAAAACATGGGAGGAAACAATGTTCAAACGGACTTTTTTGACAACCTCGGTTGTCGCCCTCGCGGCAGGTTTGGCAGCGCCCGTCATGGCTCAGAGTGCCTTTGATGGGCCAACGTCCGGGCCCACGGCGGCGGAAGGCAAATCCATCGTGATGGTGGCAGGTGATCTGAAAAACGGCGGCATCCTCGGTGTCGGAGAAGGCGTGGAAGAAGCAGCTGGCGTGATCGGTTGGGAGATACGTGTGCTCGATGGCGCAGGATCGATCCAAGGCCGAACCGCGGCTTTGGGCCAAGCGCTCGCGCTGAAGCCCGATGGGTTGATCATCAACGGTTTCGACGCGGTGGAACAGCAAGCCGCCCTTGAAGGGGTCGTTGAAGCTGGCATTCCCATGGTTGCCTGGCACTCCGGCCCAAAGATTGGCTGTGACGCCCCGGGCGGGATCTTTGCCAATGTCTCTACCGACGCGATGACTGTATCTGAGGTCGCTGCCGAATGGGCCATCGAAGACGCAGGTAATGATGTCGGCGCGATCATCTTTACTGACAGCACCTATCAGATTGCCATCGACAAAGCCGACCGCATCAAGGAAACCATCGAAGCGATGGGCGGCACCGTGCTCGAATATGTTGACACGCCAATCGCCGAGACGTCTAGCCGGATGGGACCTCTCACGATCAGCCTGCTGCAAAAGTATGGCGATAGCTGGACCCATGCGCTTGCGATCAACGATCTTTATTTCGACTTCATGGGCCCGGCCCTGGCCTCTGTTGGGATTGCGCCAGAAAAAGGTCCGCAGGCGGGGTCTGCCGGAGATGGCTCTGAAGCGTCCTTCCAGCGCATCCGGACCGGGAACTACCAGACCATCACTGTGGCCGAGCCGTTGAACCTTCAGGGCTGGCAGTTGGTTGACGAGTTGAACCGCGCAATCCAGGGCGCAGACTGCTCGGGCTATGTCACCTCGCCGGCTTTGGTGACCCAAGATGGCTTGTCGAAAATGAGCGATGACGACAACCGTTTCGACCCCGATATCCCCTACCGTGAAGCCTACTCGGACATCTGGGGAAAATAATCCAACATCGGCAGCCTTGGTATTTCGCTAGGGCTGCCGACACACACAAACGAAAACAGTTTCGCAGGTGGGCGTCCAAACGGGGCGGCTCTTTGCCGAAGGGGAGACATGATGTCGGAAACACCGCTGGTGCAAATGCGCGGGATCACCAAACGCTTTGGTGGGGTCACCGCCCTGCAAGACGTCAATTTTGAGGCCCGCGCAGGTGAGGTCACTGCGATTGTCGGCGACAACGGTGCTGGCAAATCCACCCTGATCAAGATCCTGACCGGAGTGTACCAACCGAGCGAAGGTGAAATCCTACTCGATGGCGAACGCCTCGAAATGGCAAGCCATTCCGACGCCATCGCCCTCGGCATTGATGCAGTCTATCAGACCTTGGCGCTCGCAGATCATCTGACCCCCGCTGCGAATATGTTTCTCGGCAATGAGCTTACGACGCGCTTTCTTGGGATGGACATGCTCGACAACAAGCGCATGAAGGCCGAAGCCAGCCGAGTTCTCGACGAACGCCTTGGCGTACGGCTGAAATCGATGGATGTGCAGACCGATAGTCTTTCAGGCGGTCAGCGCCAAGCCGTTGCCATCGCCCGAGCGGTTTATCATGACGATTTGCGGGTCCTGGTCATGGATGAACCCACCGCCGCGCTTGGACCGCAGGAAACCGCGCGCACGCTGAAGCTGATTAAGGCGCTGCGTGAACAGGGTCTGGCGGTCGTGCTAATCAGCCATTCGCTCGACGATGTGTTTGAGGTGTCCGACCGGGTGCATGTCCAACGTCGGGGCCGCGCTGTGGGTGGGGTCATCACGGCTGAAAGCTCTGTCCAAGAAGTTCTGGGGCTCATTGTCGGCGCCCAAGACGCCGCCGCCTGAGGAGAACAGCAATGACCGCAACAACAACCAACTCCGCTGGTAAGCCCATTGTGGAAAGGCTGGAGCCCTATTTGGCGCTAATGGGGCCGATGGTGATGATCCTTGCCATTTTGCTGTTCATGGGCGTCGCAGAGCCCACGCGGTATTTCCGCATCTCCAACCTCAATCTGATCCTGTTGGATGCCGCGCTCTACATGCCGATGGCGATGGCCATGACTTTTGTGATCACACAAAGGGGGATCGATCTGTCGATCGGCTCAATCGCTGCCCTCTCGGGTATCCTTATGGCGTTTTTGATCAAGCAATATGGATTTCCAGCCTGGATCGCGATGCCCTTCGCCATTGTGCTGGGCGCATTGATGGGCCTGATCAACGGCTTGATCATCACTCGGTTTAAAGTGCCCGATTTGATCGGTACGCTAGCAATGGATCTTGTCTATCGCGGGCTCGCATTGGTTATTGCCAAAGGCCTAGTGTTGGCGCGCTTTCCCGAGCTGATCACCGAGATCGGGCGCGGGCAGATCCCAGGCTTTATTCCTGTTCCGGTTGTCTTAGGACTGATTACGATGGCGCTTGGCTACTGGGCTCTGAAAAAGACCTATTTCGGACGCTACACCGTGGCCATCGGGTCCAATCCTGAGGCCTCAGAGATGACCGGGATCGCCGTCGATCGCTACAAGGTTTATGCCTACGTGCTGATGGGCGCGGCCGCTGCAATGGCAGGCGTGATGCTGACCGGCAAACTGAACGCGATCCAGGCAACCTCCGCGCCTTACTTTAACCTCCATGTGATCGCTGCGGTGGTCGTGGGCGGCACCTCGCTTTTCGGTGGACGCGCCTCGATGGTTGGCTCGCTGGCAGGCGTGTTGCTGCTGTCCATGATGATCAACGCGCTGGTCACACTGCGGATCGAGTTTTTCTGGCAATCAGTTGCATCCGGCGTGGTGATCGTCAGCTCGGTCGCGCTTTACACCTGGCTGCAACAAAAGGATCGCGATCAAGCGCGTGGCCTGCTTGCCGGGTTGAAAACCAAAGAAGCGCAAAAGATGATCCGGTTTTCAGGGCTGATCATCGGCGCCCTCATTCTGTTGCTGGCACTTGGGGCCGGCCTTGCAACGGATCCCACGCCCAGTGGCTAACGCTGGCGCATCTGACTCCGGCGTGCCATTTCAACACTCGATGGCGCGCCAAGACGTCTCCAATACTTTCAAGAAAGGGAGGAACTTACCTTGAAAACACTGACCAAACTCGCACTGGCCACGACGGCCCTTTGCGGCTTCGCCACGGTCGCTTTGGCACAAGGCACCAGCCTGCCGCTCAGAGAGCTGCCTGGCATTGAAGACCGCGACCATTGGGTGCCCGGTGAAGTCAATGCCGAGGGCAAGCTTGAGGCGATGCAAGAGGTCGTCGGATCCGAAGCAGTGCCTTTCAGCGGCACGCAAGACAAACCGATCCAGATCGCCTTGGTCTACCCGTCTGCGGACACTTCTGATTTCTGGGCGCGCAACTACCTGGCCTTGACCAAGCGGTTGGACCAGCTCGGCATTGACTATGAGACGACCGAGTTTGCCTCGCGACAGATCGAGCATTCGCTGCAATCGACCTATGCCAACCAAGTCGTCCAGGACGCCGATCTGTATGACTTCGTTATCTTCGGCCCTTCTGAGCTTGCAATTCAGGCCGACAATATCGACAAGATGTCCGCCAGCGACGGCTTTGCGACATTTGTCTGGGCCTTCCACACACCGCTGAAAACCCTGGAAAACCAACCTGACGCTTGGTTCGACTTCAGCTCGGCAGCCGGCGCGTTGACCATGTGTGATTACATGCTGTCGCGTCTGGGCAATGACGTCACCATGGCGATGAACCGTGGCATTCCGGGCATCACCGACAATCAACGCTCTGGCGATTTCAAAGACTGCGTTGAGGAAAATGGCAATTGGACCACGGTCTACGAACATTACGGTGAATATCAGCGCGAAGGCGGCTTCGAAGGGACGTCGCTGATCATGCAGGCCTATCCTGAGGCAACGATCATCCACAACGCCAACACCGCGATGGCGATGGGCTCGGTCGAGGCTCAAGTCGCCTTAGGCAAAGAAAAAGACATCTTCTCCACTGGTTGGGGCGGCACCGGGCTCGAGCTTGATGCCATCCGCCGCGGCGAGTTGGATGCCACGCCGATGCGTATGGGCGATGATGTGGGTGCTGCCACCGCGGAGGCGATCAAAGCCCATATGGAAGGCCGCGAAGATGAACTGCCCTTCGTGTTCCTTGGGCGTATCACAGTGGCCCATGACCAGATGAGTGCGGATGAAATCGACGCTCTGGAACAGGAAGCTTTCCGCTTCTCAGGTGTCGGCGCACTCGAGCGCTAAACCACTCTGGCGGGGCCTCGGGTCCCGCCAGCTGCTTTTCGATACAAGGCAATCGGAAAGTTTACCGTCTCTAAACTGGATCGGCCCCAATCGCGTCCAAAGCAGCCTTGGCGACCTCAATATCTTGGTCACCGCTGCCAGAGCCCACGCCGATCCCACCGACAAGCTGACCTTCCATGCGAATAGGCAAACCGCCTGGCAGGCCGGTGACGCTGCCGCCAGTGGCCAGGCCAATCAAGGGTCGCACCGGCTCTGGTATAGCGGTGCTTTCTGCGCCGATTGAGGCAGCTGTCAGCGCCTTGGACCGCGCGCTTTTGCGGCTGAGATATTTCGCTCCGGTCATGCGAATTTCCCCAAGTGTCTCACCGCTTGCATCGACAACAACTATGCATTGGGGCTGCGCCATCTGTTCTGCCTTGCCAATGGCGGCGGCAAGCATTGTCATGACCGCAGCATGTGTCAGCTGCAGGCTGCTGACTGTAAATCCCGACATTTTGCCCTCCGTTGCTGACTTGACCAGCACCAATGTTATCGATAACTATTTCGTAGATCAATCCACAAACCTAGGCCGAAAGCCATGTCGTTTTTCGAAGTCATCGATCCTGCCTTTTCGCGCTATGTCCTAGGCAATGCACCGGTCAAACAATTGGCCACGGGATTTGATTGGGTCGAAGGGCCCGTTTGGTTCGGCGATGCGGGCTGTCTTTTGTTTTCCGACATCCCCAACAATCAGATCCTCCGCTGGACCCAGGGAGCGGGTGTCTCAGTCTATCGTCACCCATCGGACTATGCCAATGGCCACACGCGGGATCTTCAGGGGCGACTGGTATCGTGTCAGCATGGCACGCGCAGCGTGACCCGGACCGAACATGATGGGTCGGTCACTGTTCTGGCAGACAAGTTTGACGGCAAACGGCTCAACTCGCCCAATGATGTGGTGGTGAAATCCGACGGTTCAGTTTGGTTCTCCGATCCGCATTATGGGATCATGACGGATTACGAAGGCAGTACCGCGGTCCAAGAAAACCCCTGTAATGTCTATCGCTTAGATCCCGAAACCGGCGCGGTCGACGCGGTGGTGACCGACATGAACGGCCCGAACGGTTTGGCTTTTTCGCCGGATGAAAGCCGCCTTTATGTCGCCGATACGGGCCGCATGTTTTCAGACGATGACACTCATATCCGGGTGTACGATATGCGCAATGGCCGGCCCGAAAACGGCCGCCACTTCCACACGATCTCGCCCGGCGCAGCAGATGGCATGCGTTTAGATAGCGAAGGTAATCTTTGGTCCTCAGCCGCCGATGGTGTCCATTGCATTTCTCCAGAAGGGAGGCTTATGGGGAAAGTTTTCGTGCCGGAGTTGGTGTCGAATATCTGCTTTGGGGGTCGTGCAAAGCACCAACTCTTTATCACCGCGACCACGAGCCTTTACCGTGTGACCTTGAACCGACAAGGTGTACAAGTCCCCTGATGCCGGCCCTTGGCAGCAAAAGAGTGCCACCAAATGAGTGCAGCAATGACGGCAGATAATCTCACCTATCCAAAAATCGCCTGCATTGGCGAAGTCATGATGGAATTGGTGAGCTTGCCCAACGGCGACACAAAACTGGGGGTCGCAGGTGACACTTACAACACCGCCGTTTATCTCGCCCGGGCACTGCAAGGCTTTGGCGCTCTTATCGCCTACGTCACCGCACTCGGCACCGATCCATATTCCGAACGGATCATGCAGGAACTTGCCAATCACGGGCTTGCCAGCAACTGGGTCGAGCGGCGAGAGACGCGCCTTCCTGGCATCTACGCGGTGCATACAAATGATATCGGCGAGCGAAGTTTCTCTTACTGGCGCGAGAATGCGGCGGCGCGAACGCTCCTCCAAGAGCCGTGCGAAGTGACATTCGACAGGCTGAGCAGTTTTGACTTGATTTATCTGTCCGGCATCTCGGTGGCGATCCTGCCGGAAGACATTCGCGCGGCGCTGTTGGATTGGATCGATGGATATCGCAGCGCTGGCGGCACGATCGCCTTTGACAGCAACTACCGACCACGTCTTTGGGCGTCTGAAGATATCGCGCGGGATACCACCCGTGCCTTCTGGTCCCATACCGATATTGCCCTGCCCTCGGTCGATGATGAGATGGAACTTTTCGGTGATGCCGGTCCTGACGCAGTTGTTGCCCGTCTTAAGTCATTTGGTGTGCGGTCCGGTGCGATGAAACGTGGCGCAGAGGGTCCTTTGAACCTGGCGACCGGCGAAACACCGAGTGGTCTGCCCATCGTGGAAAAGGTGGTCGACACCACTGCTGCGGGGGATAGCTTCAACGCAGGCTATCTCGGCGCGCTCGCGCTGGGGCAACCGGATGAGGCGGCACTGCGTGCGGGTCATATCTTGGCAAGCCAGGTGATCCGCCACCGGGGAGCCATTATTCCAACCGCGGCCTGAGCGCAGACTCGGTCCCAAAAACTCAGATCACCGGCTCAAACGGGCCATATCAAGGAACACAGCATGACACTCAGGTCCCAACTCTGGTTCGACAATCCGGACAATCCAGATTTGACGGCGCTTTATTTCGAGCGGTACCTGAATTACGGCCTCACCCGGGAAGAGATCCAATCCGGCAAGCCCATCATCGGGATCGCACAAACAGGGTCAGATCTGAGCCCCTGCAACCGCCACCATCTGGAATTGGCCAAACGGTTGCGCGACGGCATCGTCTCCATGGGGGGGGTGCCGCTGGAGTTTCCGGTGCACCCAATTCAAGAGACCGGCAAGCGCCCCACCGCTTCATTGGATCGGAACCTGGCGTATCTGAGCTTGGTCGAGTCGCTCTTTGGCTATCCCTTGGACGGTGTGGTTCTGACAATCGGCTGCGATAAAACCACGCCCGCGCTGTTGATGGCCGCCGCCACGGTTGACATCCCCGCCATTGCTCTCTCCGTCGGGCCGATGCTGAACGGTTGGTACAAAGGCGAACGCGTCGGTTCAGGTTCGATCATCTGGGCAGCCCGGCAACGGCTGGCCAAAGGCGAGATCGACTATAACGAGTTCATGGACATCGCCGCGGCCTCCGCCCCCTCGGTGGGCTATTGCAACACGATGGGCACGGCGAGCACAATGAATTCGCTGGCCGAGGCGCTCGGCATGCAACTTCCGGGCTCTGCCGCCATCCCCGCCCCCTATCGCGAGCGTGGTCAGATGGCCTATGCCACCGGCAAACGCATCGTCGAGATGGTGCATGAAGACCTAAAGCCCTCAGATGTGATGACCCGCGAGGCGTTTGAAAATGCCATTGTCGTCAACTCAGCCATTGGGGGCTCTTCGAATGCGCCGATCCATTTGAACGCTGTTGCACGCCATGTCGGTGTGGCGCTGTCGAATGATGATTGGCAAAGCCTTGGGCATCACATTCCATTGCTCTGTAATGTGCAGCCAGCTGGCATATATCTCAGCGAGGATTTCTTTCGTGCCGGGGGCGTGCCTGGCGTGGTCGCAGAGTTGATGGCCAATGACGCCTTGCCCCATCTCGACGCTGTTACCGTGACAGGCAAACCCTATGCCGAGATCTACGCCGACGCGGCGGTGAGCAATGCGGAAGTGATCCGTCCCTTCGGAGAGCCGTTGAAATCAGCGGCCGGTTTCTTGAACCTCCAGGGAAACCTTTTCGACAGCGCCTTGATGAAAACCTCGGTGATCTCGGAAGAATTTCGTGACCGATATCTGTCAAACCCCGATGATCCCGAAGCCTTTGAGGGGCGTGCCGTGGTGTTTGAAGGCCCAGAGGATTACCACCACCGTATCGACGATCCGGAGCTTGGGATCGATGAACACAGCATTTTGGTGATCCGTGGTGCAGGACCGATAGGCTATCCCGGCGCGGCGGAAGTTGTGAACATGCAGCCGCCCGCCGCGCTTTTGAAACAGGGTGTCACCGCACTGCCTTGTATCGGCGATGGCCGCCAATCGGGCACCTCGGGCAGTCCCTCAATCCTAAACGCCTCACCAGAGGCCGCCGTGATGGGCGGACTTGCATTGATCCAGACAGGCGACATGGTGCGCGTGGATTTGAACAAAGGCAGCGCCGATATCCTGATTTCAGAAGAAGAACTCGACGCGCGGCGCCAAGCGCTGACCGAGGCAGGCGGCTTTCCTTATCCCGATCATCAGACCCCCTGGCAGGAGATCCAACGTGGCATCGTCGATCAGTTGAGCGAGGGCATGGTGCTGAAACCCGCCGTCAAATATCAGCGGATCGCCAAAACCTTTGTCCCGCGCGACAGTCACTGATCTCGCCGGGTACTGCGGCCCAGCCGAAGTTCTGGTTCGATCTCAATCTTGGTCTTGCTGACTGGACCGCTATTGGCGTTTGTCTCCAGGATGATCTGAGCGGCTTGCTCCCCAATGGCCCGCGGGAAAGCATCTATGGTGGTCAGGCTCGGCACGGCAACACTTGCGATCTCATATGCGCCGAAGCCTGCGAGCATCAGATCGCCTGGGATGGTGATGCCGCGCCGCATGGCCGTGGAAAGCGCCCCGAAGGCGCAAAGATCAGAGACACAAGCCACCGCATCGGTGTCGGGAAAGGTTTCCAACAGCGCCTCCATTGCGCTGGCGCCTTCGGTCATAGAAATCGGCGGCTCGCCTGCATCGATCAAGCGAGACGCGTCAAGCCCGAAATGCTCCATTGCGGCAAGAAACCCAAGGCGGCGTGACCTCCCTCTGGGATCCTCAACGGAGTCGCCGCCGATAAAGGCGATCCGTTTGGCGCCTTTGGTCACCAGATGGCCGACCAATGCCTTCATTGCATTTTCATTCGAAAATCCCACCACATGTCCCATTGGGAATGTGGGCATGTCCCAGGTCTCCACAATAGGGATAGCCGCATTCCGCAAGAGGTTCTGTGCACGTTCCGTATGGGCCCCGCCGGTCAGCACAATCGCATCCGGCCTGCGGCTGAGAAATTGTTCGACCAACTCCTCCTCCCGCTCCGCCTTGTAGTTGGTGTAGCCGAGCAGCACCTGATAGCCGTTCTGGGACAAAACATCAGAAAGACCGCGCACGGTTTCGGCGAAATTGGCGTTGTTGATCGACGGAATGATGACCGCAACAAAACCTGTGCGCTTGGTGCGAAAACTCGCAGCTGTGTTGTCGAAGACATACCCCAGCCGGTCAGCAGCCTCGCGAATTTTGCTACGGGTCTTTGCACTGATCGAGGCATCCTCGCGGAACGCGCGGCTGACGGTCATAACCGAGACGCCCGCCGCATCCGCCACGTCTTTCATCTTCACGCGGCTCAAACGGACTCTCCTATGCCATTTGCCGGGTCGTCTGTCCTTCGACAATCCGACACGGCAAAGCAGTTACGGGGTCTGGCGCCACGCCGTTCAAGCGCGCCAGCAGATTGCGCGCACCGACCAGGCCAAGCTCACGGCGTGGGGTTTCCATCGTGGTCAACCGGGTTGGCAGAACTTCGGTGATGCCAAGCGCATTGAACCCAGCGATGCCCAAGTCTTCGGGCACAGACCGGCCGGCTTTCTCAGCGGCGAACATGATGCCAACCGCAACGTGATCGTTGAGCCCGCAAATCAAATCAGGTGGATCACGCCAATCGATCTGGCCAAATCCCTCTGCGCCCAAATTAAAATCATTGTCCGAAGAGACATTGATGCGGCGCGGAACAGCCCCGCCTACCTCTGCGAATGTCGTCTCAAGACTCTTGAAACGGGCGTCCGCGCGGGTATCGCTGCCCATGGGCCGCCCGATGAAAGCCGGTTTGCGATAGCCCAAACCGGCCAAATAACGTCCCAGAGCGAGACCCGCTTTCTGGTGATCGATCCCAACACAAAGATCGATCGGTTTCTCTGCAATGTCCCAAATCTGCAAGCACGGGATATTGCGCTCTTTGATCAAGGCTGCGGTTTCGTTCGGTTGATCCGTCCCGGTTAGGATGATGGCGGCGGGTTGCCACGCCAACAACCGCTCAAGAAACCGCTTTTCTCGCTCGCGGTCGTAGTCGGTGGTGTCAACAACCGAGGAATACCCCGCCTGCTCGAATGTGCGCCGCATACCCATCATCATGTCGGCAAAGACCTCATTGAAGAGCGTCGGGATGGATATTCCGATCAGTTTCGAACTCGACCGCACCAAGGCGCTGGCGTTGGAATTGGGCAGATAGTTCATCTCTTTTGCGATCTGGCGCACCCGCGTTCGGGTTTGGGAAGAGACGCCGTCCACGCCTCTGATCGATCGCGAGACGGTCATGACAGAGACCCCCGCCGCGGCCGCCACATCTTGTATCGTCGCTTTGCCGTTCTTCTTCCGCTCCGGCACTTCCCATCCCTTTCAATGGGTTATGCTGCAACGATAACGTTAACCCACGTTTTCATATTTCCATCTTTCCAGGTCGATGTCCACACGCAATGATATCGATAACAAATAGGCTGACCTTTCGGGAGGGCAGATCTTGCCGGAGATTGTATTCGAACAAGTCACCAAGTCTTTCGGTGAAGTTGAGGTGCTTCCGCCGTTGGATTTGTCTTTGCAAGACGGCGAGTTCACCGTGTTGGTCGGCCCTTCGGGCTGCGGCAAGTCCACGACGTTGCGCATTCTTTCGGGCCTCGAGACCCTGACCGAAGGCGAGATCTATTTCGATGGCGAACCGGTGTCGAAGCGCGAGCCCAAAGATCGCGACATTGCAATGGTGTTCCAGGACTATGCGCTTTACCCGCATATGAACATCGCCAAAAACATGTCCTTTGCGCTGCGCTTAGCCAAGACACCCTCCACCGAGATTAAGACGCGGGTCGAGAAAGCTGCCGAGATGCTGCACATTGAGCACCTTCTCGATCGCAAACCAGCAGAGCTTTCGGGCGGTCAGCGCCAGCGGGTCGCGATGGGGCGGGCGCTGGTGCGCGATGCGGGTACGTTTCTGTTGGACGAGCCCCTCTCGAACTTGGACGCGAAGCTGCGTGCTAAGATGCGCACCGAGCTCGCCGAAATGCGCGACCGGATCAAAAAGAACTTCGTCTACGTCACCCATGACCAGGTCGAGGCGATGACGCTTGGCGACCGGATCGTGGTGATGAACGCGGGGAAGATCCAGCAGCAAGGCACGCCGCAAGAGTTGTTTGCGGATCCGGTCAACAAATTCGTGGCAGGCTTTATCGGCTCTCCAGCGATGAACTTTTTAGAGGGCGAGCTGTCCCAAGAAAACGATCAGCTCTGGATTCGTGGCGAAGGCTATCTTCTCCCACTCAGCGTCGCGCAGGGGCAACGCATCGGCGATGCTGCAGCTGGGCGCGAGGTCACTTTGGGTGTGCGCCCATCGTCCTTTTCCAATGACGTGACCGACGGCGCCCCGATCGAATTGAAGATCGTGGTGTCAGAATATCTTGGCGCACAATCTGTTCTCGTGACCCATTGCGGCAGCACCGAGGTGCTGGTCGAAGTGCCAAGCCAGTCGCAATTGACGGCCGGCCACACGCGAACTTTCGGCGTCCTAACCGACGAAATGATGATTTTCGACAGGGAGAGCGGCCAGCGCCTCTGACCCCGTCCTACGCGCATCAGGGAGGAACCAAACATGATGCAATTGACCAAAGGCTTAACCGCTCTGGCGACCGGCGCGGTACTGATGGCTTCGACAGCCCTTGCGAACCCTTATGAGGACTACGCAGGCACAACCCTTATTGTGAACTTCCCAGCCCATCCGCACTACGACGCGGTGCGGAAAATCCTGCCGGAGTTTACCAAACAGACCGGGATCGAGGTTGAGGTCGACCAGTTGCCTTATTTGAAGATGCGCGAGCGTCAGACCCTGGAGCTTGCACAAGACGAGGGCGAATACGATCTGATCGCCTATGTGGTGTTCTCAAAGGCCGATTACGTTTACGCCGATCAGCTTGAGAACCTGGCCAAATACTACATGAACCCCAAGCTTGCTGATCCCGCTTATGACGCGGATGATCTGATCGATGGTTATGTCTACAACATCGGCTTCGCGGGCGGGAACAAAGGCTATCTAGAAGGCAAGACGGGCTCGCTGTTCGGGATCCCTTACGGGTCGGAGACCTCGGTTCTTGGCTACCGGAAGGACATCTTTGAAAAGCACGGTCTGGAAGTGCCGCAGACCTATGACGAGTTGCTCGAGATCGCGTGCAAGATCCCTGAGCTTGAGCCTGGCATGGGCGGTTTGTCCTCGCGCGCGGCCTCCGGCCACCACGCGTCGCATGCCTATCTTCTGCATCTTGCACCGCTCGGCGGCCGGATTTTCGACGATGAATGGAATCCGATCATGAACAATGCTGAGGGCGTTCAGGCGGCCGAAGCGCTGAAACAGATCGTGGATTGTGGACCTGAAGGCGCGGCAAGCTTTGGCTTCGGTGAAGCGCTCGGCAGCTTCCTCAATGGTGACACCGCAATGTTCCTCGACACATCCGTTGTGGCTGGACAAATCGATGACCCTAGCAAGTCCAAAGTTGTCGGCAAAGTAGGCTGGGCGCTTCATCCTGAAGGTGTGCGTCGTGGGTCGCAAACCGGTGGTTTCGGCATCGGCATCCCCTCCAACGCCGAGAACAAAGAAGCGGCCTTCTTGCTGATGCAATGGCTGACCTCGAAAGAAGGCGACAAGCTGGTGGCGATGGCTGGCGGCAACCCTTCCCGCTTCTCCACCCACGCGGATGCCGAGGTGAACGAGAAATTCCCGCATATGGCGACCTTTGGTGAGGCGCTGCAACATGCCGATCCCGACTGGCGCCCGATCATCCCGGTATGGGGCAAGATCAATGCGGATTTGGGCACCACGCTGTCCAAGGTGCTGACCGACGATGACGAGGATATCCAAACCGCCCTGGACGGTGTCGCTGAGCGCACCCGGGCGGTTATGGATGAAGCAGGTTACTACACCTGGCAGTAATCCTCCCGAGGGTGGGGGAGAGAAATCTTCCCCGCCTTCCCTGCCCCGCTAATCCCCTATTGACCTTCGCCACCGGCAACGGAGAGCGCAGATGAAAATCGCCACGGCCAACCGGCTGACACCCTATCTGTTCTTTGCCCCTGCGGCGGTGATCATGGTGGTCGCGCTTCTCTACCCGCTTCTTTATATGATCTGGGGTAGCTTCCATGATTGGAACCCCAGTCAGTCGCTGGGCGAAGCCGAATTCACGGGGCTGAAGAACTACTTCACGCTTCTGAAAGACCCCGCCTTTTTGGAAAGCACTCGGGTCACGCTAACCTTCGCCGCGGTTGTCGTCAGTGTTGAGATGTTTCTCGGTGTCGGTCTCGCCCTGCTCTTGGACCGCAACATCCGCGGCATGTCGGTTTTGCGGACGCTTTTCATCCTACCAATGATGATCGCTCCGGTCGTGGTCGGCCTGATGTGGCGCTACATGTACCACCCAACAGTTGGGACATTTAACAAGTTTCTGAAGTCTATCGGCCTCGAGGGCGTCGATTGGCTTGGTCAGAACGCGCTTATGGCGGTGATCATTGCGGATATCTGGCAATGGACCCCGTTTATCTTCATTCTCTCACTCGCGGCGCTGCAATCGCTGCCGCAATCAGCGCTTGAAGCCTCGCGGATCGACGGCGCCAATGGTTGGCAGCAGATCATCCACATCAAATTGCCGCTGATGATGCCGGTTCTGATCGTCACCTGTCTTTTGCGCCTGATCGATGCGTTCAAAGTACTGGAAGTGATCTTGGTCATGACCGAGGGCGGCCCCGGACTCTCAACTGAGATCCTCGCGCTGCGCATCTCACGCACCGCGACAGAGTTCCGAGAACTTGGGACGGCTGCGGCCATGTCAAATTACCTGCTCATGCTGTTGATGCTGCTGACCCTTATGATGTTCGCGCTCAACAAGGTGCAATCCGTGCGTGCCCAGCGCATGCGCAACGCAGCGAATGCGGAGGACTAGAAATGTCTGCCAAACCTTATCAAAGACAAAACCCTGCTTTCTATGCTCTGCTCGCGGCCCTGGTCTTCATGTCGGTCGGCCCAATCATGTTGATGTTCGTCAACTCGTTCAAATTGGACGTGGATATCATTTCTGGGACATCAGGGCTTCTGTTTCTGCCGACGATCCAGAACTACGAAACCGCGCTTTGCGATATCCTCCCTTACGCACCTGCGCATTTGGACTATTGTGGGCTGAAATTCGGCCAGGCCTTTTCCAACTCTCTCATCATAGCGCTGGTCTCGACCGCCTTGACGCTGATCATCGGCTGTATGGCGGCCTATGCGCTGGTGCGCTTTGAATTTATGGGCCGGGACACGGCCTCGCTCTCGACGCTTGCGGTCCGTATGGTGCCGCCCGCAGTCTTGTTGGTCCCCGTCTTTGGGCTCTGGAACAACGAGTTTTGCATCTCCAAAGCCTCCATGGTCGGCGAGTACATTCGCGCAACCTGGGGCGGGCGTGGGGATGTATGCCTCGCGGGAACCTATTCGGGGATCATCCTGGTCTATGTGGCGATGAACTTGCCTTTTGTGATTTGGATTTTACAAAGCTTCATCGTTCAGGTCCCCTACTCTCTTGAAGAGGCCGCGCGCGTCGATGGTGCAGGCCCTTTCAAGGTTTTCTTCCTCGTGGTTCTGCCGCTGATCAAACCGGGTCTTGCCGCCGCTGCGATCTTTACCTTCCGCATCGCGTGGAACGAGTACCTTCTCGCCTCGGTGCTCAGTGATCGCGACACCAAGACCGTGCCGATCCTCATCGTGAATAATATGAGCGAGTTTAACGTGGAATGGGGCGTGATCATGGCCACCGGCATGTTGCTCGCGATCCCGCCTATCATCTTTACCCTGCTCGCCTCGCGTCAGATCATCACCGGGATGACAGCAGGCGCGGTGAAAGGCTGATCAAAGCGGCAGATGCAACGATGTGGGAGTGGCTCTTAACCCCGATCGATCTGTCCCGCGAGCATCATGTCGGGGCAGCACTGTCTTGGCATGCACGCACCATGACACTGGCCTGGGGTGTGCTGGCGCCAACCGCGATCTTTGTGGCGCGCTATATGAAGATCCTGCCCTGGCAAGATTGGCCGCGTGAATTGGACAGCACATTTTGGTGGGCGGTCCACTGGAAGTCCCAGACGCTGGCCTATGCGCTCTCACTTCTTGGGCTTGGGCTTATCTGGAGCGCGTCTGGAGAGCTGCCTAGCGCGCCGCTCCACAAAGCTTTTGGCTACACGCTGTTGGTCTTGGGAACCCTGCAAGTTGCTTCCGGCTATTTCCGTGGCAGCAAGGGCGGGCCCACCGATCCGCGATCTGACGGCAGCCTGCACGGCGATCACTACGATATGACGTGCTGGCGCATCGCTTTTGAATGGGTGCATCGCGTCGCGGGCTACGCGGCCCTCTTTCTTGGCGGGACAACAATACTTTCAGGGCTCTGGGCTGCCAATGCGCCTCGCTGGATGTGGGGCGCAATCTTGGGCTATTGGCTGATCTTGGTTCTGGCGGCAGTCTTCGCCCAGTCCAAGGGCCGGGCATTTGATACCTATCAGGCGATCTGGGGCGCAGATCCGACCCTTCCGGGAAACAAGATCTCGAAGATGGGTTGGTGGACCACGCGTCCCGGAGACCATCCCGACACCAAGCCGGGCGAATAAAGAACTCCCGCATCGCCCGACCGCGAATTTGCAGGCCCGTGTTAGGCTTTGAACTCATTTGCGACGGTGACATGGTGATGGATGCGACCGTCGAAAAACTCATCGACAATCTCGCCAGTCACCTCTTTTGATTGTCCGCGTGCGGGACTGTCGAGCGCAGCTTCCATCGCGGCGATGTCGGGATAGCTGATGCCCAGCACCATAGGAAACTCCGGCGCGCCCTCGTCGCGGTCTTCAGAGAACATCACTCGAACCTCTATATTGCTGGGAAACTGGGTCCAGAGTGGCACCAAACGCTCCATGACTGCATTACGGAAAGCATCGGTCTGGCCGTCTTTAATGCTGCCTTCAAAAAAAGCATAGCGGGTGATCATCCGACGATCTCCTTATCGGGTCCTTTGAAATATTCCATCAGCGCCGCTTCATCTTCCCCACCCAATCCCGCTGCGGTCAACATGCGGTGTATTTCGGTGCAGAGGGCGGTCAGCGGCATCGAAGTATGGGTGCGCCGCGCCAAGTCCAAAGCGCCATTGAGGTCCTTGACCATATTGTCGATCCGGCCGGTCCGGCGATAATCCTTGGACACGTAGCGCGGCATGTATTCCTGCAAAAGCGCGCTGTCGGCCCGGCCACCTTTCAACGCCTGAGGCACCTTGGCGGCATCGACCCCAGCATCGAGCGCCAGTTGAGTGGCCTCTGCCACGGCCATGAAACCCAGCCCACACAGCACCTGATTGATCAATTTTGTAGTCTGTCCCGCTCCGACCGGGCCCATATGGGTGTAATTCGATGCCACATGCTGCAGAACCTCATGGGCGTCTTTGACATCCACCGCATCCCCGCCAGCCATCAGTGTGAGCTCTCCAATCAAAGCCTTAGGCGCACCGCCTGACAGCGGGCTATCAACCCAACGCAGGCTCTTCTCTGCCGCTTTCGCTGCAAGCTCTTTGGTGGCCTCGGGATCGATGGAGGACATGTCGATGATCAATGTGCCAGTCTTTGCACCCTCGGCCACACCTCCTGCCCCGAACACCGCAATATCGACGATCTTGGGTGAATTGAGGCTTGTGATCACGTAATCGCTGACGGCGGCAGCCTCTGCTGCAGAGCTTACGGCAAGAGCGCCTTTGTCCACTAGAAGTTGGACCTTTGCAGCGTCCAGATCAAAAACGGAAAGAGTGACACCCTGCTCTGCCAAACGCGTGCCTATCGCGCCGCCCATAGCTCCGGCCCCAATCAATGCAACGTTTAAACTCATTCCTCGCTCCCTTTGTTCAATTCACCCACTGGCGCCTCAAAGGCAGGCCGTGATCCCGCCATCGACGAAAATCGTTGTGCCATTGACGAATGAGGACGCGGCGGAGGAAAGGAAAATGCAGGTGCCCACCAGCTCTTCAACATTGCCCCAACGACCTGCGGGCGTGCGCTTTTCCAGCCAGGCAGAGAACTCTGGGTTCTCAACCAAAGCCTTGTTCAATGGCGTGTCGAAATATCCCGGGGCAAGCCCATTGCATTGCAGCCCATAGGCTGCCCAATCGGTCGCCATGCCTTTGGTCAAGTTCGCAACAGCTCCTTTTGTGGCCGTGTAGGGGGCGATCCCAGGTCGTGCGAGCGCCGTTTGAACCGAGCAGATATTGACAATCTTACCCTCTTTGCGCGGGATCATGTGCTTCGCACAGGCTTGGGCCACATGGAAAACGCTGGCGATGTTGGTCTGGAGCAGTTTCTCAAAAGCGTCTGCGGGAAACTCATGCAGAGGCGCGCGATGCTGCATACCGGCATTATTCACCAAAATGTCGATCTGACCGGTGCCGGCCTCAAAACCATCAATGGCCTCAGCGGCACCAATGTGATCGGTCACATCAAAAGGCAGCGTTTCGACGGCTTTCCCTTCAGCTTTCAACGCCTCTGCAGCCTTTTCAAGCTTTGCAACGTCCCGTCCATTGAGGACAAGTGTTGCCCCCGCATCTCCCAATCCACGGGCCAGAGCATACCCAATTCCTTGAGAAGAACCGGTGATGAGCGCCCGCTTTCCACTAAGATCAAAGAGCGTAAGAGACATGACGGTCCTTTTTTTCTGTCGACAAGAATTTGTGGAGAGACTATGTTATCGATAACACTCGAGTCAAGGAGGAAGCCCAATGGCAAAGCCGGAATTGCTTCAGATCGGGCCCTATCCCGATTGGGACCAGATACCATTGGACGATGCCTTTGTGATGCACCGGCTCTTCGAGGCTAAAGACCCCGAAGCCATGATCGCTGCCCAGGGTCCCTCGGTCCGCGGCATCGCCACACGCGGAGAATTGGGTGCAGATGCCGATTTGATCGCCGCTTGCCCAAATCTTGAGATCATATCGGTCTACGGGGTTGGCTATGACGCGGTAGACATCGAGGCCTGCCGCGCGCGCGGTATTCGAGTGACCAACACGCCTGACGTATTGACCGGTGATGTGGCGGATTTGGGTGTAGCGATGATGCTGTGTCATTCTCGCGGCATGCTCGGGGCATCGGATTGGGTTCACAGCGGTAACTGGGCAGCGAACGGGCTCTATGCTCTGCAATCCCGTGTTTACGGCAAAAAGGTTGGGGTTTTGGGACTTGGCCGGATCGGATTTGAGGTCGCGAAACGGCTGCAAGGTTTCGATATGGACATCGCCTATTCCGATCTGGCCCCGCGGGATTTCGCGCCGGACTGGACCTTTATCGCAGATCCCGTTGCTCTGGCAGAGCATGCCGATTTCTACTTCGTCACGCTGGCCGCCTCCGCGGCGACGAAACATATCGTCAGCACGCAAGTTATCGAAGCCCTCGGTCCAACTGGGATGCTCATTAACATCTCGCGCGCCTCAAACATAGATGAAGACGCACTCCTGACCGCGCTAGAGGCAAATACGCTCGGCGCGGCAGCACTCGACGTGTTCGAAGGAGAACCGGCGCTCAATCCACGTTTCTTGGCGTTGGACAATGTTCTTTTGCAGCCACATCACGCGTCGGGCACGATTGAGACCCGCAAAGCCATGGGCCAGCTTTTGCGCGACAACTTGACGGCACATTTCGCGGGCGAAGACCTGCCAACCCCGGTAGTTTGAAAGGCTGGCCATGAAAGCAGTTGTCATTCATGCCGCAAAAGACCTGCGGATTGAGGATCGCCCCTCTGAAGATCTTCGGGCTGGCCAGGTTCGCATCGCCATGGCCAGCGGTGGCATCTGCGGGTCGGACTTGCATTACTACAACCACGGCGGTTTTGGCCCAATCAAATTAAAAGAGCCGATGATCCTCGGTCATGAGGTTGCGGGTCACATCACCGAACTCGGCGAGGGCGTAACCGGGCTCAGGGTTGGGCAATTGGTGGCGATCTCGCCGTCACGTCCTTGTATGCAGTGCGAATACTGCGCGCGCGCGCAGTACAATCATTGCATGAATATGCGCTTTTACGGGTCGGCCATGCCGTTCCCACATATCCAAGGGGCGTTCCGGCAGGAGTTGATCGCAGAAGCCGTGCAATGCGCCCCGGCAGATGGGCTTACGCCCGGAGAAGCAGCCATGGGAGAACCCTTGGCTGTGGCGCTTCACGCCACCAAACGCGCTGGCGAAATGCTGGGCAAATCGGTCCTGGTAACCGGATGCGGCCCCATCGGGATCGTCTCAATCCTAGCAGCGCGGCGCGCCGGTGCTGATCTGATCGTCGCGACCGATCTGAGTGATTTCACGTTAGAGCTCGCACGGAAAGCTGGCGCAGATGAGACTATCAATGTCGCCAAGTACAGTGATCGGCTCGACCGCTATGCAAAAGGCAAAGGCAGCTTCGATCTGCAATATGAATGCTCTGGCGCCGCCCCGGCAATCATCTCAGCAGTGCCAAGCCTGCGCCCCGGCGCGACGCTTCTCCAGCTGGGTCTCGGCGGAGACATGACGCTGCCCATGCAGGCAATGACAGCAAAAGAGCTGACACTCAAAGGCTCCTTCCGCTTTCATGAAGAATTCTTTACCGGGGTCAGCTTGATGCAAAAAGGCTATATCGATGTGAAGCCCTTTATCTCGCATCAGCTTAGACTGTCCGATGCCAAAGAAGCCTTTGAGCTTGCCTCTGACCGCAGCCAGGCCATGAAAGTGCAGCTTCAGTTTTCTTGAGAGCCTGTCTCTCAGGAAGCCTCGCGCGCTCTCGCAAATCGGCGAAAACTTCAACGAAGGCTAGCTTCGACCTCGGTCTAAACGATTGACGTGTGAGCGCCTACTTCAGGCGCGTCGCAATGATGATGAATAGTATCTGCGCAAGTACCAATCCGATCACCACACCAGTCCAGCCTGCTAGGGCTTCCAATTGACCCAAAATGAGTGCCCCGGCCAACCCGCCCGTACGCGACGTCCGCGCATGGTTCCTGCTCTTGCCGCCGTTTTCCCCCGATCTGAACCCGATTGAGATGGCGTTCTCAAAGCTCAAAGCGCTGATCCGAAAGGCAGCGGCTCGAACCTATGACGCGCTTTGGACTGCTGTAGGTAATGCCTGTGATCTCTTCACAGACGAAAAATGCTTCAACTTCTTCAAAGTCGCAGGATATGGAACCGATTAAATGTCAATGGCGGTGAGAAAACCGGCCACCATGGCGGCGTAAAATCCAGCCACTTGTCGTAGAGCGGTGTTTGTTGG